>SVGQ01000166.1 GCA_015056245.1 Clostridiales bacterium | reverse complement strand
ACGAAGGTTTCGCTATCCTGTGCGAAGACTGGCGTCACTTCTGCCTGATCAACCCCGTGCAGCACCTGATGGGCCAGCCCAACGAAGGCGAAGTGTTCATCAACCGCACCGCGGATGAGAACGGCATCTACGCTGTTGAGACCTTCATCGACAAGGATTACGCCAAGCCCTACTATGCCAAGCTGAACGAGGCTTACAACAAGGGCCTGATCAATCCCGACACCTTCACCATGACCTACGACCAGTACATCGCCAAGCTGTCTGCCGGCACCGTTCTGGGTATGTTCGACCAGACCTGGGACTTCGGTACTGCTACCGCTGCCCTGGAAACCGCTAAGATGTACAAGAACACCTACGTTGCCCTGCCCCTGGTGTATGACGAAGCTTACGGCTTTGGCACCATCAACGAGCAGTACCTCAACGGCGGCGTGCCCAACAAGGACCGCGGCTTTGGTATCTCCGTCAACTGCGAATATCCCGAGCGCATGATCGCCCTGTTCGAAGCTCTGCTGAGCGACGAGTGGCAGAAGATCCTGCAGTGGGGTATCGAAGGCGAAGACTACTATGTTGAGAACGGCCGTATGCTCATGACCGCCGAACAGTACAGCGTCCGCTCCGACGCTGCCTGGAAGATGGCCAACCAGGCTCTGGCTATCTGGGAATCCGCTCCCAAGAAGCAGGGCTCCATGGACGATGGCAACACTTGGGCTCCCGGCGATCAGGCTGAAATCCTGCAGCTCAACATGAGCGACTACGACAAGGAATTCCTGGCTGCTTACAGCTATGGCAAGTGGGCTGATTTCTTCAACGCTCCCTGCGAACTGGCTCCCTGGGGCGAAGCTTGGCAGATCGACAAGACCCCCATCCAGGATGACTACGACAAGTTCCTCCTCATCCAGGACCAGCAGCTGCCCAAGATCATCATGAGCGCTTCCGCTGAAGAGCTGGATGCCAACTGGGATGCTTTCGTTGCCGAAATCACTCCCTATGCTCAGATCTACACCGATTTCATGCAGGCTGAGGTTACCAAGCTCGTCGAGCTGGCCACCAAGTAATCCTGAAATCTCTCAAGGCCATGGGGAGAGCTTGCTCTCCCCATGGTTTTTTCGGAAAGGGGTATTCCTATGACCGGTGCGGCTTACGAAATCCAACCGATGCAGCCCGCGAAGAAAAAGAGCATCTGGAAGACGCTTTGGGATCAGAAATGGCTGATGCTCATGTCCATTCCTGTATTGCTGTATGTGCTGCTGTTCAACTACTATCCCCTGTGGGGCTGGCGCTATGCCTTCCAGAACCTGGACATCTCCACCATCAAAAAGGGTGCAGATTGGATCGGTTTTGATAACTTCAAATGGCTCTTTAATGAGAAATACTTCTGGCTTGGTTTCCGCAACACGCTTGCCATGAGCGTGATCAACCTTGTTTTTGGCACTCTTGCTTCTATTCTGCTGGCCATTCTGCTCAACGAAGTGCGTAACCGCGCTTTCAAGCGTACCGTGCAGACCGTAACCTATCTCCCTCACTTCCTGAGTATGGTTATTGTTGTGGGTATGGCTCAGAACATGTTCGTTTCCGACGGCCCCATCAACCAGATGCTGCTGTCCATCAAGCTGATTGATCAACCGATCTGGTGGCTGGGCGAAGGCAAGTATTTCTGGTTCCTGGTGGGTCTCATCAACATCTGGAAGGAAGTTGGCTGGAACTCCATCATCTATATTTCCACCATGACTTCCATCGACCCCACGCTGTACGAAGCTGCCGCCATCGACGGCGCAGGCCGTTTCCAGCGTATTCTCCACGTGACGCTGCCCGGTATCAAGTCCACGTTCGTGGTGCTGCTCATCATGAACATCGGTCACTTGATGGAGGCTGGTTTCGAACTCCAGTACTTGCTGGGCAACAAACAGGTTTACGATTTCTCACAGACTCTTGACGTGTTCGTGCTGGAATATGGTATCCAGAACAACAAGTACGGCCGCGCTATTGCTGCCGGTATGTTCAAGAGCGTGATTGGTATCATCCTGCTGTTCGCGGCAAACTTTATTGCCAAGAAGCTGGATGAAGATACTCTGATTTAAGGGAGGGATATCCTGTGACTGCTGTTACCTACAACAAAAAGGCGAAGAAGCCCATGCAACAGGATGTCGTGTTCCCCATCATCAACGGCATTATCCTTTGCATTTTGATGTTTATCACTCTTTACCCGGTTCTCAATACCGTAGCGATTTCCTTCAACGATGGTATCGACGCAGTTCGCGGCGGCATCGGCCTGTGGCCCCGTAAGTTCAGCACCGAAGCGTACAACACGCTGCTGGGCGATAAGCTGACTTGGAACGCCTTCGGTATTTCTGTTGCCCGTACCGTCATCACCACTCTTTTGAACCTGCTGTTCACCTCCATGCTGGCCTTTGCTCTGAGCCGCAAGGAGTATGTGTTCCGTAAGTTCATTACGCTGGCTGTGGTTCTGACCATGTACGTCAACGCCGGTTTGATCCCCAACTTCCTGCTGATCCACCGGACGCTGAAGCTCAGCAAAACCTTCTGGGTCTATATCATTCCCACCATGTTCAGCTGCTTCAACATGATCGTTATCCGCACCTACATTCAGGGCCTGCCTGAAGCGCTGGCAGAGTCTGCCCGCATCGACGGTGCCAACGACATGCGTATCTTCTGGCAGATCATCTTCCCCCTGTGCACCCCCGTGCTTGCCACTGTGGCTCTGTTCGTTGCCGTCGGCAGCTGGAACCAGTGGTTCGACACCCAGCTGTACAATGGCGGTAAGAAGTACCTGCACACCCTGCAGTACCTGCTGAAGATGAAGCTGGCAACCTCCATGAATACAGCCAATGCAGCCAACGCTTCCGTTGATGCTCTGGCTAGTCAGGCAGCCGCCAAGAGTACTCCCGTGACCATCCGCTGCGCCATCACCGTGGTCTCCGCGCTGCCCATTCTCATTGTGTATCCCTTCCTGCAGCGTTACTTCGTTACCGGTATGGTTCTGGGCGGCGTTAAGGGCTAATCCTACCACGCAGTTCGGTTCCACAACCGAACAAGAATACCCCAATTCGGATTTCCGAACGCCGCCTTTCAAAGGGCGGCGTTCTCTTTTAGTATCAAGTTGATCATCAGGAGGCGACAAAAATGATCCGCAGAGTGAAAGTGGAAAACGGTTGGGTACGCGGCTTGCCCGCTGCCGATCCCCGCATTACCAGTTATAAGGGTATCCCCTTTGCCGACAAGCCCATAGGAAAAAACCGCTGGCGCGCGCCACAGCCCTGCCCCGACTGGGAAGGCGAGCTGTTTGCCGCTGATTTTGGCCCCATTGCCATGCAGGCCAACTGCGCCGGTGATCCCGCAAAGGATATCTATGCCCGGGAATGGGCTGTGGATGCGGAACTGCCTATGAGTGAGGACTGCCTGTACCTGAATGTATGGGCACCCGCTGATGGACGCAAGAACATGCCGGTTTATGTGTGGTATTTTGGTGGCGGCCTGCAGGTGGGCAACACCACCGAAATGGAGTTTGACGGCGAGCGTCTGGCACGGCGCGGCATCGTGGTGGTGACCGTGGGTTACCGCCTGAACGCCTTTGGTTTCCTGTGCCACCCGGAGATCACTGCTGAGGCTCCGGAAGCCTGCGCCAACTTCGGTTTCCTTGACCAGCAGTGCGCCACCCGCTGGGTGAAGCGCAACATCGCGGCCTTTGGCGGCGATCCGGAGAACATCACCATCGGTGGCCAGTCCGCTGGCGGCATGAGCGTCTGCGCCCAGATGACCAGCCCCACCAACGTGGGCCTGTTCCAGCGCGCCATCGTGGAAAGCGGCACCTTTGCCCAGCCCTACAACGGCAAGTTCGGCCTCTTCCCCCTGACCATGGAAAAAGCCGAAGGGCAGGGCAAGAAGTTCTTTGAGATTCTCGGCGTCAAGACCCTTGAGGAAGCCCGTGCGCTGCCTGCACGCTTCATTGAGAACAAGAGCCTGGAACAGCCCTGGGGGATGTGGGGCGAGGCGGTAGACGGCCATTTCAGCACCTATCCCAGCGGCGAATGGTACACCCATCCCGA
>SVGQ01000165.1 GCA_015056245.1 Clostridiales bacterium | reverse complement strand
CTCTCACCGGGCAGGGTCAGGTCTGCCAGAATGGCCTGATAGAAAGCCGGGGGCGACATGATGAAGCTTTCCTGAATCTGCCGGGTATTCTCCACCAGATCCACATGGGCGCCTTCATTTACCAGCAGACTGTAAAGCAGCTGAGCGGTGATGGGGTTTCCCTCCGCCAGGAGAATGTTCATGCCAGCCAGCAAGCCCTTGCCGCCGTACACCCCGTGGCTCAGGCTCATCATCTGCAAGGGTTCGGCCTGCTCCACCGGCAGGCGCACCGTCATGCGCATGCCTGCGTTGGGCCGCTGACGGATGCCCATTTCACCATTCATCGCCTGTACGATGCGCTTCACCGTCATCAGGCGCAGACCCAGCACCTGCTCGGAATCCCGGCGGGTGCGCTCCCCTATGCGCCTGACAAACTGACGGGACAGCATGGCGCCGTTGTCACCGAAAGAGGATACCAGAATCCATTGGTTCTTGTGTTCCCGCACCCGCTCCAGATCAAAAAGCAGCTCGATCCTGCCGCCGCTTTCCACACGGCTGAGCACATTGTCGGTAATGATCAGACAGATGCGGCGGTACGCTTCCTCATCCAGCATAACCACCGGACATTCGTCTTTGGGCGTGCGCACCTCCAGATGCACATCCCGCACGGCTGCCCGCTGTCGCACATACTCCGCCAGCCGTTCAAACACATCCTCCGGGCGCACAGGCACCGGCACAAGGGCAAAGGTATGGTCGTCCAGCTGGCTCATCACTTCAATTTCGGATGCCAGTTCACTCAGCTGTTCGCCAGTGGTAGCCAGCGCCTGCGTGGTATCCGCACGGTTCAGACGCGCACCGCCCGCCACCACGCCCTGAATGGTCTGGGAGGGACGGCGCACCTGATTGGTAATGGCACGCAAAAAATCGTTGCGGGCCTCCACCTGCATAGAGGCGCTGCGCAGCCGGTTCAGCACCCAGAGGATCAGCAGCGCCAGCACAGCCATGGCGACCACCAGCACGCTCATCAGCACAAGATTCATTCGGCGGGCTTCCGATTCCTGCTGGGCGGCGAACAAATCGCCCACCGGCGCAAGAGCGATGGTCTGGAACCGCTGGGGCCGGATGCTGCCAATGGCTTTGTTGAGAAGCGGCAGCAAACGAAAACTGCTCATCTTGGATACCGCAATGCTTACCTCGCCGCCCATGCTTTCCACATCGTCATAGACCAGATTGCGGTCCTCCAACCGGTACAATACCTGCTCGGCATAGGGGGTCCAGCAAACCGCGCCGTCCACCTTGCCCTCCTGCACTGCCTGAATGCAGCTTTCATCGCTGGGATACAGGCTCAGATCGTACCGCTTTTCCTGCGACAGACGGAAATGCAGATAGCTGTTCTCCGTTACTGCCAGTTTGCGCATGGAAACAGCCGAAGACAGCGTGATAATACGATAAGTACTGTCCAGATAGGAGGCGCTCATACGCACGCCCTGATCCCGCGCCCATTCATAATCGCTGTCAAAACTCAGCATGATATCCGCTTTGCCGCCGCGCAGGCTGGCAAGAGCCTCTGCTTCGTTCTCCCGGACCACATAGGTGAAACGGAGGCCGGTCTTCAAACTCAACTCGCTCAGCACAAGCCGCACCGGATCCACCGGCGTATCGCTGTCCAGCATCTCGCTTTGGGGAATCGCCACCCGGATCTCCCGGCCTTTGCGCACGTAATTCAATTCATCCTTGGTCAGGCTGGGATATACATAATCATCCACCAACTTGTAACGGGTGTACAGGGTATCCATCAGGCTGGGATTCGCCAGTTTCAGCTCCCGGAGCGCCTTATCGGTCTCCTCCAGCACGGATTGATCCCCGCTTGCCAGCGCTGCACAGAAGTAATCCCGCTGCCCGAAGGACGCGATCACGCGAAGGCCGGTAATGCCCAGATCGGAGTTGATCAGCGCCGCATCAACGGCTCCGGTTTTCAATGCATCCAGCAACTGTTGGCGCGAGGTGTAGGTGTCCACCAGCGTTACCGTCGCGCCCCGCACCACCAGCATGGCCTTGATCTGCTGCATGCTCATACCGACGGCATATACGCCCACTTTACCGCCATCCAGCCCGGCATAATCCTCGTAGCCCACCGGGCTGCTCGGCTGCACCACCAGCGATACAGGCGTGTTGATGACGCTCTCACTGCCAATGGACAGAAGCTCCCGGTTGGCAACTGAGCCGGGAACGCCCACACACAGGTCAATCTGACCGCTTTTCAGCAGATCATAACAATCTTCCGCATTGATGCGCTCAAAGCTGTAATCCCGGTCAGTGATCTGGGCGCATTCCATCATCAGGTCATAGATGTAGCCGGATTGATAGCCATCCGCATCGGTATAGAACATGCCGCTCATATCCGCATAGCCGATACGGATCAGCTTTGCCGCCCGTGCAGGAATCCACGGGACGATCAGCAGCACAGCCAGGGCAAAAGCCAGCCAACGCCTGACGATCCTGTTCAATGTCATGAAAAACGCCTCCTGCTTTCCGTTATTGATCTCAGAGAAGAAACACGGAAAAGCCGCCGGCTCCGGGAAACGGGAACGGGGCCGTGGCTTGGAACTGTTCAAATCGCTGTAATTCAGTATAGCATATGTTTTGGCGGCGGGCAAGCGGGAATGATTGAACGCTATGCATCCAGCACGCCACATTCCCCACTTCAGGAAGCATTCTATGCCATACTTTCGTCCCAAAAGGTGACCAAAGTTGCCTTTCTCTGCCGTATCAAACCCTCTTTACCCTTGGCTGCGGTTGTGTTACAATACCCATACCAACATCCCTGATGGGACAAAAAATAAGGAGAGATTCATATGGCAGCCAAGATTCTGCTGGACGCTTCCCGTCCAGGCGAAACCATTTCCCGGCATATTTATGGTCATTTTGCAGAGCATCTGGGCCGCTGCATCTATGGCGGTCTGTTTGTAGGCAAGGACAGCGACATCCCCAACATCAACGGTATGCGCACCGATGTGGTGGAAGCCCTCAAGAAGATCAAGATCCCCGTACTCCGCTGGCCCGGCGGCTGCTTTGCCGACGAGTACCACTGGGAGGACGGCATCGGCGAGAACCGCAAGCGCATGGTCAACACCAACTGGGGCGGCGTGGTGGAGGACAACTCCTTCGGCACCCATGAGTTTATGGAGCTGTGCAAGCAGCTGGGCTGTGAAGCCTATATCTGCGGCAACGTGGGTTCCGGCACCGTTCGCGAGATGAGCGAGTGGGTGGAGTACCTGAACTCCGACAGCGATTCCACCACCTGCCAGCGCCGCTGGGCCAATGGTCACAAGGAGCCCTTCAACGTGAAGTTCTGGGGCGTGGGCAACGAGAACTGGGGCTGCGGCGGCAACATGCGCGCCGAGTACTATGCCGACGAGTACCGCCGTTTCCAGACCATGTGCCGCAGCTACGGCAACAACAAGCTCTACAAGATCGCCGGCGGTCCCAGCGATGATGACTGGCACTGGATGGAAGTGCTGATGCAGCGCTGCAAGCCCATGATGGATGCCGTCAGCGTGCACAAGTACACCGTGCCCAAGGACTGGAGCGACAAGGGCAGCGCCACCGAGTTTGACGGCGACCTGTACCTGACCACCCTGCGCAAGGCGTACGACATGGAGCGCGTGGTCAGCGGTCACGAGACCATCATGGATCGTTACGATCCCGAGCGCAAAGTGGGCCTGATCGTGGACGAGTGGGGCTGCTGGCACAACGTGGAGCCCGGCACCAACCCCGGCTTCCTCTACCAGCAGAACACCATGCGCGATGCCATGGTGGCTGCCCTTTCTCTGGATATCTTCAACAAGCATGCGGGCCGCGTCACCATGACCAACATTGCCCAGACCGTCAACGTGCTGCAGGCCATGGTACTCACCGAAGGCAACGAAATGGTGCTCACCCCCACCTATCATGTGTACGACCTGTACACTCCCCATATGGACGCTCAGCTGCTGCCCTGCGCCGTGCAGGCCGAAACCCTCACCGGCGAGGTGAAGCAGCTCACTGCCACCGCCTCCCAGAAGGACGGCGTCACCACCCTGACGGTCTCCAACCTG
>SVGQ01000041.1 GCA_015056245.1 Clostridiales bacterium | reverse complement strand
TACTTGACAAACTGTCAATGTCCGATTAAAATAAACTTGTATGCGCCCGTAGCTCAGTTGGATAGAGTGTCAGACTCCGACTCTGAAGGTCATGCGTTCGAATCGCACCGGGCGTACCACAGATCACGCAGCATTCATTGCAGTCTGCGTGATCTTTTTTGTATCGCAGACAAGGCTGAGTTCACAATGCTTGTGCGAAATAATCCGAGCCAGATTTGCTTAAGAAATCGGAAAGACTCACAATTACGAATCCCCAGCCAGCTTTACAAGAAAACTGACTGGGGATTTGAATCATTTATTGATCTTCCCGGCCCAGCGCATTTTTCAGCCCCGGAAACAGCGAAAACAGCACATCATTCGTGTTCGCTTCCTCGGATGACCATTGCGAACGGGCATAGGAATAATCCCGACCGTCGATGCGGTAAACGCAGCAATCATCCATTGCCAGATCCAGAAGGGCGGTGGTGCCGTCGGCAAAGGTCACCGTCAACAGGGCGCTGCCAAAGGGGCAACCAGCGACAGACCCGTCCATAACTTCCGCATCCGCCAGCAGATTGCCGATCTCACCCAGCACCGCAGGATCGATAACCTCGTGGTGATACTTGGTGGTGCCACTCTGCGTATCTGTGCACAGAAGTACCGCCGAAGTGATGGTAAGCAGCTGGCTGGGCGTAAATTCCTTCACCTTGCGGGCTTCGGGCTTTTCAACCCATGCAGATGCGCCACGAAGACTGATAATATAGTAATCTTCTGTGGTGTGGATGATGGGCAGTTTTTCATTTTTGGACAGCAGCGCAACTCGGGGCGCGTACCGGCTGCCGTATGCATAGGCAGGGGTTTCGGCCTCCGTTACATACAACGGCGGGTTCACCAGCACATATTCGGACTTGACCCAGCCCTCCACATGCTCGCTCACATACACATGATACCACTCGCCCTCCCGCATGCTGATGAGCATTTTCTGCCCATGGGACAAGCTGCGCAGGGATTTGGAATTGATGTCCGGCTTGGCCCGCAGGGTCAGGCTGTCGCAAAGCACATAGCCATCATACGCATAAAGACCTGTTTTTTCTGCAAAAGCAGTATTGTATTCCTCTGGTTCCACCACCAAAGCATGGGCAGAAGTGCAAAGAAGCATCGCTATCAAAGCAAGCGTAAAAATCCGCTTCACCGGATCATCCTCCTTATAAACAAATGTCTCTACAATATTTGACATTAACCGACCCTATCCCTGCCGCAAACAGCGAAAATGCAGATTGTTTTCCATTGTAAAAGATGGTATACTTTCATATGTATTTCAACGAACAGGAGGAGGATCCCGTGTCCAACCGCACCAAGAACAACGCCAAAACCACGATCATACGTATCGTTTGCCTGACCCTTGCCGGTTTGATGATTTTTTCCGTCATCGCAAGCGCGCTCTGGTATTAAACTGTTTCTCCCCGGTTATTTGCAGCCGGGGCGTTTTTCTGTCCTTCCGCTTGGACGGCGTTTGCCGCCCTGCCTTTCCCCATAACAAACAAGCGAGGAGAATTACCCATGCGAACCCTATTCCCCTATCTGAAGCCATTCCGCAAGGAATGCATCATCAGCCCGCTGTTCAAGCTGCTGGAGGCTCTTTTGGAGCTCTTTGTGCCGCTGATCATGGCAGCGATCATCGACAAAGGCATTCTGGCAGGCAATACCGGCTATGTACTCAAGATGGGCCTTGGGCTGGTTGGTCTTGGCATTCTGGGCCTCAGCTGCTCGGTAACCGCCCAGTTTTTCGCTGCAAAAGCCGCCGTCGGTTTTACTGCCAAGGTAAAGGAAGTGCTGTTCGGTCATATCCAGCAGTTGTCCTATACGGAACTGGATCAGATCGGAACGCCTACGCTGATCAACCGGATGACCACGGACATGAATCAGGTGCAGACCGGCGTGAACATGACGCTGCGCCTTTTGCTGCGCTCTCCCTTTGTGGTATTGGGCGCTACCATCATGGCCTTTACGGTTGATGCCAAAACTGCGCTGATCTTCCTTGCCCTGCTGCCGCTTTTAACCCTGGTGGTGGTAGGCATCATGGCGCTGACGCTGCCCCGGCACAAGCAGGTGCAGAGCCAGCTGGACAAGGTGCTTCTGCGTACCCGTGAAAACCTGACTGGCGTGCGCGTGATCCGCGCTTTCAACAAGCAGGAAAGCGAAGAAGCTGCCTACAACGAGGAAACCGGCGCCCTGTTTGCCCTGCAGCAAGGCGTAGGCCGCCTGTCCTCCCTGATGAACCCGCTGACCTACGTGCTGGTGAACGGTGCATTGATCGTGCTGCTTTGGAGCGGCGCATGGCAGGTTGAGGGCGGCATCCTGACGCAGGGCGCCGTTGTGGCGCTGGTCAACTACCTGTCCCAGATTCTGGTGGAGCTGATCAAGCTGGCAAACCTGATCATTACCATCACCAAAGCCCTTGCCAGCGCGGGACGTATCGAAACCGTGCTGACGCAGGAATCCTCCATGAAGGATCCCGCCGCCCCTGTGGCAGCTCCCGCCACCTGTGAAGAATGTGTGCGCTTTGACAATGTTTCCACCCGCTATGCCGGCGCAGGCGAAGAAAGCCTGACAAGCATCAGCTTTACCGCCCTCAGAGGCCAGACCATCGGTGTGATCGGTGGTACGGGTTCCGGTAAGAGCACGCTGGTAAACCTGATCCCCCGCTTCTATGATGTGAGCAACGGCTGTGTACAGGTGGACGGCGTGGATGTGCGTGAGCAGTCCATCGAAGCCCTGCGCGACAAGATCGCCATCGTGCCCCAGAAAGCCATGTTGTTCAAGGGCACCATCCGGGACAACCTGCGCTGGGGCAAGCAGGATGCCACCGACGAGGAACTCTGGCAGGCGCTGGAGACCGCTCAGGGCGCAGAAGTGGTCCGTGGCAAAGCCGGTCAGCTGGATGAGATGATCGAGCAGAACGGACGCAATCTTTCCGGCGGTCAGCGGCAGCGATTGACCATCGCCCGTGCGCTGGTGAAGAATCCGGAGATCCTCATTCTGGATGACAGCGCCTCCGCGCTGGACTACGCCACCGACGCAGCTCTTCGCAAAGCGCTGCGGGAGATGGAGACCTCGGCGACGGTGTTCATCGTTTCCCAGCGGGCCAGCTCCATCCGGTTTGCGGATCAGATTCTGGTGCTGGATGACGGTGAACTGGCAGGCATCGGCACCCATGATGAACTTTTGACAAACTGTCCTGTGTATCAGGAGATCTACTACTCTCAGTATCCGAAGGAGGCGGTCTGATGAAAACGGCAAATCGTAAGCAGACCCTCGCGCGGGTGCTTGGCTATGTAAAGCGCAACTGGGGCTATCTGGTGCTTTCCCTGCTTTTGTGCGTTATGACTGTTGCCGCCACGCTGTATATCCCCATTCTGACCGGGCGGGTCATCGACCTGATCCCCGCTGCCATGCAGGTGCAGTTTGACGGCATCCTGCCGCTGCTACTGCAAATGGCGCTGATGATCGGCTTCACCGCACTGGCCCAGTGGCTGATGGGCCTTTGCAACAACCGCCTGACCTACGCCACCGTGCGGGATATCCGCCGGGATGCGTTCCAGCATGTGCAGCATCTGCCCCTTTCCTATCTGGACACCCACCCCACCGGCGATGTGGTCAGCCGTGTGATCACCGATGTGGATCAGTTCGCCGATGGTCTTTTGATGGGCTTTACTCAGCTGTTCAGCGGTGTTTTGACCATTCTTGGCACGCTGGGCTTCATGTATTCCGTCAACTGGATGATCGCCACCGCCGTGGTGGTGATCACTCCCCTTTCGCTGGTGGTGGCTTCCTTCATCGCCAAGCGCACCTATGACATGTTCTCCCTGCAGTCCAAAACCCGCGGCGAACAGACTGCCCTGATCGATGAAATGCTCACCGGTCAGAAGGTGGTGCGGGCCTTCGGCATGGAGGACGAGGTACAGGAACGCTTTGAGGAGATCAACGGGCGGCTGAAAAATGCCAGCCTCCGGGCTATTTTCTTCTCTTCCCTCACCAACCCCGCCACCCGTTTTGTCAACTCGCTGGTGTACGCCTGCGTGGGTGTTGCCGGCGCGCTGGTGTGCATTCTGGGCGGCCCGGGCATGCTGACAGTGGGTCAGCTGTCCGCCTTCCTGAGCTATGCCAACCAGTACACCAAGCCCTTCAACGAGATTTCCGGCGTAGTGACCGAGTTGCAGGCTGCTCTGGCCTGCGCTGAACGGGTCTTTGCCCTGATCGATCAGACTGCGGAAACCCCGGACGCAGAACCCACCCTGGAGCTGGAAGAGCCTACTGGCGCGGTAGAGCTGAGCGATGTGAGCTTCTCCTACGTGCCCGAGCGCAAGCTGATCCAGCACCTGAGTCTGAACGTGGAACCCGGCGAGCGGGTCGCCATCGTTGGCCCGACAGGCTGCGGCAAAACCACGCTGATCAACCTGCTGATGCGCTTCTATGATGTGAACGATGGCAAGATCACGCTGGACGGACACAACATTGTGGATATCACCCGCCACAGCCTGCGGGAGGGCTACGGCATGGTGCTGCAGGAAACCTGGCTGAAGAGCGGCACCATCCGGGAGAACATCACCATGGGCAAGCCTGACGCAACAGAAGAAGAAATCATCGCCGCAGCCAAGGCTACCCATGCTCACAGCTTCATCCGCCGCTTGCCCAAGGGCTATGATACGGTCATCACTGAGGATGGCGGCAGCCTGTCTCAGGGCGAAAAACAGCTGCTTTGCATCACCCGCGTCATGCTGTGCCTGCCCCCCATGCTGATTCTGGACGAGGCCACCTCCTCCATCGATACCCGAACAGAGCAGCACATCCAGCGCGCCTTTGAAACCCTGATGACCGGGCGTACCAGTTTCATCGTAGCCCACCGCCTGTCCACCATCCAGAACGCCAATACCATTCTGGTCATGAAGGATGGCAACGTGATTGAGCAGGGCTGCCATGAGGAATTGCTGGCGCAGGGCGGCTTCTACGCCAACCTGTACAACAGCCAATTCGCCCACTGACACAAAACCCTACTACGATTTGACCACAGCATTCGATTGTGCTATAATATTTTGCCGAAACAGGCATGATTGGCACAGACCAACCTGAACATACAGATAAAGAAAGGCTGATACCATGTCCGGACATAGCAAATGGCATAACATTCAGGCCAAGAAGGGCAAGACCGACGCTGCCCGCGGCAAGATCTTTACCAAGATCGGCCGTGAGATCGCCATCGCCGTGCGCGAAGGCGGCAGCAATCCCGAAAGCAACTCCAAGCTGCGCGATATCATCGCCAAGGCCAAGAGCAACAACATGCCCAACGATAACATCAAGCGTTCCATCATGAAGGCTTCCGGCGAGCTGGGCAATGTGGACTACGAAGAGATCACCTACGAAGGCTATGCCCCCGGCGGCGTGGCTGTGATCGTGGAAGCCATCACCGACAGCCGCAACCGTACTGCCAGCGATGTGCGCCACTGCTTTGCCAAGAACGATGGTTCTCTGGGCGTTACCGGCAGCGTGGGCTTCATGTTCGACAAGAAGGGCGTGCTGGTGATCGAGCGCACCGCCGATATGGACGAAGATGAAATGATGATGACCGTGCTGGATGCCGGTGCTGAAGACATGGACATTCAGGACGACGTGTTTGAAGTGACCACCGCCCCCGCCGATTTCTCCGCTGTACGCGAAGCTCTTGAGGCTCAGGGCATCAGCTTCCTGAGCGCCGAGGTGCAGATGGTTCCCCAGAACACCGTGGTTCCCGCCGACGAGGACACCCTGAACAAGATCCTCAAGCTGCTGGACATGCTGGAGGAAAACGACGACGTGCAGAACGTGTGGCATAACGCCGAGCTGCCTGAAGAGGAAGAAGAGGACTGATTTCCTCCCCTGTTCTGAATATGCAAACCGCCTGCCTTCATTGCGAAGGCAGGCGGTTTTGTGTTATAAGCACTTCCAGTACTGGCTGATGGTTTCCACAGACAGCTTTACTGCACGATCAACAAAATCCGTGTATTCTGCACGGGTCATGGCGGTGAAGGGGTAGCGCGACTCACCCTTTTCAGGCATATTTCCCAGTACACCGATTTTGCGAACGATCGCGCCTGCGGGCAAAAACTCCAACAGATCCGGAAAGTCTGTCAGCCCCACGATTTCCGTCAGAAATCCACTGTTTGGGTGAGCGTCCAAGTATTCGCGCTCAATGGTGCCGATTTCCCGATAGCGCTCATCCCGGGGAATCAGAAGTTTGACGGAATCCCAGCTGACAGGCATTCCTTCACTGGCAGCAGCCAGTTCCGGGATCGCTTGGATCCGATTCCATGCGGCCTGTACCCGCCGGTCATCCCGAATGGTGCGCTGGAACTCTGCATCAGTAACCAGATGAGTGTAATAGCCCCACAGAAAAGAGGCTTCCTGCGCATTCTGCGGGTTTCTGGGCAACAGATATTCATGGATGAAACGCTGGCAATCGGTTGAATTCTTGCGGCCTGCGCTCATCCAGTGGGTCATCTCCCGGGGCGGTGTGAAACCGCTCCAATCCTCATTTTCCACATTGCAATCAGGCGCAATGTTCCCCACACAGTATTCATGCCGGGAAAGCCATGGCATCGCTTCCATCACCCGGTCTGCCACCATCAGATGGGTAACCCAGAATGGCATAGCCAGTCCCTCCTTTCACCCGATCTCAAAATCAGGGAATACCCCATTGCGCACACAGCGGATCAGATTCTGCGCTTCGGCAGTGGCCCGCTGGCGGCCCTGCTCCGTCAGCATCCAATTCTCCGGGCGGGTATGGGTGTCCAGCGCGGGACAGGGATACACCTGAATGTGCGCTGGAAACAGATATCGGGCCAAGTGCAGGCTGCGGCGCATGTGGCAGGAAGTGGTCACCAGCAGGATGCTGTGCACACGGTTGAGCCAGAAGGCTTTTTGCAGGGCGACAAGTGAAAACAGCATGTTCTCCACCGTATTGTGAGACTGGGTTTCCACAAGGATATCCTCATCCGGCACGCCCATCTCCAACGCCGTTTGGCGCATCCATTCCGCTTCAGGTACAGGTTCCATTGCGCCGCCACTCATCAGGATCTTGGGTGCGCGGCCTGCACGGTATGCTGCTACTGCCACCGGCACACGATACTGCGCCGCTTTCCGGCTGCCCAACACAAGAATGCAATCTGCCTGCTGACCGCCATCCGCAATGCCATCAAACAACATCCGCTGGATTTGGTCATCCGTCAGCCGTTCTTCATCCAATTGAGAAACCAGCATCAAAAGCCTTCTTTCGTACCCTGCGGTTAATCCATCACCGCGTAGCCCTGCTCCAAAAAATCTGCCAGTACTTGTCGGGCATATTCAAAATCCACCTGACGGGTCATCATACCGGCATAAGTGATATCCTCCATCGCCTCAACCGGCGGCATTTGCAGACCTTCCGGCATAACGCCGCGCAGTTCAAAGGCATAGTTCAACGCCTGCATCATATCCTGCAGGTCCATGTTGGTCTGCACAATACAGCCCCGAACAGCAGTCAGCAACTCCATAGCAGAACCCAGATCCACCTCTGAATACTTCTGCGCCAAGGTGGACAATACCGTACGCATACGGCGCATGCGACCATTATCGCCATCGCCGCCCACTTTACGGATGCGCATATAGATAACCGCCGCATGACCGCCGAACAGATAAGTGCCGCCCTTGCCCATGCTGGGGGTGGTGCTGTCCCGGCTGATACGGTAGCGGTTGAGATAATCGGCCTCCGCATCGGTCACGGTGATATATACGCCGCCCATGGCATCAATGATATCCTGTACATTGTCCATGTTAAAGACAATGTACTTGTCCACCTTTACGCCGAAATGGGTGGACACTGTCCGGCACATGGCATCCATACCATAATTCTTGGCGATGTAGGTAAAACGACCGATATCCCCATCGGGGCGCTGAATCAGCATCTCCCGGGAAAGAGTGGTAAAAATGAGCCTCTTGGCAGCCGTATCCATGGTGACCAGAATGGTACCGTCGGTATTGCTCATGTTCTGAGCCGTACCGTCCCAGCTATCCACACAGGTCAGCAGGAAATGGTGCTGACCCGCCGGAGGGTCAGGCATGGTATCATAATCCAGTACTGATACAGGCCTTGGCGTAGCGGCAAAAGCCGGTACGGCATCAGTCAATACCAGACAAAGCAGCAATAATACAGCAAGCGAGCGTTTGAGCATGGTGTGCTCCTTTCGTAACAAAAAACAGAATGCATGGTTCAACAAGAGCCATGCATTCTTATTTACGCCATCCGACTGGCAAAACCCTGCCAAAATGCGGATTTGTTACTTATGTAACTTATTTGCACAGCATTTCCAGCAGCTTATTGGAACGGCTCAGGAATGCGGTGATCTCTTCCTTTTCCAAGGGGCGGGTGGACATGCGGGCCAGATCGTACAGCTGGGCAGCCAGCAGATCGCGCTGCTCACCTGCCTCCTGCTGGATGAGGCTCTTGACCACGGCGTTGTCCGCGTTGAGCACCAGAGTGTACCGTTCGGGCAGCTTGAAGTCCTGACCATAGATCTTGCCCATCTCGCTGAAACGGCGGCCCTGTTCATCCTGCACCAGCATGCCGGGCATGGAGGTATCCTTGAGGGCAGTGAGCTGTACGGTCAGGTCGCTGTTGCCGGTGGCGGCGGTGAACAGATCAGCCAGTACCTTTTCATCAGCCTGATGCTGCTGCTTTTCGTCCTCGCTGACTTCCTTCTGGAAGGTGGCAGCATCTGCATCCACACGGGCAAAGCTGAGGCCTTCCACGCCAGCGGAATACTCCATAAAGCTGACAAAGTTCAGATCGATAAGGGCATCCATCACCACCACATCCACACCCTCCGCCTCGTACTGGGCGATGCTGGCGCTCTGGCGGGTGGGATCGCTGGTATAGATGACCTTCTTGCCATCCAGCTTGCCCTCGTTCTTGCTCAGGTACTCGCTGAGGGTCACGTGAGCGCCGCCGGTGGTTTTATACAGCAGGGTATCCTTCACCTGATCGAAGAACTTGTTATCCCGCATGCAGCCGTACTTGACGAAGGGATGGATATCCTCCCAGTAGCCCTCGTACTTGTCGCGCTCAGTGTTGAACAGGCCGGTGAGCTTATCCGCCACCTTGCGGGTAATGTAAGCGGACAGTTTCTTTACATAGCCGTCGTTCTGCAGGAAGCTGCGGCTTACGTTCAGGGGCAGGTCGGGGCAGTCGATCACGCCCTTGAGCAGCATCAGGAACTCAGGGATGACTTCCTTGATATTGTCTGCCACAAACACCTGACCGCTGAACAGCTTGATTTCGCCCTCACGGGTGCCGAAATCGTTGGTCAGCTTGGGGAAATACAGGATGCCCTTCAGATTGAAGGGATAGTCCACATTCAGGTGCACATAGAACAGCGGATCCTCATAGGTGTGGAACACATCCCGGTAGAACTGCTTGTACTCCTCCTCGGTGCAATCCTTGGGGGCCTTCAGCCACAGGGCAGCATTGGGATTGATGCGTTCGGGCTCCTTCACCTCAATGCTGGGGGCTTCCTCACCCTCAGCGGCTTCGGCCTTGGGGGCTTCTTCCTTGACCACTTCCAGATAAACAGGTGTGTTCATGAAGCCACAGTAGCGGTTCAGCACCTGACGGACACGGAACTCATCCGCAAATTCCTTTTCTTCTTCGGAGATATGCAGGATGATATCGGTGCCGCGGGTGGTGCGGCTGCCTTCGGACATGGTGAAAGCCATGCCGTCCTCGGACACCCAGCGCACAGCCGCCGCGCCCTCGCTGCCGGACAGGGTCTCAATGGTCACCTGATCAGCCACCATGAAGGCAGAATAGAAGCCCAGACCGAAATGACCGATGATACCGCCCTTATCGTCGCCCTCATAGTTCTTGAGGAACTCTTCTGCGCCGGAGAAAGCCACCTGATTGATGTACTTTTCCACTTCATCAGCGGTCATGCCGATACCATTATCGCTGAAACGGATCTCCCCCGCCTTCTCATCCACGGTGACGGTGACCTTGTACTCGTCCTCGCTGCCGGGGGTGAGCATCTTCTGCTTGGTGATGGCATCACAGCCATTGGAAACCAGCTCGCGGATGAAGATGTCCTTGTCAGAATACAGCCAGCGCTTGATGATTGGCATGATATTCTGCGCATGGATGGAAATGTTGCCTTGTTGCAAAGCCATAATGTACCCTCCTGTAAAAGCCCGATGGGCCTGAAACATAATGATGGGGCTGGTATGGAAAAACACGCCAGTGCCACATGGGGTATTGTAACAGAGAAAAATGAGAAATGCAACAAAAAGTTAGCACTCGTTATGGGCGAGTGCTAACAGAACATTGGGGATTCATGATGACTTAGCCATTGCCGCCACCGGGGCCAACCAAATCCACAACCTCTCCGCCGGGCGAGGTGACGCCGATGGTATAGCGGCATTCGCCGGTGCTCTGAATGTGTAGGTTGAACCACCATTTGGGATTGTTATCCACCTGCGGCTCGGAGAGGAAGCTGCCCACCAAGGTATAGTTGGGAAGGTCTGCGTAAGAGAGACCAAATTCTTTGCATACCGCCTCAACAGCAACCCTGCCAGCGTCATCCATGGGGATATCGCTGTCCGTGGGCGGGTCGTTGAACTGCGGGTTGGCTTCCATATACGATACCGTCAGCGGATACTTTTCACCATTTTCTTCAAACATGAGCATATGCGGCTGAAGGGTGGGCGATACTGGCAGCGGCTCAGGGGTATTGGTGGGCAGCAGCTTGGGCGTTGCCAGCTCCGGGGTGGCCGCCGGGGTGGGTATGGCATTCAGCGAGGTGGTTGCCAAGGGCGCGTTGCCAGGTGTGATGGCGGAATCCACCTGCAAAAGGCTGCCATTGTGCATATCGATCTGAATCACCAGCAAGTACTTGCCCTGCTGGGTTTCATGGCTGCAATAAGCCTCGTACCAGCCATAATCGTGGTACTCATCCACGGTGCTGCAACGGATGTTGGCTTCCTCTGTGCCGATGAGATGGGCCGCAGCGGTAACGGCGATCTGCTGAGCAGATTCCCGGGTGATGACAGGATCATTGCGGCGCAGATAGGCCTCCTTGGTTTTGTAAGGAAGGGCCGCACCATAGGGCGTGGTCAGGTACTGGTAGTCGAAGACTTCCCGCTGACCGTACCAGCTGAGCATATGTTCCTTCATATCGGATGAAAGCTCACTTTCCGCTACCGTGAAGGTGGTCATGATGGTTTCCTCATCCAAGCGTTCCACATAGAAGCGTCCTGCTTCCATCTCCTCGGGGGTGATGCTGCTTTGGGCAAACAGCCTGTCCCGCAGATTCTTCACCGCATGGCTGAAAAAGGTACCATCGCCAAAGGTGGTGCGCTGATAATCCAGATACGTTACCATGCGCATCCACGCGGGTTCAACAACGAAGAAGAACAGACTATTGCCACTTACATCCATAGCGCGACCGATGACCACGCGCTCCTCCATGGTGTAGCGCTGCTCATCAATGCGGATCTCTCCCACGTCAGCGACACCCAGACAATCCTTGGCAAACTGTCGCACCACAGCCTCCACCGGTTCCTGCACAAGCTCATATTCGTAGGGATAGGTTTCACTGGCTAAAGGATAACATTCATCCCAGTACAGCAGGCGGCCTTTGCTGTCGAAGTACAGTTCAAAGCCATTGCGGGCGCCCTTGGCGCTGATGCGCCATTCCCCCTCGAACGGAGTGATTTCCAGTTCGCCATAGCGATCCTTTGGATAGTCGATGCCTTGCAGATAAGGCGTGGCAAGCAGTTCCTCCGCATAGGCCCGGGCTTCTTCCTCATTGGTAATAGCCCGGGGCGTAAACTGCACATTTTCCGGCACCCGGACGGGCAGATCGCCATCAAAGGAATATTGGCGTATAGCTTTTGCCATTTGGTGGTCATAGCTGGGTTCCCGCTTTTCGGCGGTGAAGAAGGCAAGAATTGTTACCAGCACCAGCAGCACCGCCACCATGACAATGAGCCACGTCAATTTCTTCTTATTCTGCACTATGGCTGCCACCCGCTGTTTCAGCCGCTTTCCGTTCATGGTCATGCCGGTTGCCAGCACGCTCATGCGGGGCGCGTTGCGTTTGGCAGCAGCCAGCACAAGCGTGCCGGCATAGGCCACTCGTTGTTCTTCGTTCATCTGAGCAGTAACACGCTCATCGCAGGCCAATTCGCAGTCAGTACGGGCGCAACGGGCTGCAATCCATACCAGCGGATTGAACCAATGCACCATACAACACAGATTCCTCAGCGCTGCCCACCACGGATCACCCGCTTTCAGGTGGCATATTTCATGGATGAGTACCTGCGGCAGTTCATCCCCGGAAAGATTCAGGGGCAGCGCAATATAGGGTTTGATCACGCCTACCAGACACGCGCTGGGCAGGGGATCCACATAGTATACCGGGACGGGCTTCACCTTTCGCTGGACGCAAAGGGACAGGTATTGCTCCCACTGCTCCCCGTCCATGGCAGAAACCCGATTGCGCCGGAGTCTGTACCGAAAGCGTACATTTTGTGCGATCATGTACACAAGAACGGCTGCATCCACCGCCAAGTAGGCGAAGAAAACCCACTTGCCCATCCAGCCGTAGGAGGAATAGACTGCCATATCGAATACGAACATGGCGGGCGTGTAGGCTTCGCCAGCCACGCGCATGGGACTGACTGGCCCAGATTCATCGCGGGCCTCTGCCGCCCGCATCTGATAGGACAGGTCGATGAGCGCATCATGGGTGCGTACACGGATCTGATCCGCTACCGGACGGGCTGCCTCGTCGGTAGACCATGTAGGACGCAACTCATTCATCAAAGGATTGGGCAGGGCCAAGGGCACCAGCAGACGGATGGCTACCAGCAGCCATGCCATATACACTGCCCGGTTGCCCAGCCTGCCCCGTAAAAATCTGCGCACCAGCAGCATCAGCACAATCAAAAGACTGCCAAACAGTGTTGCTTCCAGCAAGAAGTTGAACACCGTCATGGTTCGGAAAGGCAAGCCCCGGTGTGTTTGAAAAAACGTATATAGCCAATTGCTCAGGTTCATGATTTCGCCTCCTTCGGCGTGGTTGTCTATGGTATACAAGACTCAAGACTTGGCTTTACGGAGCATCTCCATCAATTCATCCAGTTCCTTTTGGGAAATAGCTCCGTTTTCCACCAATCCACTGACCAGCAACGTGGCGCTGCCGCCGTAGAGATCCCGCACCAGCGAGTGGGTCTGTTCCCGGGCGAAATCTGCTTTTTTGACTGCCGGGGCATACGTTTTTGCCGGGCCGGATTCGTCCACAGTGATAGTCCCCTTGGCTTCCATTCGTTTGAGCAGAGTGATCACTGTAT
This sequence comes from Clostridiales bacterium, assembly GCA_015056245.1. GTDB lineage: Bacteria > Bacillota > Clostridia > Christensenellales > Aristaeellaceae > Limiplasma. The sequence goes on along the minus strand of SVGQ01000041.1, from coordinate 11,572 downwards.
ACTTGCTCCAATGGGTTTCACTCTCCAGTGCCCGGGTCAGCTCCATCATGGTCTGGGGATGACGATCCCATAGCCGGAGCATGATCTTCATTTCAGCATCGGTAAGTGCTGCTTTTTCCCGCATGACTCTCCCTCCCTCAGGAAATAAGTTGGACAATTGTCAACCGTTTGTATTGTACATTTGTCCACCACTATCTGTCAATGGATTCAGGCTGTCGCAAATGTAACAATATAGCAATCCAAGCAAAGCGAAAACCCCTGCACCATATTGGCACAGGGGCTGCATAATATAACCTTTCCATCAGATGGTTTTCAAGGTCTCTTTGATCTTATCGAAGATGTTCATGTAATCATCCCGGTATTCGCGGGGATACATGATCTCCACGCCGTAGAGCATGTTGTTGATGCACACATAGTGGATACGTCCGCCCAATTTGACACCATTGACCAGCTCGCCGGAATAGTTGGCATACACGCCCTTGCCGCCCATCAGGTGACGGGTGGCGGTCAGGCTGGGTTCCCAAACAGCGAAATTGGTAGCGCTGATATCATTGAGACGGGCCTTGACTTCCTTTTCCAGATCCCGCTGATCGTAGTTGGTGTTCACAGGCACAGCCACAATGGTGACCACACACTGCTGACCACCCACCATCTGCTCAGCGGGTTCAATGACTGAATATACCTCAGTGAGAGAATCATCAGCGATCCAGCCGCTGGGGGCCTCAAACGCCAGCCCCAGCGAACCTGCGGTGTACTCCACATAGGTGAAGGTGACCGGCGGGCGAGGGGTGGGAGTGGGCATATCCACCGGATCCAGTGGAATGGGGGTGCTGCCTGCATAGGTATGCTGCGTCTCCTGCACCACTGTATAGTTGCCGCTGAGACTGTCAGACAGATCCATCGGCTCCTGGTAGCTTTCTTCCGCAATCGGATCGGATTCGGAGAATTCTTGCTCCATATCATACGGATCATCTGTGAAGGCACTGTCGTCCTCTTCCGGATCCGGCTCCGTAACAGGGGTGGGTTCCGGGGTAGGTGCATCCGTGACCTGCGGCAGACCCAAATTCTGCGTGATCTCCGGGAAAACAGTCTGTTTGGGATTGCCACCGCCAGAGCAGGATGTAAGCAACAGTGCAGCCAACATCAGGCACAGCGCCAGTTTCCATTGACGTTTCATCGTCGATCCCTCCCTTGAATGAGGCTATTGTAGCATTTACGGGGGTTTTGCGTCAAGTTTCTGCCGTTTCCCCTTCCTGAGGACGGTACAGGCGGCGATCCAGCGACCAGATCTTTTCGCTGAATACGCCGGGTTTCAGCTTGGCGATGGCAGTTTGCATTTCGTTCATGCGGGCATCCAGCAGGTCCACCCAATGCAGGGCTTCTGCCTCGGGGAACATGGGCTTGCGGGGGCTGCCGAACTCAGCCTCGCCATGATGACTGAGCATCATGTGCTGCAGTAGCAGCACCTCTTCGGAATGAATGCCCAGCTCGTTGGCAGCCTCCTGAATGCGGGTGACCCCCAGCACCAGATGGCCCAGCAGCAGGCCTTCCCGGCTGTAGTCCCGGACAACGCCCATCTGGTCGCTGTCCATCTCCTCTGTTTTGCACAGGTCGTGCAGGATTACACCCGCAAAGAGCAGATCCGCATTCAGCCACGGGTACTGCTCTGCCACCTTCTTGGCAAGACGCAGCATACCGGTGGTGTGGTGCAGCAAGCCGCTGCGTTCCGCATGATGGATGCGCTGAGCAGCGGGATAGTAGGTGAGTTTTTCCTCAAAGCGCTTGAGCAGGTGCTGCGTCAGACGCTTCAGGTCATCATTATGGAATTCGCCAGCAGTTTGCTGGAGCTCACCCAGCATATCCTCTGCAGGTTCCGGCGCACACGGAGCCAGTGTGGACAGATCCACATTGTCGGCTGGTACCGCATCACGGATCCGCTCCACACGGAGCTGCAGACGGCCATTGTATTCCAGCGTGCCGCCCCGCACTTTGATCACAGAACCGGGCACAGGCGGGGGCACATTGCCATCCCAGACCTTTGCGTTTACTTCACCGGTACGGTCCGCCAGATTCATATCCAGATATTTGGCGCCATTGCCGCCGGTTCGCTGGTCGGCAGAACGCACCAGCAAAAACCCTTCAAAGCGCTGATCTTTGGTAAGCTCGCAAAGCGGCAGTTGAGCCATAGACATCTTCCTTTACAATTATTCTGCATATATGGCAACCCGGGTGCCGGGCAGGTTGGTGTAGCGGGCAAACTCAGCCTGCCACTCCACATTGACGGTACCCACGGGGCCGTTACGCTGTTTGGCTACGATCACCTCACCGGCGTTGTCATCCGGCTTGGGAGCGTTTTCTTCGGTGCTGTTTGCGCTGGCATAGTAGCCTTCGCGGTGCAGGAACATAACCACGTCCGCGTCCTGCTCAATACTACCGGAGTCACGCAGGTCGCTGAGCATAGGACGCTTGTCGTTACGGGCGGCAGGCGCACGGCTCAGCTGGGCGCAGGCCAGCACGGGGATCTTGAGCTCCAACGCAATGGATTTGAGCTGGCGGCTGATCTCGCTCACCTCCAGCTGACGGTTTTCCGCACGGCTGTCGGTGGTCATCAGGCCCAGATAGTCGATCACTACCAAATCCAGACCCTGCTCCATCATCAGGCGGCGACAACGGCTGCGCAGCTGGGAGGGTGTCAGGGAAGAGGTATCGTCGATGTAGATGCGGCAATTGCTCAGATCGTTGATGCAGTCACCCAGCTTAATCCATTCATCATCGCTGAGCATGCCGCTGCGCACCCGCTGCATGTTGATGTTGGCGGCGGAGCACAAAAGACGCATACCGATCTGTTCCGCGGGCATTTCCAGACTGAAAATCGCCACACTCTTGTGTGCCTTCACGCCTGCAAACTGAGCCACACCCAAGGCCATGGAGGTTTTACCCATGGCAGGGCGGGCGCCGACCAGAATCAACTCACCGCCATGGAGGCCGGTGAGCATCCGGTCCAGATCATACAGGCCGGTCGGCACACCGGATAATTTGCCCTTCAGCCGACTCAGTTCCTCGATGGTATCAAAGGTACTCATCAGCACCTTTTGCAAGGGCATCAGTGACTGTGCACCCGTGCGGCGCATAACAATATCGAAAATACGCTTTTCAGCGGATTTGAGCACATCGCTGAGGGCATCAGTCTGGGCATAGCACTGCTCGCTGATGCGCTGGCTGGCATCGATCAACTTGCGCAGCGTGGCTTTCTCCAGCACGATTTCAATGTAGGTACGGGTGTTGGCAGTGGTAGGCACAAAGCGCAGTGCCTGCAGCAGATACGCCGACCCGCCGACACTGTCCAGCGTACCCCGGCGGGTCAGTTCATTGCCCACGGTCATCAGGTCGATGGGGCTGCCAGCAATGTGCAGCGCCTGCATCGCTCCGAAGATTTCCTTATGCTCGGGGCTGTAGAAATCTTCCGGTACAAGGTTTTCAAAGGCAAGGGAAGCCGCGCCGTTATCCTGCAGCATAGCGCCGATGACAGACCGTTCCGCATCGATGCTGCTGGGCGGCAAAACTGCCGTCATCTCCCGGGTTTCCATATGCCCGACTCCCCTTCCTTTGTTTTCTTACTTGGCAACAGGCACCACGTTGAGCTTCATGGAGGCCTTGATGCCGGTATACACCGTCACAGAGATGGGATATTCGCCCACGCTGCTCACCTTTTCGCAGTCGATCTTGCGCTTATCCACTTCCACTCCATGCTGAGCCTTGAGGGCATCGGCAATCTCCTGGGTGGTGATGCTGCCGTAAAGGCGGCCCTTGTCGCCGCACTTCACCTGCAGATTGACAATCTTACCCTTGATGGAGTCAGCGGTTTTCTGCGCCTCAGCACGGCGTTCCGCTTCCAGTTTTGCTTCGGCAGCGCGCTTGCGCTCAATCTCCTTCACAGCGCCGGGAGTCGCCTCCACAGCCCACTTTTTGGGGAACAGGAAATTGCGGGCATATCCGTCGGACACGTTGAGCACATCATCCTTCTTGCCGGTGCCCTTTACGTCGCAGAGCAAAATCACTTTCATGGTTCTTCCTCCTCATTCTTCTCTCGTTCATTCTTGTCATCTCCCGCATCAGAGCGGAAGGAAAACACATTGTTAAAGCAGCCGATCACAAACAGCACAATGGGAGTAAATGCATACAGCACTGCTACCAGAACACCGGCCAGTACCCTTCTATCGGCATTTTTGCGGATGATACGTTCGCAAATCACCGCGCCGCCTTGGAGCTGGTAAGCCGCCTCAACGGTATAGTACATCACTTGCGCAAGGCGCTGCAAAAAGCCATCCGAACCCCAAAACAGCATGTAAAACAGCAGGCACAGTCCCAGCAAAGCATGCCCCTGCGGGGGAACACGGACGATGGAATAAGCCGGGGCCAGCGCCATGCGAACCTTTTTCGGCTCGTTTTCATCCGCCACCAGAAAAGAACCCCACATCCGCAGAATGCGCAAATGGACAAACAAACCAATAATGATACAGCCCTGCACCAACAAGGACGGCACATAGCTTTCCACCAGCTGCATGATACGGGTACGCAGCATCAGCCGCACTTCTCCAAGAAACACGGGATCCAACATCAGATTCAGCAGGGTTACCTGTTGGTAGCCTTCCGGCACAGGCAAAACGCCTGCTGCCAAAGCCTGATAGAGCAGTTCCGTGCGTTTGGGATGGCGCATCAGCCATTGCTCAGCTTCGGTGGCAATATACTCCGCCAGACTGATGCCCTCGCACCACTTATCATAATACATAGCCCACAAGGTCAAAACGGCTGTTACCATAATGACCATAATATAAATCAGCGGACGGCTGGACTTTGCCATTTCTTCCGGCTTTTCAAAATAAGCAATACCGGCCGGTACGAATACAAACAGCAGCAACATAGCCACATAGATATACGAGGCATGTTGCACCGCGGAAACCACCGAAGGGACTGCCAACGGAAGCAACGCGATCCATACCTTTTCTCCCTTCATCAAGGGACAGGCGAACAGCAACATCAGCATTTCAAGCGGCAGTGCCAATGCAGGAAAAAACAAGCTCAGCGCCGCCAGCACATACAAAGCGATGCGCTTGCTCACAATATGCCTCCGCTGGGGACGAAGGGGGATTACCTGCATGTAGTGCCTCCTGAAATCACATAATCAAAAGCCAACTTTTATTATACGTTTCCTCAGGCCGTAAGTCAATCCGGCTGATCGGGAGCCGCTGACTGCTCAGCTGCCAGCGCTTCCCGGCGATCAACGCTGTCCCGCACGAGGCTGTAAATCACAGAGGTCAACGGGATGAACAGCAACATGCCAACGATCCCCAACAAACCCTCGCCTACCACCACAGCGAACAGCACCCAGATGGAAGGAAGGCCAATGGCATTACCCATCACGTGGGGATAGATCAGATTGCCTTCGATCTGCTGCAGAACAAGGAACAACACCAGAAAATACAGAGCCTGAATGGGGTTTGCCACCAGAATCAAGAAAGCACCCACGATACAGCCCACCCATGCACCGATCACAGGAATCAGCGCCATGATGGCGATTACCACGCTGATGAGCAGCACATAGGGCATCCGGAACAGGCTCATGGTGATGAAAAACATAAAGCCCAGAATCAATGCTTCCAGACACTGCCCCGTCATAAAGGAGGCAAAGGTGTGCTGGGTGCGGCGGCACACATCCACAATCCAATCCATCTGGGCTTTGGGCAGATAGGCATAGCCCAGACGCTTGAACTGGCTGGCGAGCTTCTCTTTGGAAAAAAGGAAGTACACCGTAAACATTATGGTGAAAAACAGACCCAGTACGCTCTGATACAGCCCGCCAATAACGCCGGTGGAGAAGGCCACACCATTGAGTGCAAGCTTAAAGATCTGCTCCAGCTGGGCATTGAGTTGATCCTCTGTGGGGGGGACAAGCGCCGTAGTCAGGTATTCGCTCAGGTTGAAATCCCGGTTGAGCAGCCATTCATTCAATTTGGTGTAGGCCACCGGCAGCTGCTTTACGATACTTTCAATGGTTTTGCCCACCTCCGTGACCAAATAGGGCACGACCAGACAGATGATCAAAATCAGAATGGCAAATACGATCAGGACGGCAAGAGGTCGTCTCAGTTTTGGGCCAAACTTCCAACGATCAAGGAATTTGAGCGCTTTGTTTTCAAAAAAGTTCATCGGCACATTCAAAAACAGTGCCAGCAAACCGCCTACCAAAAAAGGGGTCAGGATTCCGAGCGTTTTGAGAAAAAGTCCGCCAAACCAGTCCAAATGCTGGGAGATGGCAAATATGATAATCAAAATGGTACCAACGATCAAAACATTCCGCATTTTCTTGCGTTCCATGCTGTACCTCCACTTGGGCATAAGTGTAAAGCGCCCCATATATCGTACCACATTCTTGTAATTTTGTTAACTCGCAGATGTGAATTTTTACAGAAAAACAGAGCTGGATATCCAGCCCTGCTTATTTCAAGCCTTTACAGCAGGATACAGATCATTCCCCCGCTGCCTTCGTTAATAATTTTGGATAGCGTTTCCTGTACCTTTTCCTGAGCGTCCACAGGCATGCGCATCAATTTGTTGCTCAGCCCTTCCCTCACCAATTCATGCAAGCTCTTCCCAAAGAAATTAGTGTTCCAGATGCGCTGCGGATCGTTCTCGAATTCTTCCAGCAAATAGCGAACCAATTCTTCGCTTTGCTTTTCAGTTCCTACCACGGGTGATACTTCCGTTTCAATATCCACCCGAATCAGATGCAGACTGGGCGCGTTGGCTTTCAGCCGGACGCCGAACCGGCTGCCTTGCTGTACAATTTCCGGCTCCTGCAGTCGCAGTTCGCTCATGGAAGGCGTTACCAGACCGTAGCCCGTCTCCCGTACGCTGCGCAACGCCTCCGCCACATGATCATATTCCGCTTTGGCTGCCACCAGCTCCTTCATAAGCCGCAACAAATGCGCGTTTCCTTCGATTACTGTTCCGCATTCCTCGCCCAGAATGCGGTTGAACAGGTCCTCTTTCAAAGGAAGCGTATAGCGCAAACGGCCTGCTCCCAGCTCCACGCCATCGCTCCTGAGCCCCTCTGAATATTCAGAATTGTGAAACGTGTCGGTAAATTGCAGATGATCGCGCATGCAGTATGCCTGTTCTGCCCCGCAGCGGAGGCTTTCCAATACATGCCGGATCAGCCAGTGATTCTCATCCAGCGCATTCAACCAGCCGGGCACATGGATGGCAATCTCCCGAAGCGGAAATTGATACAGCATTTCCTCGAACATGCTGTGGATGTCTTCGCTCCCCATTTCCTTCACGTTCATACTCAGTACCGGTACCGCATACCTGTGCTGTAAATCGCTCTGCAACTCCTGTGTTTCCTTCTGCTGGGGATGACGGGAATTCAGCACGACCACAAAGGGCTTGCCCAACTGACGGAGCTCCTGTATTACTCTCTCTTCCGCATCCACATAGGAGCTGCGGGGAATATCACAGATACTGCCATCTGTGGTTACCACAAGGCCAATGGTCGCGTGGTCTGTGATCACTTTACGGGTACCGATCTCCGCTGCCTGCTCAAAGGGAATGTCATGATCAAACCACGGTGTATGCACCATACGGGTTGCGCCATCCTCGTCCGTGCCCAAGGCGCCTTCCACCAGATAACCCACGCTGTCTACCATGCGTACCCGTACCGGCATCTGATCCCCCAGCGATACCGTTACCGCTTCTCCCGGAACAAACTTGGGCTGTGTCGTCATAATCGTACGACCACTGCCACTCTGGGGCAGTTCATCCATCAGACGCTCCCGTTTGGGACTGTCTGCCATATCTGCAATAACCAGTTCTTCCATCAGGCGGCTCAGCATGGTGCTCTTGCCTGTGCGAACCGGTCCCACCACGCCGATATACACATCACCGTCCGTGCGCTCGGCAATATCCCGATAGAGGTTAAATACTTGTTCCTTCACCCTGTTCGACCTCCTTGTATTCGCTTGGCAAAGCATATGCGACTTCTCTTTGAGAAATGATGGATGCATTTTCCCTTGTTTTGCGTTATACTGATAGGTGGAATTTTTGATTTCATCCCGGTAAAGGAGGACATACTATGCTGGAGGAAGCCATTGCCCAGCTGGTTGATGCGCTGAAAGCCACCGACGAATATCAACGATATCAGGAGCTTCGTGCGATTGTTCAGGCGGATGAAGCCTCTTTGGCTCTGCTCCGGCGTTTCCAGAGCGCCCAAACCGCACTGCAGTTGGCTGCTCTTGCTGGTAAGGAGCCCAGCGAAGAGGATACCGCCGCTTTTGAAGGACTCAGTAGCCTTCTGTATGCCAATCCGGATACCGCTGATTATCTGCTCTCCCAGATGAGGATGCAGCAAATGGTGGCACAGGTGATGCAGAAACTGACCACAGCCGCCGGGCTGGAGCAAACGCTCCCGGAGCTTTGATTCCTATTTGAAGGAGGTTTACCATGGCTAACAAACGCCATTCCAAACGCGAATATGATTTTGAAACCCTGCGGGACGAGCGGGAATATGGTTTTTACTGGTACAGCGGCATCTGGAATATCCTGCGTCCCATTTTGATCGGCGCAGGTGCGCTGTTGCTGGTTTTCGGCCTGCTTTCCTCTGCCTGGACGGCAATCAACGAAGCGTTCATCAGCCCAGTGGTTCCAGGCGACACCATGGAAATTGCATTTACAGTGGCCAGCGGAAACAGTCTCTCGCGGGTTTCTCGCAATCTGGAAGAACAGGGACTGATCAAGAACAGTTCCTTCTTTAAGTATTACTGTGACTTTGCCGGTTTGGGACAGAAGATCCAAGCGGGTGATTATATGATGACCCGCGGCATGAATATCTTCGAGATCGCGGATTTGCTGACCACCGGTGACGGACACCCCATCACACTGGATATTACGCTGATTCCCGGTCATACTCTGGAAGATTTCGCTGCCTATTTGAAGGAAAAAGGAATTATACAGACAGAAAACGAGTTCCTCGATTTGTGCCGCACCGGTGAGGGTGTCAGCGACTATTACTTCCTCAATGATGTGCTTTCCAGCGGTACTACAGCCCAGCGCAAATACTTGTTGGAAGGCTATCTGGCCCCCAACACCTATGAAATCTACACAAACGCCTCTGCTCTTGACATCATCAAGAAGTTGCTGGCTCAAACCGATTACATTTTCCACTCAGAATGGCAGGCCCGGGCCAGTGAACTGGGTATGAATATGGATCAGGTGCTGACACTGGCCTCCATGATTGAGAAAGAAGCCAAAAAGAGCGACTTTACCAAAGTATCTGCCGTATTCCACAACCGCCTTGCTGCCAAGATGAAACTGCAAAGCGACGTTACCATCCACTATGTAACCACTGAGCGGCGTATGTCGCTTCGTTCCAGCGATCTGGCTATTGACTCCCCCTACAATACTTATAAGTATACCGGTCTGCCCATCGGCCCCATTTGCAATCCTTCCCCTGAAGCGATCAACGCAGCCCTTTACCCAGACGAAAGCTATGTAGCCGAGAAGTACCTGTACTTCTGCTCCAAGGATCCTGACACCGGTGAACTGTATTTCAGCAAAACGTTGGAAGAGCACGAACGTGCCACCGAAATTTATGCGCCGCTCTGGCAGGCTTACGATCAGGAACGCGGACTGTAACAAATGCTGAACGGAGTGAATCCCCATGCATAAGATGGAATTGCTTGCCCCTGTTGGCGGTATGGAACAATTGAAAGCAGCTGTTCGCTTTGGTGCTGATGCTGTATACGGTGGCATGAAAAGCTATGGTCTGCGCGCATTTGCTGGCAATTTTGATATAGAACAGCTGAAAGAAGCGGTCGACTATACCCATCGCCATCATGCCAAATTCTACGTAACCATGAACATACTTGCCGAAGATGATCAGTTATCCGGCATGGTGGAAGCTGCACAACAGGCTTTGAACTGCGGTGTGGATGCCGCCATCGTCAGTGATCTTGGCGTTGCCGCGCTACTTCATCAGCAAGTCCCCCAGTTGCCCATTCACGTAAGCACTCAGGCCAATATTACCAATGCTGCTGCTGCCCGGATCTGGCGAGAGACTGCAGGCGTTGAACGCATCGTACTCTCCCGCGAGTTGAGCATGGATCAAATTGCAGCTATGCGTAAGCAATTGCCTCAGGAATTGGAGTTGGAAGCCTTTGTTCACGGCGCTATGTGCGTGGCCTACAGCGGGCGCTGTCTGCTGAGCGCAGCGTTGCTTGGGCGAAGCGGAAATAAAGGTGCATGCGCTCAACCCTGCCGCTGGCAATATCATGTGGTAGAAGAAAAACGCCCCGGTGAGTATCTGCCAATCTGCGAGGATGAACATGGAACGTACTTGTTTTCTTCCAACGATTTGTGTATGCTCCCCTACCTGCCGCAACTACAGAAAGCTGGAATTGCCAGTTTAAAGATCGAAGGCCGTATGAAGACTGCCTACTATGTGGCAACGGTAGTTTCTGCTTACCGGCAAGCCTTGAACATTCTCGAGACCGAAGGGGAAGAATCGTTTCAGAAGGAGCTTCCCCGCTTGCTGGAAGAACTCAGCAAGACAAGTCACAGAGCATCCAACACGGGCTTCTATTTTGGTCAGCCCACGCCCCCTGCAGGCGCTGCTGGATTCAGTCAGAGCATGGAGTATGTAGGAGACATCCTGTCCGATGCCAATCCAGGAGAAGCAGCATTGGTACGTTTGAAAAACCGTTTCTTTGTTGGTGATCAGTTAGAAGCATTGACACCCGCAGGCAGTCTGCCTTTTCAGGTCAGTTCGATGGTTCTTGATGCCAGCGGGGAATCCGTTGAAACCGCCAGTGTAGCAGGAACACTATTGCGCATGACTTTTCCGTTTTCGGTAGGGGCTGGTGACTTACTTCGCGGACCCAACCGAAACCATCTGTAGGAATACACCAACAAACACCTTTTCGAGGATGCAATGCTTGAAGATCGACAAAGCCCCGGCTGAATACCAGTCGGGGCTTTGCCATCCTATATATTATACAAAAAACCATCCTGCTTTCACAGGATGGTTTGAAAACTTATTCAGCGATGACAACAGCTGCACGCCACTGCCAATCAACGTTTTCCTCGGTGATTACGAAAGTGAAGGTCTCGCCGCTGCCGGCATATTCCCATTCGATTTCATCTTCCATATCGTTGTCGTTGAACTCCCAGTTGATCTGGTAATTCACGTATTCGCAGCCAGTTACGGTCGCGCGGAAGGTGATCTCATCGCCGAAGTAGTACACGTTCTTCTCGTTGACAATCTCGACATCCACATCACAGTTAACGGGAGGAACGGGGGTGGGTTCTGCGGTAGGCTCTACCGTGGGAACCTCGGTGGGTTCAGCAGTAGGTTCGGGAGTCTCTTCAACTTCAGGCTCTTCAGTAGGAATCTCGGGAGCTGCTTCGGTAGCTACCGGCTCAGCCGTGGGTTCAGGAGTCGGTTCCGGAGTGGGCTCGGGCGTGGGTTCGGGAGTCGGTTCCGGAGTGGGCTCGGGCGTGGGTTCCGGAGTGGGCTCGG
>SVGQ01000040.1 GCA_015056245.1 Clostridiales bacterium | reverse complement strand
CTCGGCGATCATCTCCCGGCGCAGGGTGCAGAAATCGTCGTGGAAATCTGCAAGGATCAGATTGACTTGCTTTTCCGGGTAGCGCACACCGCCCTCGAAGCTCTCTGCCAGCTTTTCCAGCACGATGCGGCGCTTTTTGCGCTGCACGGGGATGGTTTTCAGCTTGCCGTACTCAAAAAGGTTTTTCAGCACACCCTCCCGGTACTGCTGCTCCTTGAGCGCCTGAGCATCCAGCTGCTGACGGTCGCCCAGTACCAGCTGGCTCACGGACTGATCCAGCAATGGGCGGTTCAGGCTGTACATGGTGTAGTACTGTTCCTTTTTGGCCTCCACCAGCCCGGTTTCCTCCAGCTTTTTCAGGTGAAAGGATACCGTGGAAGGGCTGCGTTCCAGCAGCTGGCTCAAAAGCTCCACATATTTGGGGCCGTCGCTCAGGGCGCTGAGCAGCTGCAAACGGGTGGTATCCGCAAGGCATTTGAACAACTGCACCGCCTTGGTTTCGTTCATAGGGTTTCCTCCGTTTCCTGAAACAGCGCCCAGATGCGGGCTGCAGTTTTCAGCTTGGCTTCCTCAATGGTTTGGGTGATCACATCCCCGTGGGCAGCAGCCTTTTGCAGCCGCTGCCGCCATGGCTCTGGGAAGCGGTCCAGCCGGATGGCGTGGAGCCGCCCGAAAGCTTCCGCGGGATCGGCTTCCTTGCGGGCTTGCGCAGCATCCGCGTTGGCAAGGGCGGTGAAAATATCGTATACATTGCGGCGCACTTTTTCCAGATTGGCCTCATCTTGGCGGCCTTCGCCTTCCAGCAGGCGGATCTGTTCTTCCGAGTGGGTCTTGGCGTCGCTTAGCGCCTGCAGATAGCGCGATAACCTTTGTTGCATATGGTTTTCCTCCCGATTGTCTTTTCGCCCGCCCTGTGCTACAATGGGATACGAAATGGGGGCGGGCCTGCCCGTTTCTGTTTCCCTGCAATGGAGCTGCTGTCTCATGCTTTGGTCGGCGTGACGGCGGCTCCGTTTTTTCATCGGCCGATGAAAGGTTCACCATCAGTATACTCATCAAAACATTTTTGTCAATACTATTTCGATATGTATCAAATCAAAATATTCTGGATTCCTTCGCTGACGCTGCAAAACCGCTTGACAGAACGCTGGAATCTGCTATGATACAAACATCCGATATGTTGTGTACAATCTCAAAAGGAGTGTGTGTTTATGGAATTGTTCGATGCCATCTTTACCCGCCGCAGCTACCGCGGTATGTATGACCCAGCCCCTGTGCCCAAGGAGGATCTGCGCAAGATCATGGAAGCTGCCCTTGCCGCTCCCTCCGGCTGCAACAAGCAGACCACCAGCGTTATCGCTGTGGATGACCCGGAGCTGATCCGGCAGTTCGGCGAATTGATGGAAGCCCCCAACTTCAGCTCTGCCCCCGCGGGCATCTGCATCCTCACCGAAAAAAAGATCGCTTACCGCGACCGCACCTTCTACATTCACGACTATTCTGCCGCCATTGAAAACGCCCTGCTGGCCATTTGTGCCCTTGGGTACGAAAGCTGCTGGGTGGAAGGCCACATCACGGATGTGGACCGTATCGGCCGCCGTATGGCGGACTTGATGGGCGTACCGGAGCATCTGGATCTGGTATGCTACCTGCCTGTGGGCAAGCCTGCCGAAGCAGGCAGCCGTGTTAAAAAGCTGCCCTTTGAAGAGCGCGCCTGGTTTAACGGATACCGGAAGTGAGTTCCCGGTTTTGTGCCCATCTCATGGGGCGCATGGGATACAGAGAAGCTGCTGCAAGACAAAAGGAGGGTTTCCAATGGCTGAACAACGCGCGATGATCAAACAATTGCTCCCCCATCTGTACCTGATCGACGACGCGGGTGAAAGCACCTGTTACCTCATCGAAGGTCAGAACCAAGCCATGCTCATTGATACCGTCAACGGACAGGAGGATCTTCGGGCCATTGTGGAAGGCCTCACCCGGCTACCGGTGATCGTGGTCAACACCCACGGTCATGGTGACCATATTTTCGGCAATGTGTACTTTGACGAAGCATGGATGCATCCCGCCGACTTCCATCTGGCAGATACCTTCATGGGCTACGCCAAGGACGAGCTGGACCGGCAAGGGCTCAAGCCCTGCCCGTTGAAGCCCCTTGCCATCGGACAGGTATTCGATCTGGGTGGTATCCAAATGGAAGTGGTCTCGCTGGCGGGCCACACCCCCGGATCGATCGGTCTGCTCAGCCGCCAGGACCGCATCCTGTTTACTGGCGATGGTGTAAACACCCACCTGTGGATGCAGCTGGACGGCTGCTCCAGTATTGCGGAGTTGCGGCAGATGCTGCTGTCCCTCAAAGCGGATTACGGCGACGCCTTTGATTACATCCTCCACGGACACGACAAGGGCCTTCGGGAGGCTGTGGTGGTGGACTGGCTCATCAATGGCTGCGATGACCTGCTGGCAGGCCGCACCGAAAACGATAAGCCCTACCACTATTTTGCCGGAGAATGCCTGCAGCATCCTATCAGCGATGTGGAAGGGCAAGTGATCGTGTATAACAAGGACATGCTGTAAGTGTCTCTCCTTTTAAGCAAAACGGAACGAGGACCCAACAGCCTGCCAAACCAGCAAATGGCGCTGAACAGAGCATTCATCGGTGTCCATCTTGATGCAAGCCGCAGATCAACCCAGCTGCTTTATCAAAAACAACAGCCAGGAAGCACCTGACTGTTGTTTTCGTTTTCAGCAATCGCGCCAGCTGTCCTCTGCTGCCTTCGGCTGTGAAGCTTGCTACCCGGAACGGAGCAGTGCAGCCAATCAGCCTGTGACATAGCTGCGGCAGATGCCCAAATGATTCTTACTTTTTCTCAAACCGCTGGATCCAACCAACGATCTGGCCTGACAGGATCACTGTCAGCAGGCTGTAGGCGATGCGGCGGAAGGGAATGTAGGTAAGCGAGACCACCAGTACCAGTAAGTCACTGACCAGATAAATATTCTGAATATTCCAGCCAAAGCGTTTATTCAGGCTCATTGCCAGCGCGTCATCCGCTGCCGGGGCACCTCCGCCCAGCACGCTCAGGCCCGCGCCAACACCCACAAACACCGCCCCAAGCAACGCGCACCAAAGCGGGGATGTAATCAATCCCGGCCACAGGGGCGCAAACCGTTCCAGCAGGCTGTAACACAGGGAATAGAAGCAGACCGATATGGCGGAATAAGCCAGAAAACTTTTGCCCAGCATACGCCAACCCAGCAGATAACACCCTGCGTTGAGCAGCAGACTCGTAATGGCGGGCGAAATGCCCATCCAGTGATAGATCAGCAGCGTCAAACCCAGCGCGCCGCCTTCTGTAACATCCGAAAAGGCGTGGATATTACAGATGCCCACCGCCTGAATCAGGCTTCCGACCAGCACAAGCAGTACATTCGTGCCTTTGAGCAGCCGAATCGTTCTCCGGAATTCCTCAACCAACCGTTTCAAATGTCTCAATCCCTGTTCTTGATATGATGTCAGGCAAATCGTCAATGCCTGCGCTTCCATTGCTTCTGTACCAGCAGAATCTCCTGCAGTTTCACACAGCGTCCGTCCTCCAGAAAATCCAGCCGGACCACATAGGGCATCACATCCAGAATGCGCATGAAGTTTTGGTAGCCGATGCTCTTGTCGTAGTGGTTCAGGATGGTGCTCAATGCTGTGCCATGGGTGGCGATGGCGATGGTCTGTCCCTGATACTTGCGGATCGTCCGCTCCAACGCTGCCACATTGCGCTGCTGTACCGATGCAAGGCATTCCCCATCTTCGATGTGGTAGGAGAAATCCTCCCACTGCGCCCGAATGTAGCCAAGGAAGTTATCCCCGTGCCAGCCGCCCGCTTCCCTCTCCCGGAAGTCTTCGTCGGTTTCGATGGGCAGCCCCAGTGTTTCCGCCAGATGGGTCACCGTCTGGATGGTGCGCTCATAGGGGCTGGACAGGATGCGGCTGATACCCCGGCTGCTGAGGCAGGCGGTAACCAGATGGCTGTCCCGGAGGCCTTCTGCCGTCAGGGGACGGGTACGGTCATCGTGGATGGTGGTATCAGATTGAGCATGCCGGATAAAGTATACAGTGGTCATAAGGCGGCCTCCTTTCGAAAACCAGCGGGGGGAAGTATGCCGCCGGTGCAAAACCGGCGGGAGAGCATCGGTTGCGGAAACAGGCGAAGCAAGGCTTCCGCAAACCGTATCAACTCATAAAAAAGCCGGAGGTGTACCCCCGGCCTTTGTCTCTTTACTTGCCAGCTTCCTTCATGAAGGCAGCATAAGCCTTCACAGCTTCGTACAGGTCAGCCTTGCTGATGATCTCCTCGGGAGCGTGCATGCTGAGCACCGCCACGCCGGAGTCGATCACTTCCATGCCGTACAGGGCGCAGATATAAGCGATGGTGCCGCCGCCGCCCACGTCCACCTTGCCCAGCTCGGCGGTCTGCCAGCAGACATTGTTATCGTCCATGATCTTGCGCAGGCGGGCGATGAATTCGGGGTTGGCATCGTTGGAGCCGGATTTGCCGCGGGCACCGGTGAACTTGTTGTAGCACACGCCGTGGCCCAGCTGGGCGGCGTTCTTCTTTTCGAAGGCAGCGGCGTAGAGGGGATCGTAGCCCGCGCTTACATCGCAGCTGAGCATGCGGCTGTTGGCCAGGGCACGGCGCAGGCGCAAGTCGCTGTAGTTGCCGGTGAGGGCGATCATCTCCGCCATGGCGTTCTCGAAATAGTGGGCCTGCATGCCGGTGGCGCCCACGCTGCCGATCTCTTCCTTATCCGCGAACAGGCAGCAGCAGGTGTAAGCGGGCGTATCAGTGATGGACAGGATGGCTTCCAGCGCGGCATAGGCGCATACGCGGTCATCGTGACCATAACCCATGATCATGCTGCGATCCAGACCGAAATCCCGGGCAGGGCCGGCAGGCACAGCTTCGATCTCCGCAGAGAGCATGTCCTCTTCCTCGATATCGTACTTGTCCTTGAGGATCTTGAGCAGGGCAGCCTTCACCGGCTCCTTTTCCTCGTCCTTGAGGGGCTTGCCGCACAGGATGATATCCAGACCCTCGCCAGTGATCACCTCGGAGGCCTTCTTGCCCATCTGCTCGGCGGCAAGGTGGATCAGCAGGTCGCTGACACCCACCACCGGATCCGCGGGATCCTCGCCGATGACGATGTTCACCTTGGTGCCGTCCTTCTTGCAAACCACGCCATGCAGCGCCAGCGCACGGGCTACCCACTGGTACTTCTTGATGCCGCCGTAGTAATGGGTATCGGCATAGGCAAAATCGCTGTCCTCGTAGAAGGGGTTCTGCTTCAGGTCGATGCGGGGAGAGTCGGTGTGGGCACCCACGATATTGATGCCCTCATCCAGCGGCTTCTGGCCCAGCAGGAACAGCATCACCGCCTTATCCATGCAGTTCACATACACCTTATCGCCGGGATTCAGGCTTTTGCCCGCTTTCACCGCATCGTACAGATCGGTATAACCGGCAGCCTTTGCCATTTCGATAGCGCGCAGTGCGCATTCCCGCTCGGTTTTGCCCGCATCCAGAAAGGCTTTATAGTTGGTTGCGGTATTTTCCACTGCCGCCATGGCAGCTTCGTCATAGGTTTTCCATGCGTTGGGTCTTTCCATGTTCATTTCCTCCATATTGATGCGCTGATTTGCGCTTGTTCTTCTGATGCTATGATACCGCGGTTCGGTGCGGGAGTCAACCGGGTAGGGCTGTTGTTGACAGATCGGACGTATCCTTCCGGCAGCAGCCAATGGGTCAATCTGTCGTGCTGTGGATGCCATCCACAACCGCCTGGCTGCGTTTTCACTCCGTCAGCTCAATCAGGTTGCCTTCCACCGCCACCACGCAGCTTTCGTAGTAGCCGTCGCCGGTGGTGCGGGGCCCGCTGATGACCTGATAGCCATCTTTTTGGAGCCGTTGGGTCAGTTCGTCCACCGCTGACCGGCTGCCCAGTGAAAATGCCACATGGGCATAGCCTGTCCGGTTCTGGGGCTTGGGCAGATCCTCCAGCTGGGGCTTTTGCATGATTTCCAGCTGGGCTCCGCTGTCAAAGGTAAGAAAATACGACCGGAAATCGGTACGGGGGTTGTGATAACCCTCGTTGGAGATAGCGCCCAGATAGGTCATGAAGAACCGGCGGGCGGCTTCCAGGTCGCTGACATACAGGGCGATATGGTGGATGTGCATGGGAGTCTCCTTTCCGTATTGGCTGAATTCACTGAGAAAAGGGGGATGGGTTGCGCCATCCCCCGGTTGGGTTGTGCTCGCAAGTTTGACGCTGCGGCGTGGCGTCAGGGGCGCTGCCCCTGACAACCCCGGCAGGAGGCAGTACCTCCTGCACCTCCTCACTGATCACTCCGTCGTTACTCTTTCATCCTCCAACTCCCGGATATGCCTGATATTCCTGAACACCAGACACACCGCCACCCCGGCAAAGCCAATGAGCATATACAGCATCGCCGCGCCGGAGCCTTTTCCGGTACCGAACAGCCCGATCAGCAGCCGGGAATCCGTCCGGGCCATCAGCGGCTCGAATACATGATCCACCAGCGCGCCGCCCAGCAGATAGCCCAGCGGGATGGTGAAGAATTGCAGGCTGTTGCGTACCGAGTACACACGGCCCTGCACATCCGTGGGAATGCGGCTGCGCATGACCACATCCAGATTGGCGTTCATCAGGGGAATCACCAGCCAGCCCAGCACCGAGCCTACATACCACACCCACGGGCTGCGGCCCAGCGACAGCAGGAAGTTTTCCGTACCCATGGAGATCAGCAGCGTGTTGCAGATGGTCTTGACCCGGCTTTTGGGGGTGGGCAGCACGGTCACCAGCAGGCTGCCCAGCATCATGGCGATGCCCGTGGAGGCGTTCAGGGTACCCAGCACCGTCTCGCCGCCAAAGGGACGGCTCAGCACCAGCGCGGGCAGCGCCGCATTATAGATGGAGGCGATCAGGTTGATGGCAGCCAGAAACAGGATCAGCCACAGGATGCCCTTATGCTGCGAAAGCCACACAAGGCCGGTTTTGGCAGATGCCAGAATGCCTTCCTTCTTTTCCGCAGGCTTTTGCTCCTCCGGGATGCGGATGATCAGCAGCAGCGACAAAAACGCCGCCGCAAAAGTGATCAGGTCAAAGTAGATGACCGCCTCCACACTGAGCAGCGTCACCAGCGCGGTGGCGAATACCGGCGTGAGAATGGTGACCAGCGAGTTGGAAAACGACCGCAGGCCGCTGGTTTTCTGGTAGTGCTTCTCCGGGGTCAGCAGGGTGACGGCTACATCCGCCGCCGGGGACTGGACGGTGTTCATCAGGCCGTTAAGGGCGTTGAGGGCATAGAGATGCCACGCCATCAGCTGCTCTGTGCGGAGCAGATACAGCACCACCAGCGTGCAGACCGCCGCCAGCGTATCGCACACCAAAAGCACCGTGCGTTTGTTCCAACGGTCGCTGATGGCCCCCGCAAAGATGCTCATGAGCACATAGGGCGCATAGGAACAAACCGTCAGCAGCGCGGTGGTCAGCGCGGAGCCGGTACGGTTATACAGCCAGATGACCAGCGCGAAGTTGGTCATGGCGCTGCCAAGGCCGGAAAACGCCTGCGTCAGCCACAGCGCCAGAAAGGGTTTCAATTCTCGGAATGTTTGCTTGAATGAAGATTTCATTGTCCTTGCTCCTTCGTTGATGGGTTTGACCCTTCGCCGGATGGGCAAGGCAGACGGCTCGAATCAGGGTCTCCATGCAATGCCGCCTTATGCCTTGCATGGAGCGGACACAATGGCTAACAGCATCCGCATTCAGCTCCTTGTGGATGGATTGATTGCAGTATACAGGAGAGGGCAGATTCTGTCAATGTCAGGGAAAAACGCAAGCCGCCCGCCTCCCCGCAGGGAAAACGAGCGGCCTATGGATTACAGGTTGGATTTGTACTTGCTCACCAGCAGGATCGCCCCCAGCAGCACCGCTGCGCATACCCCCAGCAATGCCCAGCTTTCCCGGCTGGTGGATGAAATGCCTTCCCCAAAGGGATTGCCGCTGTCTGCAGGGCGGCTGGCAGTGGGCTGGGTTGGCGAGGAACTCTCCAACGGGTTGCCTCCGGGTGGGACGGCAAACTGCGCGAAGGACGAATCGGCATTGGGAGCAGCGACAGTCCCGGCGCTCTCCGCGTTTGCCCCCGCCGGTTGGCTGGGCGCTTCCCCGGAGCCGCTTGCCCTATCCCGCGTCCCCTTGTCCCGTCCGCGCCCGGCACCGGGAAAACTGCCGGCATCCGGCGGGTTCTGGCTGTGGTCTCTGCCGCCGAAACCGCCGGGTTGACCGCCGTGGGTGTTGCCCATGCTGCCCATGTCCGACAGGTTCAGTTGGGAAGCATCCACCAAGGCATCGGTAACGCGCTGACCCTCGCTGGTGGCGGGAATGACGCCGCTGAGCTGCCCCGCCACGCTCTGGGCCCGCAGCAGACAGAATGTCCGCAGGGTCTCCACGCCCTGCTGGAAATCCTCATAGGTACAAAAGGCGGTGGGGTCAGCCTGCACATAGGGAGCGATCAAAGCCGATACCCGGTCGATCTCATCAGCAAACCAGCCGCTGTCAAAGGCCTCGCTGATGAACTGCTCATAGGCTGCGTGATAGGCCGAAAGGGTCTCATCGCTTTGGAAGATCCACGAAATGATGGGCCGTGATGTGAGTTCGCCGCTGGTGACCGGGCTGTCGATAGGCTGGTTGACGGTGCTGGTGGCACCCGACGTGCCAAAGCCGCCGCCCATGCCGAAGCCGCCGAAAGCCAGGTTGTAGTCCCACGGCAGCATAGACAGAACGCCGTCTTTTTCGTAGAGGTAGTAGTTGTGTACCATGGCGCCGGTGTAGCTGTCATCGTTGCACAGGAAGTTGTGCACTGCCAGATAGCGGATCACCGCCTGCTGATCCACCACGGAGGCATCCCCCTCAGAGAGGGCTTTCAGCGACTGGATGAGCCGCTGCTGGTCAGCCTCGTTCACATCCGTTTTGGCGTTGTCAAAAATATTGCTGTAGCTGGCAGGGTCGTCATCGGTGTATTGCAAAAGCACATCCGGACTGCTCATACCACGCCCGCCGCCGCGGGCATCCCGGCTGCGCTGCTGGCCTTGCTGGCTCTGCGGGGCATCAACGCTCCCGGCGGGCAGGGCAGGCTGGTCTTCGCTTGGCGGGATCATGCCTTGCGAGAAAGCAGGCTGGCCTTCGCCTGGCGGGATCATGCCCTCCGGGAAGGTGGGCTGGTCTTCGCCTGACAGGGTCATGCCCGGTTGAAAACCGGTCTGCCCTTCAGGCGGCACCATCCCCGGCGGTATCATACGATCAGGCGGGGCTGCGCCTCCAGCGTCATTCTCGCCGCCAGCCTCCGTTTCCTCCTCCATCCGCTGCCGGAAATCCTCCATGTCAAAGCCCTTGCCATTGCCCCGGCCTGCGCCGAAGGACATGCTGTCCGGCTTGTAGAGTTCACCCGTATCGTTGCCAAAGTTGCGGCGCAGGAAGCTGTCCTCCACACCCTCCACCGCCAGATACAGGCCCCAGGGCTCGCCGTTTACATTGATCTGCACAAAGCTGCAAAGGGGCGCGGCAGCCCCGCCTTTGCGCATGAGGGAATAGGCGAAGTAATCCTTCATATAGGTGTTGTCCTGAATCAGGTTGTTCAGGCTCAATTTGTCCAGCCCGTGATAGCTGCCGCCGGTTTGGTAGTGGTCAAACTCGATTTTGATGGAGTAGCGGTTGTTGCCATACTGTTGCACAGAAGAAAGAGAGGTGTTGCCCTTGGCGCGGATGGCTACATTTTTGTAGCTCTCTCCGTCGATGACCACATGGCAGGGCACGTATTCCTCATCGGTGCAGGAAGCCAGAAAGCCGTCCCAGTCCTCTATGACGATGTCCAGCGTATGCACCCGGGCGGTGTCGAAAAGGCGGTTTTCGTAGCCAATGGTGCGCTCCGGGACGATCCACCCGGCTGCTCCCGCGCCCATGTAAGCGCAGGCGATCAGCAGCACTGCAGCCAGCACTATGCAGCAGATCCGGTCGATATTGCGGTGTCTGAGCATGGTATCACCCCAGATAATCGCCGTTGTAGCTGACCAGCACCGCGCTGCGCACCCCCTCCTGCTGGGCCATGAGGGAGACAAAATCCGTATTTTCGCCCTTGAGACGCACCTCGTAATTCAGCTCGATAAGCCCGTCCTGTACGGTCTTGCTCTTGATGACGGCCTTTTCCGTCTCCCGGGTCAGGGTTTCCACCACTCGCTTCTCGGCCTCGAAATCCGCGCAGGAAATAACGGCAATATAAGGATTATGCACAGCCTTACGGTTGAGGAACAGAAGCATCACCACGCCGATGGCTACGCTGCCAAGCACCGCCAGCGGGATCATGCCTGCCGCCAGTACGATACCAGCGGCAATGGCCCAGAACAGGAAGGCGATATCCATGGGTTCCTTGATGGCGGTGCGGAAACGCACGATGGACAGCGCGCCCACCATGCCCAGGGACAGCACCACATTGCTGGTGACCGCCAGAATGGTCATGGAGGTGATCATGCACAGGGCTACCAGCGTACCGCCGAAGCTGGAGGAATACATTACGCCGGAGAAGGTTTTCTTGTAGACGAAGAAGATGAACAGACCGATACCGAAGGCCAGCACAAGGGTGATGAGCATATCCAGCAGGCTGACGCTGGTGACGTTTTCAAGGAAACTGGATTTGAAGATATCGTTGAAGTTAGTCATGGTGGATACCTACCTTTCATTTGGGTGGAATGGCGGTTGATTGGATGATTGATTGTTATCCGTGGCACGCTGCCTTTTCGCCTGTGAAACAGGCGAAAGAACGGGGTGCAGGGGCCTTATGGACTCAAAACTTTCCAACCCGCATTGCCAATTCTCGTATTCAACAATGTCTGCCCTCCCTCTGGGCTCATGAAATGAGCCCAGTGCGGAGGTGCAGGAGGCACTGCCTCCTGCCGGGGCGTGGGGCAGCGCCCCACATCCCCCCCGTTACCCGTACACCCTGCAGGCCGCATACTTGGAAAAAGCGGTTGCCTGCCGGTTGCCCAGCTGGATGACGCGCCGGATGGGGGTGGGCAGAAACGCATCCCACTTGACCTCCAGAATGAGGGGGCTGTCAGGGGCGGGAATGGTGAGGCAGTCCGGGTTCAGAAAATCGGTGCAGGCAAGGCCGGTGCGGATGTTTTCATCAATGGTGACGCGCACATTACCGGGGGCGTAAATAAAGGGGGTGCGGGTATAGTCCACGATGGTTTTGGGACGCAGGCACTGGGATTTCATCTTGCTGTACAGCTCGATGAGCAGGGGCCGGCCCGAGGTTGCCATCCAGAGGATGTCGCCGTTTACGATGCGCTGGGCTTCCTCGGCGGTGAGGGGCGCGCTGAGCTTGCGTCCAAGGCCACCCTGCTTCTCCTTCTTTTCCAGACGGATGTGGGACAGATCGCCGTTGTAGTAGCGGATGCGGAACTTTTCCCGGTGGCTTATTCCGCTGAGCTTTTCCCGCAGAGCCTTGTCGGTGGGAGTGTCAAAATACAGGCTACGGATGGTGTACTGTCCCGATGGCCCGGCGTGAGGATCGGGTTTAGCGACCACCCGCAGCCGGGCGCACAGGGCCGCCTTGTCCGCCGGGGTGATGATATGCTTGACCTCGTTTCGGTAAACCATAGAAAATCAAACGCTCCTTCCGGTTGGTTTGCGATGCTATTTTATCACCCAAAAATGAGAAGATTGTGGTTTTGTTGGAAACGTTTTGTGAACAAACGGACGAACTTTTGTTTGCATATGTACAGGAAAATATGATATGATAGCCATCGGTTGCAGCGCGTTTTTTGTGCTGGCAGAAGCCATGACCATTCCCACCGGAGGTGCAAAAATATGAACCAGAAAGAACTTTCCGAACTGAAACGCCGCCTGAACCCGGACAAGCGCAACCCCAGCGTGATCCGGGGCTGCTACATGACCGGGCAGGGCGAGGTGCTGTCCACCTTTCAAAAGCCGGTGTACAGCCTGCCGCAGGAAGAAAACGAAAAATACATGAGCATCTTCAAACGGGTGCTCAGCGGCAACTTCGGGCAGAACCTGCTGCCGGTGGATTTTTCAGCCCAGCAGGTGATGGAGGGGCAGGAATATGCCCTGCTCAGCGCCCTTCGGGAAAGCACCCTGACCGATGAGGAAGCCGTCAGCCAGATGTGGCAGCAGGTGGCGGCCTGCATTGCGGCAGAGCACGCCCATGAAGCCCAGAGCATCAACGAGGCCCAGAACGCCGCTAACTATCTGGTGCTGATGCTCCATGATGGCTACGATGTGCCCTACAAGGACAACAACGGTGAGATTGACCGGGAACGCTCCACCACGGTGTTCCATTATGTGCTGATGGCGATCTGCCCGGTGAAGCAGGGCAAGGATGCCCTGTGCTACCAGACGGTGGATCAGGACTTCCACAACCGGCCTGCAGACTGGATCGTAGGTATGCCGGAAAGCGGCTTCCTGTTCCCAGCCTTTGAGGAGCGCACCGCCAACATCTATCAGGCCATGTACTACACCAAGAGCAGCGGCGATCCCCACGAGCTGTTCATGCAGAATGTGTTCGGCGTGGAGCCGCTGATGCCCGCCGTGCAGCAGAAGGAGACCTTCCAGGCCATTCTGGAGGAAACGCTGGCAGAGGAATGCTCCATCGGCGTGATGCAGACGGTGCACGATACCGTCACTAACCTGATCGAGGAGCGCAAGAGCGACAAAAACGCCCAGCCCCTGAGCCTGACCAAGACAGATGTGAAGACCATGCTGGAAAGCTGCGGCGTATCCGAGGAAAAGCAGACTGCCTTTGAGGAAAAATACGACCAGTCCTTCGGCGCGTACTCCGAGCTGCCTGCAGTCAACATGATCACACCCCGCCAGTTTCAGGTGGAAACCGCCAGCGTGTCCATCAAGGTGGATCCGGCCCACAGCGATCTGGTGCAGACCCGCATCATCGACGGCAAGTGCTATATCATGGTGCTGGCGGATGACAATGTGAAGGTCAACGGCGTGTGCGTCAAGATCCGGGAGTAAAGTTACACAGAACTCTGCCTTCCATGGAACGCACCGCTGAAAAAATGTTTGCGCTGTCCATGAGCAAGCTCTGTTGTCACAACACAAAATCGTGCACCTGCGAAGCTTCCGCGTTGCTTTGCAGGTACTTTTCTTTCCCCAATGGTTACATGGCAATTGTTCACAAAAAATTTCTTTGTATTCAAACGCCACCTATGATATGATATAGCTGTCAGATTTGTTGATTTGTGGGGTCGTTCCAATATGAAAAAACAATGGATCCACCTGATGGCCGGACTCCTGCTGGCGTTGCTGCTGCCCGCTGCCGCGCTGGGGGATACGGCAATGAACCACGAGCCCTATGTAACAACCGTATACAATGAGCGCAATGGCTTGCCCACGGGCGAAGCCAATGTGGTATACCAGACTTCCGATCATTATATCTGGATCGGCAGTTATGGCGGTCTTGTGCGCTACGATGGCTCCAACTTCCGCAATTTCAGTCAGGAAGGCCTGATCCCCTCCTCCTCCATCCGCGCCATTCTGGAGGACCGGGAAGGCCGCCTGTGGGTGGGCACCAATGATGCGGGCCTGTTTGTGCTGGAGGAAGGCTCCTTTACCCGGGTGCAGGAAGCCGGGGAGCCTGTGTTTCTGTGCATCCGCGCCATAGCCCAGGGGCAGGACGGCACCATCTACGCCGCTTCCTCCTCCGGCCTTGCCTGTGTGCAGGATGGCATCCTCACCCCGGTGGAGGATCATCCCCTGCTGACGGGGCAGACCGTCTACAGTCTGGGCGTGGACGCGTACGGACGCATCTGGGCAGCCCTCAATGACTGGCAGTGCGCCGTGGTAGACGGCACGCAGGTGGCGGGCATCGTCACCTCGGAGATGATCTTCCCGGACGGGCAGCAGATCTACGCTGTGGCCTCCGATAAAGAGGGGCGCATCTATCTGGGCTCCTACCAGAACGGAGTGGCCCGGGTGTCCTTTACCGGGGAAAGCCTTGAACCGGCCTCTTTTGCGGCAGAGGTATTCTCCACCGGCGATGTGACCATCCACAACGCCCTCAGCGTAACGGAGGGCGGGCATATGCTCATTTGCGGGCAGCTGGGCTTTGCCTGGCTGGATCCCGAAGGCCAGCTGCGCCAGTTCGGCGAGGAAGCCCATGCCGCCGCCCTCAACAGCGCCGTGATGGACTACGAGGGCAATTTCTGGCTGGCTTCCGGCAACTACGGCGTGATCAAGTACAGCATGGGCTGCTTCGATACCCCCAATCCTCTGGCCCCCGGTCTTGCGGATGTGGCGGTGAACACCATCATCAAGCAGGGTGGGCGGTACTATCTGGGTCTGGACAACGGTCTGCTCATTTTCGATGAAAACTGGCAGCCTGTCACCAACGACCTTACCCAGTTGCTCAAGGGCATCCGCATCCGTCAGGTGCTGGCGGGTTCGGACGGCACCGTCTGGCTGGCCACTTATTCCAACTACGGCACCATCTGCTATGATCCCTCCACCGACACCAATGTGTACTACAGCACGGATACGGGCATGGACAACTGCTGGACCCGCACCCTGCTGGAACTGCAGGACGGCAGCATTGCCGCCGGTACTTCCGATGGCTTCTACATCCTCCGGGATGGCGCGGCGCAGGCCTACTACGGTCACGCGGAGGGGCTTGGAAACACCACCATCCTCTGCTTTGCCCAAGGCGATGACGGCACCCTGTTCATCGGCACCGACGGCGGCGGTCTCTATGCCCTGAAGGATGGCATTCTGACTCACCACGGCACCGGTGAAGGGCTGGGCGAGGGCGTGGTGCTGCGCATCCTGCCCGATGGGGACAGCCTGTTCGTCAGCGCAGGCAGCAGCCTGTACCACTGGGAAAACAACCAGTTCCGTAAGCTGGATCAGTTTGGCAAAGCCCCCGGCAGCATATTCGATTTCTACCTGCGGGATGGACGGCTCTGGCTGCTTCAGAACAACGGTATTCTGGTGGTGGATAAAGCCCAGCTGCTCAGCGGCGAGTACACCGATGCTGTGACCCACTCCTTCGGGCATGGCCTCACCGGCAGCCTCAACGCCAATACATGGAACCATCTGGCTGAAGACGGACGGCTGTACCTGTCCACCCGCAGCGGCATCAGCGTCTTCGGTTTCCGGGATGTGGAAAATACCCTGCCCAGCGGCATCATCAATGATATTCAGGTGGACGGCGAGGTGTTCGAGCACCCGGATGTGATCACCCTCAGCAGCGATACCCGCCGCATCACCATCGACTTTGCCATGCTCTCCTACACCGACACCAGCCAAAGCCGCATCGCTTACTGGCTGGAAGGGCTGGATGTGGAGGAAACGCTGGTAGACGGGCAGAAGAATGGCTCCATCAGCTACACCAACCTGCCCGGCGGCGAATACACTTTCCATATGCGGGTATTCAACCCGGATCTGCCTCAGCGGGCGCATACCTATCAGGTATCCATCGTCAAGGAGAAAAAACTGGCGGAGCAACCCCTGTTCTGGGTGCTGGCGGCGCTGGCGTTTGCTCTGGTGGTGGCTGCTGTGATCACCTGCATTTCCCACCTGCGCCATCAGGCCCGCATCCGCCGCATGCACGAGCGGCAGCAGGAATTGCAGGCCATTCTGGTGCAGTCTCTGCAGGTGTTTGCCCGCGTCATCGACGCCAAGGATCCCTACACCAACGGTCACTCCATCCGCGTGGCCCAGTACGCCCGGGAACTGTCCCGCCGCATAGGCCTGCCCGAGGAAGAGCAGGAGCGCATCTATTACATCGCTCTGCTGCACGACATCGGCAAGATCGGCATTCCGGACAACATCCTCAACAAGCAGGGTGCCCTGACCCCGGAAGAGCGTGCCATCATCCAGACCCATCCCTCTGTGGGCGGTCAGGTGCTGAAGAACTTCACCGCCCTCAGCGACATCGACGACGGCGCGCGCTATCATCACGAGCGCTACGACGGCAAAGGGTATTGCGACGGTCTCAAGGGCAAGGAGATCCCGCTGGTGGCCCGCATCATCGGCGTGGCGGACAGCTATGACGCCATGTCCAGCGACCGTGTGTACCGGCCTGCGCTGAGCCGCGAGAAGATTGTTGAGGAGCTGCAAAGCTGCTCTGGCACTCAGTTTGACCCGGAGATCGTGCCCTATATGCTGGAGATGATTCAGGACGAGGTAGTACCTGCCAAAGAGACGCCGTGGCAGGATGTGGAATTGAAGTTAGGGTAAAAAGAAAAAGGGCTGTTGCAAAACATTCATGTTTTGCAGCAGTCCTTTTTTGCTGTTGGTTACGGAAGCGTCATAGCCAGTTCCAGCTCGTCGCCGTCCTCATTTCCAGTTGCGCAAAAGCCCTTCTTCTCATACAGCCTTCTTGCGATGGGCTGATTTTTGTTGCAGGTCAAAGCAATTCTGTTTGAATCACCGAACGGTTTGGTACGAATGTAATCCAATACTTCATCAAGGGCCTTGCTGCCATAGCCACGCCCCTGTTCCCCCTTGTCGATCATCATATGCCAGATATCATACTCGGGAACATCCTTATCATAGATCACCATGACATACCCGACCATTTGATCTGCCGCGTAGATTCCGAACGGCTGACACTGATCTCTGTAAACATACGCCTGCGCAAGGCTCCGAATGGGATGGGAAACAAACTCCTCCTGCCCCGGTGCCAGTGTGAGACGGAAAGCATCAAGAAAATTCTTCTCTGTAATTGGTCTGATTCTTACCATGAATACCTCCAAACCGATTTGTTGTCACATTTGTTTTTTCGAGGCAAGGTGTGGCTTTGGACTATTTCCACCCCATCACTCAATATCAAATATCCCGCCTTCCAGCGCGCTCCGCGCTGCCAGAATATACTTGCTGGTATCCAGCGGATCCACGCTGCGTCGCTCTGCGGTGGCCCCCAGCTCCAACGGGCACTCCCGGTACCCATGCAGCGAAACGCTCATACCGCCGCGCCCGCCGGTGACCGCTGCCAAAGTGGCTGCATAATCCATGCTGCTTTCCACAGGTACCAATGCCGTCAGGATCACCCGTTCGCCCTGCGTGATGGTGGAGGTTACCTCACCGCGCATCACTGCCACATCACTCATGACACGGCCTACGCACTCCACGGGCAATAGAAACCGAATGGACAAAATCGGCTCCAGCAGCACATTGCCGCCCCGCCGGAGGCCATCCTGAATGCCCATGGGGGTTGCCACGATAAAGTCCAGCGGGTGTGTGTGCCATTGGTGGCTGTTGCCCTCGGTGAGGGTGATCTTCACGTCCGTCACCTGCCAGCCCAGCCGTCCCTGACCCAAGGCCAGCGGCAGCGCCTGCTCCACCTGATGCTGGTAATGCAGACTCAATTCCCTGACCGGCACTTCGGATACAAAGGTGACCCCACTGCCCCGGGGTGCTGGCTCGATGCGGAAACGCATGATGGCCCAGCAGGGCTTAGGCATGGTATAGGCCACAAATCCTTCGGTGGCTTGAGCGACGGTTTCCCGGTAGATGACCGCAGGCTTGGTGAAGCGTACCCCCAGACTGAAGCGGGTTTTCAGTTCCTCTTCCAGAATTTCCAGCTGGATCGCACCCATCACGTGCAGTTGCAGCTGGTTCAGTGACCGGGTATAGGTGGCTTTCAGCAGCGGATCCTCACCGCTGAGGGTCATCAGGGCAGCCCTGAGATCATTCATCTGATCCGGCGATTCCGGAATGGCCTGCACCGTCATCAGCGGCGTGCGCAGACGGCCCGGCTCCACCCGGCGGGGCAGCAGGGAATCATTACCCAGCACGTGCCCGATGGCAACATCCCCAAGGCCGTAGACCACGCCGATTTCCCCAGCGCTGAGCGCGCCTGCATCCTGCCCTGCCACACTGCGGATCTGGGTGATCTTCCGCTGCACCAGCTTTTCCTCGCCGGTGAGGGGATCCACCCCCGCAGGCAGGTTCAGGGCAGCGCGGTTTTCCAGTCTGCCGCTGTACAAACGTACCCATACGCCACGACCCAGCATCCGATCCTGCTGGGCAGCGAACACCACGCCGCACAGTTCCTCCGCCGGGTCTCCGGCAGGAGGCGGCAGGCAGTCCACCATGGCATCCAGCACTTCCGTGATGCCCTCATCCCGCAAAGCGGAACCCTTCAGTGCAGGATAGATCTCGCCCTTGCGGCAAAAGGCCTGCAGTTTTCCCATCACCTCTTGGGCGGACGGCTCCTCACCCATCAGGTATCTTTCCATCAGGTCATCATCCTGATTACATACCGCCTCCAGCGTGGCCTGAGCATCCCACAGGGGCGCAATCTCCGGCGACAGCAGCTTCCTTGCACCTTCCAGTGCCTCGTCCGCGTCCGCGCCTTCCCGGTCCAGCTTGTTGAAAAACAGTACCGTGGGGATCTTCTGCTCCCGGAGGGCGTGGAACAAGGCCTCCGTCTGAGGCTGCACGCCTTCCACACCGCAGATCACCAGCACGGCAGCATCCAGCGCCCACAGGGAACGCTCCACCTCTGCGGAAAAATCCACGTGGCCGGGGGTATCGATCAGATGAATGGCAATATCCCGCCACACCATGCGCACACAGGTGGCTTTCACCGAGATACCCCGCCGCTGCTCAATGGGCAGGTTATCGGTGTGTGCCGTTCCCTGATCCACGCTGCCCGTCTGCCGGATGGCTCCCGCATGGGCCAGCAGTTGCTCGCTCAGAGTGGTCTTGCCCGCGTCCACATGGGCAAAAATGCCGATATTGCGAATGGTTTGCTGTGTCATGCGCTTTCCTCCTCATCAGCGGGTAAAGCAGCGGACTGACCGCCGGGCTGCCGCTGTACGCCCCAAATGCCGATGACGATCACCGCCGAAGCCAGCAGCATGCCAAAACCAAAGGGTTCCCCCAGAAAGATGACCCCTGCCAGCAAAGAGATCACCGTGGTCAGGTTGCAGAACACCGTAGCCTGTGCCACCGGCAGCTCTGTGTTGGCGTAGTTCAGCATCAGGAAGGCCACCACCGAACTGAAGCCCGCCAGATACAGGATCGACCACAGGAAGGAAGCCCGTCTGAGGGGCGCGGTCAGCTGATGGATGCCGCCATCGGTAAACCACAGAGCCAGTCCGGTAAACACCACAGCGCCCACCAGCATCATTACCCAGGTGCGTTCCAGTGCGGAAAACTGCCCGGACAGCTTGCGGCTCATCAGGTTGAACACCACCGCTGACGCCACCGCGCCCAGCAGCAGTACCACGCCCAAGGGCTGCACCTGACCTTGTGCGCTCTGCTGGAGGGTCATTGCCACCACGCCCGCGATGGACAGAAGGGCAAAGCCCACTTGGGACTGTCTGGGCCTCTCCTCCAGCACCAAGGCTCCGAAGCCCAGCGCCACAATCGGGATCAGCGCGATGATCACCCCGGAGAAGGTGGCATTGGTCAGGCTGATGCCGTAGCTCTCGCACAGAAAATAGCTCACCGGCTGAAAGATGCCCAAGAGCAGCAGCGGGCCGCACTGCCGCCAGCGCAGACGGAACCTGAGCCAGCCCTCCTGATGGCTGGCCCGTGCCCACAGAGCAACACCGCTCAGCAGCGCAAACGCCACCACAAAGCGGTACATAAGCATCACAAAAGGACTGGCCGACGAAAGCGCGATACGGGAAAACAAAAAGCTGAAGCCGAAAATGCCGTTGCCGATTACAGCTGCAGCGATGCCCCGGCGTTTGTTGGTTGGCATGGGGAGTTCTGTCCTTTCCTGTAAAGGTTTGCTGATACCCATCATACTGGAACCATAGCGTTTGTCAAGGGACCAGAATAAAAAGATGGCATACAAGGAAAACACCCCGGAAGAGCGCCCTTCCGGGGTGAATGAATCAGAGTGTGATTGCGTTGGCGGTTATCAAGCTCTTCATCCCGCCACGGGCAGGATGCCCAGCGCCAGCATCAAGGGAGAATTGAGCCGCAAACTAACAAGCCCCAGAAGCGTTCATTCCTCCTGAGGCTTGTCGATATTCACAAGAGTCTTTATTCGGTCATATCAGACGTTGTCATGGTTTCCTGCGGGTCAGCCGCTTCATGCTGCGCTGCATCCGCTTCCTGCGCCTCCGCTGTGCTTTCCCGGGCTGCCTCCATCATGGCATGTACATGCTCTACAGCCGGGGCTTCATGATGGTCAGGATGGTAGCCATGGGCCCCCGCATGATAGTTGGCCTGCCACCTGGCGATGCGCGCCTTCCACGTTTTCAGGCCGCCGCGGGGAATCAGCCAGCTCACCGCCAGCGCGGCGAACACACCAATCGTGGTATCAAAGATGCGGTTGAGCGCATACGAAACATAGGTATCCACCGGTGTATTGAACAACAGAATGCACAGTACCACACCGCCGGGCTGCACACCGCCCAGCCAAAACACCTGACAGAGCATCACCAATAGCACCACGCCCACAAAGGTGATGACCGTCAGCAGCAGGGTGTGGTGTCCGTCCGGCACAAACACCAGATACAGCCGGAACAGCGCCATCCCCAACAAGCCGCCCAGAATGGTGCCATACAGGCGGTTACCGCCGCCATTCCTGTAGCCGTCCTCCGTGCCGGTACCCATGCCGAAAATAGCACCGATGCAGGCAAAGGCGGGGCTGCGGTCCCAGAAGTAATAGAAGAAAGCACAGAGAGCTGCCGCAAGCGCTGTCTTAATGGTACGCATACCCGGTTTTTGGGGCATATGCAGAGTGTGTCCGATGTACATAGAGGCGTTCCTCCCGGTGATGGAATCTTGTAACTGGCAGGCGTGAATCCTGTCTGAAAATCGCAACTTTGCCAATATAGCACAGTTGCAGGACGCATGCAAGAGGGTTTCGCCGTCCATACCATGAAAAAACGGTCAACGCGGCAAGCGGAAGGATGCTGGCGCTCAGTGAAGATGATGGAAAGGAAGGAATTGTCCTCCCTTTTACACGTAAGAAATACTGAAACAGCAAGCACGCCAAGGTTTGCCGTTTCTTGTTCTGGTGTGATAGAATGAAAACGACAACTTGCATTAACAAACTATAGAGAGGAAAACTTAAATTGTTGACCGATATTCAGGCGGAACGATTCATAAAGAAGATGGGTGCAGAAAGCTATAACGAACGAATCAGTATTGTGGAAAAATACAAAAAACAATGGGAGCTGACCGAAATAGAATTTCAGTCAGTGCTTTCCAATAACAACCTGATTTTCTATGCTGTTTCAAAACGATACGGTAAGGTTATCCTCAAAATTCGTATTGACAATGGTTACGACAATGAAATACCGGCGTTGAAATTGTTTCAAGGTGAGAATTTCTGCAAACTATATGAGTATTCATTTGAAGATGAGGCATACATAATGGAACGAATTGTGCCTGCCCATACTTTATATGAAAGTGCTCCCCGCAACAAACGTATTGAAATTGTAGCCGAAATATTCAAAAGACTGCACAAGAATGACTTGCACGAGCGTACATACCCTACATACACCGAATGGTTTGAAGAAGGCAAAGAGGGTACGAAAAATCGTGAGGATTGTGAAGAACTGTATCAGTATCTTGACAGTGCAGAGCGAATGCTTACAGATATATGCAAAAAGTATTCTCGAAGTCTTCTGCTGCACGGTGATTTACACCATGAGAATATTCTGAAAAATGAAAATGGCGGTTATACGGTTACAGACCCTAAAGGCGTAATAGGCGACCCTGTATTTGATTTATCGAGATTTATACTTGATGAGTTCAGAGATGATTTGACCTCAGAGCCAAAGGAGGTAGTCATTGATTTCGTACAAAAGCTTGGTGACGGTGTAGGTATTCCTTGTGAAATCTTATTACGTTGCTTGTTTATTGAAACAGTCATTTGGCTTTTCAGAGAGGAACTCGCAAACGGAGAAAGTCTTGAGGAGTGTCAGCAATTGATTACAAACATGAAAGTTGCGTATGAGTTGACTCTCAGCAGGTAAGAAAAGTAGCAGGGACAGAAACTGACAATTTGATTGAGAGATAAATTACAATTCATTGAGCAAGCGAAAACAGATTCCCGCCCCATCAGGAAGGCGCAACTATACGCACTGTTCCTGTGCATTGCGTTTGCACATTGGTGGATCAATTATTCCTTAAGAACTCTCCCACCAGCAAGACGCATTTTCTCCCGGTTGACAGCGCCCAAACGGTTGTGTATCATCGTTGGGAGTCCATGGACAGAATAGCGTGAGGTGCATATGCAGTACGATCGAATGCTGGAAGCAGTATTTCTCAGCCGTCCCAACCGGTTTGTGGCGCTGGTCAGGCTGGATGGGCAGGAAGTAATCTGCCATGTAAAAAACACAGGCCGCTGCAAGGAGCTGTTGGTTCCCGGCGCTACTGTATACATTCAGAAAGCGGCTTCCCCGGAACGAAAGACCGCCTATGACCTGATTGCCGTGCGCAAGGGCACGCGGCTGATCAACATGGATGCTGCCGCGCCCAATCAAGTGGTGGGCGAATGGGCGCGGGCGGGGCATCTGCTGCCTGAGCCCACTTTGGTGAAAGCGGAAGCCAGGCGCGGAGCCTCCCGATTGGATTTCTACATAGAAAACGCCACCCGGAAAGCGTGGGTGGAGGTCAAGGGTGTTACGCTGGAAGAAGACGGGCACGTGCGTTTTCCCGATGCGCCTACAGAACGTGGCGTAAAGCATCTGAGCGAACTGGAAGCCTGCGTTCGGGACGGATACGAAGCTTATGCGATCTTTGTGATCCAGATGGAAGGCGTAAAGGATTTTTCGCCCAACTGGGCGACCCATCCCGCCTTTGGAGAGGCTTTGGTCAAAGCAGCCGCCCATGGCGTGCAGATAATTGCGCTGGACTGCCATGTAGAGGTGGATGCGATGAGCATCCGGCAGGCCGTGCCGGTGGTGCTGGAGAGGGTATAGAAAAGTAACAGCCGCTTGTGGAATACCACAGCGGCTGTCAGGTCGTCAAAAAACACGCCTGCGGCGGCTTTTTTGACGAGTTTTTCACCGTTTGCCTAGGAGCCTACGGCTCCCCGGGCGGCAAACGGCGATAGGAATCCCTTGCTACGCAAGGGTTCCGAAACCGCCGCACATGTCGCCGGTTTCGGTTTGGCAATCAGAGAGCTGCGGCCCTCCAATACCTCCTTGGGTTTTTCGACAGTCTGACAGCCGCTTGTGGAATACCACAGCGGCTGTTCAAGTTGTCGAAAAAGAGCTGAAGGGGCAGGGGTATTAAGTTCCGTAACCTCAGTCGGCGTTCTGGGCACTGACCGAGCCCAGCCCTTGCTCCGGCCCGCGACTTCGGATCGCTACTGCCTTCGGCATTGTGCCCACAGGGCACGCGCTTCCCTCCGTCGCCCTGCCGGGTGTGGGTGGAGCCCACAAACCTTGCGCCGCAGTACTTTTCTGCAATCACAGCGAGTACCGAAGGTACAAGTTTCGCGCCGACAATCGAAGATCATGAAATGCCGGCAGATCCCCTGCAAATTCAACCACACAAAGCCATTCATCTCGGTCATTCCTTAGCAGTTGCCATCCCCGATACCATCAAAACACCAAATCTTTAGCGAACAACCGGATATACCCGATACACAACAGGTCCTGCTCCTCGTTGAAGCCGTGACCGCCGCCTTCGATCAGATGCAGCTGCACACGCTGTTGCTCCGTCATGCCTTCGGGGCAGCTGGCAGCATAGGCCTCATATGCCCGCTGGGAATACTCAGGCCGTACCAGAGTATCTTCGGTGCCATGGATCAAAAGCACCCGGCCCTGATAGGGCTTCAGTTCACGGAAGGGTTCCAAATCCAGCACATCCGCCGGATAACAGCGCCCCAGCAGCATGGGGCCGCAAGGAATCTCTTCCGGCAGGTCGGCAGGATCAAACTCCGCAAACATCATTCTGCCGGCGCGGGCATCATCCGGGATGCACAGCGCGGGATAGATCAGCACCAATTGCTGTACCTTTTCCGGATTCCGGGCCGCCGTCAGCGCCGATACAAAACCACCCTGACTGGCGCCCGCCAGCAGGCAGCGGGTCCCATCGGTATAGGGGCGGCTGGCGGCATAGGCCATCACAGCCTCCAGATCCCGCACTTCCGTCAGCACGGACATTTCGGTGGTTTTGCCGTCGCTTTTACCAGTACCGGGATTGCCGCCGCAATAATCAAAAGTGTACACACAATAGCCCAGCTCCACCAGCGGCAGAGCATATTGCCGCACCGTCTCTTCCGTTCCCATAAAGCCATGGCTGACAATAGCTACCGGGTTTTGCTCGCCTGCCGGACGGAACTCAGTGCCCCGGATAGTTAGACCTTCCCGCTGACAGGAAAACGGTGATTCAGAAAATGCGTACATGAAACACACCCCTTATCATGGATGAATGTGGACTGTTGGTATCCTCAATATAGCACTTTTGCAAACAAATAACTATACAAATTCATGGAGAAAAGCAGACGAAAAAAGCGGTGTCTGCCAAGGTAGGAAGAAAACATACCGCTTTATCTTTCTTCATCGTTTTCACTTTCCAATTCTCACGCTTCAAACAGATTTGCTTATTCATCCCCCAAAACTGCGGTTCGCTTTATTGATTCTTCAGATTGTCGTCTCCTCCCACAATCCATTTCAAGCGTATGCAAAAAACCACCCTTTTCTCCAAATATGCCGAAACCGAGAACTCAATTAGTTCCATTCAATTCTACTCAGCGTTGGTATCGTCATATGCGTTTTCTTCGTCTTGAGTAAAACAACTGGTATTTTGAGAATAGGTCCATAAAACTCAAACCTGCGACAGATACTCTGTCACAGGTTTCAGCTCGTCAAAAAACTCGCCTTTGGCGACTTTTTTGACGACTCATGCACCGTTTGCCTAGGAGCCTTCGGCTCCCCGGGCGGCAAACGGCGATAGGAATCCCTTGCTACGCAAGGGTTCCG
>SVGQ01000039.1 GCA_015056245.1 Clostridiales bacterium | reverse complement strand
GTTGCCACAGCCTGAAGCAGATTGAAGTGCCGAAGGATACAATGATTGAGTATCAGGCATTCTTCATGTCAAGAACTAATGTCATTCGTGTTTGAGAAGCGTTTGCCATCGTCGTTTGCGTGCGTGAACGCCCGTTGTGCGCTCTCCAAACCTTTGTTGAGGGTTCGAGTCCTTCTGCCCCTGCCAGAGAACCGGTTTCACAGGAAGCCGGTTTTTTGTTTTGCATCTCAATTTCACCAATAATGACTTCTTACACTAAATCTGGTATAATATACAGTGGTGAAATAATCGAAAAATAAACGTATGAGGTGATTTTGCCTATGAAGTACTCTTTCATCCGATTGGTATGTGTGATCGTGCTGCTGATCCTGCCTGTGTTCTCCTTCGCAGAAACCACCGGTTTTTCAGATCAACAGAATCGGATCTATGAAGCCATCAAATGGAGCGACGATTTCCCTAAAAGTGCGCAGGTAACCAATGCGGTGGAATACCTTTGTAAGATCGATGATTATCAGGTCAATCTGCTGCTGGTTCAGGCTACACAGAATGAAATGATTGCTTCGCACAAAGGCAGCAGTTCAACCCTGATGCTGATCGATTTGGACAGTGATGCGGTAATCACCTACACAAATTGCGTGTGGCCCGAAACGCCAGATATCAACACAAAAGACGATCTGCTGAACATGCTTTTCGCCTGCTGGGATTCCTATACGATGGGCTATAATCCCTTTGTGTATACAGAGTTTGAGATCACCAATCCCATGCCGCAAGAGGAAATAGCAGCGGTCAATATGGCGCTGTCCGCTTATTTTTCCAAACCAGAATAATTCATCAAAACAGCCTGTACACAAGCGTTTGCTCTGAATGTACAGGCTGTTTCATTGTTATTTTTTTTCGTTTTCATGGAGCCATGCCAGCGTCTGTACCAATGCGGCATCGTGCTTTATACCGCTTAGATGCAGTTTATGGGCATATGCAATGGCTTGCCCCATGAGCTTACCGGGTTTTACGCCAGCTTGAATCAGATCTTCGCCCTTTACTTCCGGTTCGTTCATCAGAGCCTGATATGCCGCCAGTTGGTGACGGAGAACCTGTGCAATCTCATCATAATCGTCGCCAAAACCGTCCCTGCCGCAATGATCCGCCTGTGCCAGCAGCAGCAAGTCCGCTGGCTCTTGAGACAGATCGAATAGCTTCATATAGGCTTTGCTGCCGGATTTCATATGCACCAGCGCGTTAGGACGCATGTGAAGCAGCACCATATTCTCCACATATTTTTTCAAGCGCACTTCGTTGTTCATACGGTTGATAAAGTGGATCGAAAGAGGGCAGCCAACTTGTTCGTGACCGAAGGAACGGATGCGTCCGTCGATCTCCTTGGTGGTTTCCGGTTTACCAAAGTCATGGCACAGTGCCGAGAGCATCAGCCCTCTGGGATGGATCGCCTGATCCCGGAGTGTTGCAGCCTGATCCAGCACCATCATGGTATGGGTATATACATCGCCTTCCGGGTGGAAACGAGGTTCCTGTTCCACGCCGATCAACGCAGATACTTCAGGGAACCAGCAATCCAGCTGATCCATCTGACGGAGTACATCAAAGAAAATGGATGGTTTAGCAGCTTTCAGCAGGGCTTTGTTCAGTTCTTCCATGATGCGCTCGCCAGCCAGGGCAGTCAGGTCCATCGTTTTACAGATAGCGACAGTCTCGGGAGCTACTTCAAACTCAAAGCGGGCGGCAAACTGGGCAGCCCTGAGTACCCGCAGGGGATCTTCTCCAAAGGATTCGTCGTTTACATGGCGAATGATGCCGGCTTTCAGATCCGCCTGACCGCCAAAATGATCGATGATTTCGCCGGTGAGGACATCCTGCATCATGGCATTGATGGTAAAATCGCGCCGAAGAGCCGCTTTGCGCGTGCCTAAAAAGGGATCCACGCATACGGTGAAATCTTTGTGTCCTCTGCCTGTGTTGGTTTCGCTGCGTGGCATCGCGATATCCAGATCGTAATGACGCAGACCGTAAATGCCAAAGCTTGCGCCCATAATGGTCCGTTCGCCAAGCGAGTCCAGAAGCGCTTCCAACTGCGCTGGGGTCAGATTGTGCACTTCTACATCAATATCTTTACAGGGCCTGTGCATTACAAAGTCCCGAACAAAGCCGCCTACGAAATAGGCTCTGCCTCCGGCATCGGCTACAGCCGTTGCCAGTTGCTTTGCCATCATTAGATTCTGATCCATTGTCAGTCCTCCTGGCATAAAGGAAAATAAAGCGGCGAAACCAGTTTGACGCCGGTTTCGCCACTGCGTGATTATTCAAAGTTCTCGAACCGTCTGCACCAGACATATTTGGAGATGGCGCTGTTCTGGGCGCTGTGTACGTGGGTGCACAGAATATCCCGGATATAGGGAGGCAGACAGCGGTTGAACTTTACTTCCAGAATCATTTCACCATGATCGAATGGGGAAATGGTGGGAACATAGGGATTGAACATATCCACCGAGCGAAGGCCGGTATGCAACTGCTTGTCAAACGTAATGCGGACTTCTTCCGCAGGATGCAGATATGCTTCCCGAACATAGTCCACAATCACTGCAGGCCGGAGCAGATGCAGCTTCATCTCCCGGTACACATCCCGCAAAAGACCGCTGCGGGTGCGCTCAAGGCCGGTAGGGTCACCGGCAATGAGCTGTTCCGCCAACAATTTGGGAATAGGAGTGGAACGCTTGGAGATCATGGAACCAACCTTGGTTTTGCACTCCATGCGAATGAACTTGTCAGAAAAATTGTAGATACGGATGCGATACTTGTCACGGTTTTTTACGCCGTCCAGCTTGTCAATCAACGCATCGTTGAAGAATGTGTCGAAATACAGGGAACGGATGTGATACTCGTTATTTTCATCACCATTGGGGTCTCGCTCCAGCGTGCGATCCAGCACTCGGGAAAGCACCTGATACTCCAAAGGAGTGATGAAATACTTGAGTTCGTGCCGAAGGGGTACGGAAATGCTCATGTTTCTGTCCTTCCCTCAGTGCGTTACGCGCCGACCTCGCTCTGGCAAGCCACCAGCGTAGCATCGTGCACGCCTTCGATATCCAGCATGCGGGTAACCACTTCATGACGCTCATTGAGGCGGATTTCGTAGGTCATCTCAGCACCGGCGCGGGTCAGCGTCTTGGAGCGCAGCTTGTGGCTCTTAACGCAGCGCTGCAGCTCGGTGGTGATGGCGCCTTCGCAGTACTCGTCATAGTGCAGCACCAGCAGATAGGCATTGGGAGCAGTCAGCTTGGCGAAGGTGAGCACAAACAGCAGCACGGAGATGCACAGCACAACAATAATAGCAATCAGGTACAGACCGGCACCCAGCAGAATACCCATGGTCAGCGCCCAGAACATGTAGGCGGTATCCAGAGGATCCTTGATGGCGGTACGGAAACGGACGATGGACAGCGCACCCACCATACCCATGGACAGCGCGATATCGTTTTTGATACACATAACCACAGGAGTGGTGATCAGGGTGAGCATGATCAGCGTCATGGTAAAGGAGGGGCTGTACAGCACGCCGCGGTAAGTTTTTCGGTAAACGATCGCAATGATGATACCGATAATAAAGCCCAGACCCAGCGCCATAAACAGGTCGGAGGGGACAATAGACTTAAACTGGGCAGCAAGGCCGGTAGAATTGAGGGCTGTGCTGGTAATTGCGGTGGTAGTGAGCAGAGAGGTCATAGGGATAGCTCCTCCTTTGTGGTGTTGCATTGTGCATAGTAGTTTATTTTCCGGGATTTGTCAACCTTAGCTCCACTTTTTGCCTTCGGTGTATTCAGCATCCTCGGGCAGCGGCGGCTTGGGGCCAAAGAAGAGCAGCATCTGGTCATCGGTCATCTCCAGACGCTCCTGAACCATTTCATAGAAGTAAGTGGGGCGCTTTTTCAGAACGTTTTTCAGACGGTTGATACGGGTGTTCCAGTACCGGAGCGCACCCTCCGGGGTGGTGGGGTTGTCCGCCATGATGGCTTTGTCCGTGTCCTCAGCCCAGCGGGCAAAATGAAGCGGCATTTCCGGTTCCAGAATGGCAACCATCTTGTCCAGTTCAGCGATCATCCTATCGGTGGTCAGGAACTGATAAATCTCGCCCAGACGAGTGAGGAACTTCACCTTCATCTCGTCGTTTTCCAGCAGCTTGCGGATGAGGGTGTTGTTAATGCGCTGATCGCCAGCACCCTGAGGTTTCAGGTAGCTGGTCACGCTGTCAAAACCGCTGTTGAACAAGCCATAGTCGAGGTCGTAAATGATCCAGCGCCACTTGGATCCTTCCTCTTTCAGCCGGTAATAACGAATGTTACCTGGGTCAGAGTTGCCAAAGAACATTTCAAAGGCCATGTAATCGAAGTAGTTATCCACATCGATGTTATCAAGAATATATTGCAGATCCTCTTCGCTGGTACCGGGGGAAGAGTCCTCCACACGCTCGATCATTTTTCGGTATTCCTTGCCGGTACCCCACACCACCGCTTTGCCGCTGGCTTCCACGATGTCCATATTGTCGGCTTCTTCCAGAGGCAGGCCTTCATGCTGGGCGACAAAGTAGCGGTCAACGCGCTCGCGCATGTTGTAGTGGCCCCAGTAGCTGCCATTCAGGTAGACGGCAACGGGTTTCCATGCCTGATAAATCAGGGTGGAAGGAGTATCGGTATATTCGTTGAAGCAGGTGATCAGCCGATCCTGAAAACCATCGATCAGGCGGGTCCAGGCGTTATCGTTACCGGAAATACGAAGAACAAAGCTCTTGTACTGGGTAAAAGGACGATCTTCAAACAGGGCGGCTTCAAAGTATTTGCTGCCATATTTCGCTTTGGCGCGGATTTTGAAGGACTTCTGGGGCATATCCAGACTGTACTGGCCCTGCAGGCTGAAATCCACTGCCTGACTGATCAACTGGGTGCCGTCCTTTTCATAGATCTCAATATGGCCTTCCTGGGGTACCTTACCGAAGGCACGATAGTTTGGCTCAGAGCCATCCAGCTTCTTAAAAGGTAGCTTCTCCTTATTCAATTCGCCGCCTGCGGTCAGCATACCGGTTTCTTCGTTCCAAAGAACATAGGGATCTGCTACCAGACTTACAACCGGGAAAGCGTGGTACAGATTCATCATATACGATTGGGTGATGATCTCACTGGGCTGCAGGCGGCCGGAAGGATCAAACGCCCGGGCTCTGAGCACCGTCACATGGGATAGATCGAAAACCGTGCCGGGCTCGTAACGGGAACCGGTTTCCTGTGTGGGAATGGAACCATCCATGGTGTAGTATACATGGGAATTAACAGGGACAGAAATGGTCACCTGTACATTGCCTTTATATTCGCCGCCGGGAAGAGAAAACGACGGAGTGCTTACATAGCCATAGTAGCCCGATTGGTTGGCAGCACCGGGCGTGGGAAAATCATAATAGTAGAATTCGTTGGAGCCAAGAGTGCGGCCATAGCTGTGGTCGGTGGGGATCAAAGAGAGGGGAATACGATCCAGCACCCGTCCGGTGGGATCGCAGAAGGTCATAGTCTCGCCGCCGTTGCGGCTCAGGCTGAAGTTGGTATGATAATCTGTTACGGTGCTGAGTTGGGGTTGAGCATCCAGATAGATGATCTTGTATTCGCCCGGCTCAATGGTGGCTCCCTGCGGAAACTGCCAGCGGCGGGGGCGTTTGAGGGAGTCACTGAGACCGTAGCCGGAAAGGTCTACGGTCTCAGCGCTGGAATTGTACAATTCCACATAGTCGGTCAGTGCGGCAGTTTCGCCAAGGGCGACCACATCGTTGGATGCCAGTACCTCGGTAATGTAAACGCCTGTGGGGTTATAGGCCCGGAACAGCTCGTCCGCGCGGGCTTGACCGGCGGTATCGTTGCTCTGACCAGGGGTGGTCAGCTGGAACTGAACCAGTTCACCTGCATTGGTCCGGCCTACAGAATAATCCTCCGGTACGTTTTCGATGGAGAAACGATCCACCATGCGTCCATAGGTGTCGCTGAGCACCAGGGTTTCCATCTCAGCGCTGATGGAGAAATTGGTGTGGGGGATACCGTTTTGCTGCAAGGTATCCTTGCCGCTGCAGAAGATCAAGTAATAGCCGCCTGCGGGAATCACTGCGGATTCTGGGAAGCGCCATTTGAGCGGTTTGTTTTCCTTGTCGCTCAGGTAGTAATTGCCCAGATTGATGGGCTGCGTACCATTGTTGCGCAGCTCGATCCAATCAACGATTTCGCCGTCCTGATCGGGAATGCCGATTTTCGGATCGGGGCAAACCTCGTTGATGACCAGAATGCCGCCTTCCGTCACGTTGGCAGAACGGTACGCCAAGAAACCCTCGTGGCTGTTGTCATACCCAGGGCTGTAGTAACTGGTGGATTCGTATTGCTTCTGGCCGTTTTCATCAATCCCGGTCAGGATGTAGCTGTTATCTGCCGTCATGGTGGGGATCGTCATATCGTCGATCAGGTACATGTCGGGATCATACATGTACACATGCACACCGGCAGAGGACAGCTTGAACTTGCCGTGAAAAGGCCGGGTGGGATCCAGTTGATAACTGTCGGAACAGTATACAATCACCCGTTCGCCCGCCTTCAGAATATAGCTGGGGAAATAAAAGGTGATGCGGTCCGAGCGGTTGGTGAGCATTACGCCTTCCAAATCCAGATCTGCGCCTGTACCGTTGTAGATCTCCAGCCAGTCGTAGAATTCACCGTTCTCATCGGGCACAGCGGTGGAATTGGCAGACATGGCCTCGCTGAAAACCAGACCAGTATATTTGGAGGAACCGATATGGCGACCTGCCTCCTTGGGGAAGATCAGGTACATGATCACGAGCAGTGCAAGGAACAGCAGAAGCAGCGGGATTACCTGCAACGAACGGTTTTTGCGCTTTTTGGGTGTGTAGTCGCGCGTGGGACGGGGCTTGGCTGAATACTGCTGCGGGGCTTG
This sequence comes from Clostridiales bacterium, assembly GCA_015056245.1. Taxonomy (GTDB): domain Bacteria; phylum Bacillota; class Clostridia; order Christensenellales; family Aristaeellaceae; genus Limiplasma. The sequence goes on along the minus strand of SVGQ01000039.1, from coordinate 18,186 downwards.
ATACTGCATACATGAACCTCCTTTCGTATTTCGTGGCATGCGCACAGCATTACCGCTGCGCATACAAATACAGTATACCATATACCGGGCGGATTGCATACCCAAAACGATTTGCAGAATGTAAATTTCGTGTTGGATACATTGGTTTGAAAGATGAATAGCAAAGAGGAGAACCCCCGGGTATCTCCCCGGAGGTTCTCCCGTCAGCAGGTGGATCGGTGTTACCGGCGGCAACCGCAGCCACAGCCGCCATAGGATCCGGTATTGCAGGCTGCGTTGCTGATGCTCACCTCATCGTTGTTGCACAGAGAGGCGGGCGGGAACAGGGGCAAAGAGAAGAATTCATCACAGACATTTTCCGCGAATTCCTCGCAGGGCGGGATGGAGCAGAATCCATAAGAGGGGATCAGAATCTCCACCTGCGCCAGCACCTTCAGAATTACAGTCACGCAGACCGTCAGCTTGAAGGTGTTGTTGCCTTCGTAGGTGCCCGCCACACAAATAGCGCTGACCATGCTTTCCAGGCAGTACGGCACGATGGACTCATCGGGAATGCTGAGCAGCACATCCTTGTCTACCGTGATCACGCCCTTGCCAATGTACTCCACACAGCGGCTGTCCACGAACAGAATGTCGATGGGCACATCCACCTTGCAGCGCACACGGGCGAAGCAGGGGCGGTCGCACAGGCGTTCCACCGTCAGGTTGCGGATGGTGCCTTCCGTGGTAGTGGAGCGGCAGCTTTCAAAGGTAATGGGCGGCACGGGCGCAGAAGTGGGAGCCACGGTTTCCGTATCGCCTACGGGGCCGGAACCGCAGGAACAGCTGCAATTGCAGCTGCAGTTGCTGCCAGCCACCATGGCGTAGCTGGTAATGACCACTTCCTTGTCATCCAGCTGTTCCTGCTGCAGGCAACTGTCATAGACGCGTTTTACCTGCACGCATACCTTTTCCTGGAGACCATCCAAAGCGCTGCCGGAGATGACGCCGGGGCAGGAGCAGGGATTGGCATTCTTGTAGCTGTAAAAGGACATTGGCAAGCCTCCTTCGATCAGTTCAGCAGGAGGAATGGGGGATTCCTCCGCCGTTCACTGATACGGTATGCCAGCGCCTTTGACAGGTGCAGAAGTTTGCAAAAAAACTGGTTGCTTAACCATCAATGATTTCTACATCGTCCGGTATGCTGCGGATCAGCATGGCTGCGGTATTGGATAGTTCGATGGTTTCTTCTACAGGAAAAGAAACCTTTCCAAGAATGTTGGTTTTCTTGCTGTGAACGCTCATTCTCACATCCAGCAGCCCAAGATTGTCCGGCAAATAGTCAACGAAAATCATGCTGCCCGCACTGACGCCAATGACCATTCCGCCAGCGTGAATATAGGCAAGGAGCGAATCCCGAAAACCGGTTTCATTGATTCTTTCCAGCAGATAGGCAGTGGTGCCGCCGCATAGGTATACCACATCGAAGGTTTGCAGCTCTTCCATTGGCATGTTTCTGTGCAGATCAAACACCATGATATTTTCCTGCAAAATACCGCATTTCAAAAGATCATCCATACAAGCCGGCAATACTTGAATGGCATCGGCAGTGATGGCCGCCGTGGGGATAAACAGCGCTTTGGTTTCTGCGGGTGATTTGCCCAGCCAGCGCAGAAAATGCGCTTTGATGGTTTGGGTTTCGATACCGCAGGAAGTCAGCATAACTTTCATTGGTGATTCCTCCTTGCTCATGTTGTTACTGCGCATTCGCCATGGGGCGATAGGCCAGCCCATCCACCTGACAGAGACAGTTTTCGCCAACGAATTCAGTAACAACAGTCATGCGTGCGGGTGCGCCGTTCTTGAAATAATCCCGGAATACATCCGCGCCTTTGCGGAAGTCCTCCACATTGCGGATGTAGTAGGTCAGCTGCACCATATTGTCGAGACTCGCGCCTACGCTTTGCAGGGTTTGCTGCAAGCTGTCCAGAGAGGCACGGGTTTGGTATGCCAGATCGTTCACTTCCTGTCCGCCGCCATGATGGGCAAGAAAAATATAGTCGCCTGCCACCACGCAGGAAGAACAGGTATCATCGCCATAATGGTTTGCCATTCGCTGGATCATGAATGTACACCTCCAAAAAGAACGTTTGTTCGTATTTATCATAATACGAACAAACATTCTTGTCAAGATGTTCGAAATGGGAATTCTTTGTCTTAAGAAAGCGCATCAATCGGTTAAGAATCCTGAGAATCCAACAAGGCTGCTGTTGATTCTGTTTCCAGCGCCTCCACATTCTTCAGGCGCTTTTCGATCTTTTTTGTGCGGACGAAGGCAGTATCAATACTGTCGGTAGCTTGCTGTAGTTTTTCCTGAGTCTTTGCCAGCAGTTGCGCAAAGGTGCCGAATTCGGTTTTGACCGCGCCCAGCAGCTTCCATACTTCTGCGGAGCGCTGCTCGATCGCCAGTGTACGGAAACCCATTTGCAGGCTGTTCAATAGCGCCAGCAAAGTACTGGGGCCTGCGATCAGGATCCGCTGCTGCCGCTGGAGCGATTCCACCACATCCGCATGGCGCATGACCTCCGCATACAGTCCTTCCAGAGGCAGGAACATGACGGCAAAGTCAGTGGTGTGTGGGGGAGCGATATACTTGCCAATGCGGCGGGCTTCTACCCGAACGGCATTGATCAGCCCTTTGCGTGCTGCTTCGGTAGCGACGGCATCGCCCAGTTCGGCGGCTTCGGTCAGGCGGGCATAGTCCTCCTGAGGGAATTTGCTGTCAATAGGCAGGTACAGCCGACCGTCGCCATCCCGTCCGGGCAGGCAGACGGCGTATTCTACCCGTTCCGCAGAGCCGGGAACCACCGCCACGTTTCGTTCGTACTGGCTGCTGGTGAGGGCTTGCTCCAGCAGTGCGCCCAGCTGCATTTCGCCCCATACACCGCGGGTTTTCACGTTGCCAAGCATGCGTTTCAGATCGCCTACTCCACTGGCCAGTGTGTTCATCTCGCCAAGGGAACGATACACCTGTTCCAATCGCTGACTGACCTGCTCAAAACTGCCGGAAAGACGTTTTTCCAGCGTGTCGTTGAGCTTCTCATCCACAGTCTTGCGCATTTCCTCGAGCTTTTGTCCGTTCTCCGTGCGTAATTGGTTCAGGCTGGTTTCCACTGCGGTGCGCAACGCCTCCATGCGCTGATCGTTTTGGGTTATGAGCGATGCTGCCTGCATATCTGCTGTTTGGGCGCGGCTCTCCATGCGGCGCAGACTGTCCTCTGTGATGCGCTGCATGATCTGCTGGCGGCGGTCAAAGGCCAGTGAGTTTTCGTGACTCTGCTGTAGCAGCGCATTCACCTGCTCGCCTTGCAGCTTCATCACGCTGCCCATCATATTCAGGATGGACTCGCTGGAGCGATGCAGTCCGCTTTGCAGTTCTTCCCGCTGGGCAACTGCCTGTGCGCTCAAATCGTCCCGCAGGTAGTCGATGTTTTCGGCGTGCTGTTGCTGCATCAAGCGAAGGAGTTGTTCCGTTTGTTGGCGATGGGTCCCCAGCGAAATCAAAACGGCAACCAGCAACAGGATGATCACGCCAAATACCAGCAAAAGGAACCAGGGAAGCATGGATTGGGGGATGGATTGCGGCATGACGGGAACCTCCGTTCGGTTATGATGGTCTGAAAAGGCGGCTTTGCTCCATTCCCATGGAGGGAGGGGCAAAAGCCGCCTTTGTGGATATTCGGTTACATTTCTCTCCGGCCTTCGATGGCCTTTGCCAAGGTGATCTCATCGGCGTATTCCAGATCGCTGCCTACCGGTACGCCGTGGGCAATGCGGGTGACCAGCAGCCCCATGGGTTTGATCAGCCGTGCGATATAGGATGCTGTCGCCTCACCCTCAATGTCGGGATTGGTGGCGATGATCACTTCTTTTACCGCGCCGTCAGACAGACGGCTCAGCAGCTCTTTGATGCGGATATCTTCCGGACCGATACCATCCATGGGAGAAAGCGTGCCGTGCAGCACATGGTACGTTCCCTGAAAGTCACGCATGCGCTCAATGGCTGCCACATCGCGCGGATCGCGCACCACGCAGATCTGTCCGTTATGGCGGCGCTCATTTTCGCAAATGGAGCACTTATCGCCGGTGGCATAGTTGCCGCAAACCTGACAATACTGGATGGCCTTGCGTCCCTGATAAACAGCAGATGCCAACTCCCGCACATCCTCCAGCGGCATGCTGATGATGTGATAGGCGAGGCGCTGTGCGCTTTTCTGACCGATACCGGGCAGTCGGGACAATTGCGCTACCATCTTGGCAATGGGTTCCAGTTGCTGGGCCATGGCTTAAAACATGCCGCCCATGCCGGGAGCCAGACGGCTCATCTCAGCGTTGCGGGTATCCTCAGCGGTACGCAGCGCTTCGTTCACAGCCGCCATGATCATATCCTGCAGCATGTCCACATCGTCGGGATCCACACAGTCGGGGTTGATGGTAATGTTCTTGAGTTCCTTCTTACCGCTGACCGTGACAGACACCATGCCGCCGCCAGCCTGAGCGGTGAACTCGCGGTTTTCGATATCTTCCTGAGCCTTGGTCATCTGCTCCTGCAGCTTCTGAGCCTGACGCATGAGCTGCTGCATGTTGGCGCCGCCGCCAAAGCCGCCAAAGTGATTGTTTCTGGCCATTGTGCATTCCTCCATTGATGTTGATCCCTTGGAAAATCGGGATGGATTCACAGTTTTCAGCCGAAGGGGAACACCCGTCCGGTTGCTCTCATCATCATACAATGATTTTGGTAAAAAAGCAAGCTATACAGACTCTTGCGTGGGATTTTCCCCAAGGGTGATAAAGATGGGGGAGATGCCCAGTGCGGGAATCACCTTCTGCCAGAAGACCTCTTGGGTGAAAATAACAGTAGCGCTGTTGTCACAGGGGTGAAAAGCAATTCGAGGCGTATCCAGCACGGCCTTTTCCGCAGCCAGCATGATGGAGTGTTCCTTGTCAAAATGCAGCCCCAGCGGACTAACGCTGCCGCTGGTCAGGTGGAGAAGCTCCGTCAGCGCTTCCTCAGGCGCAAAACTGAGCCGGCTTGAACCCAAAGCTTTGCTGACAACCGAAGTACGGAATGGTGTCAGCGGTTTGAGCAGCAGCAGAAAAAAGTTGGTCTGCTGCCGGTTGCAAAGGAAAATATTCTTGCAGATGGTAATGTCCCCGGTGATAAAGGGCATGGCAAGGCAATCATCGATGGTATGGGCTTTGGGGTGTTCATGGTATTCATAGGGAATGGCAAGCCCATTCAAAAAGGCGAGGATTTCATTCCGTACCTGATTTGCATCCAGCATGAGGATCCCTCCTGTATTCAGCGGTTTCTATTGTAATCCAGCGATACAACGCCGTCAATGATACGGTGCTTTTGGCTGGAAAAAATCAGTGTGTCGTGATATAATTATACCGTTAATGCGCTTACGAAAGGATGATATGAACTTGGATATCAAAGCAACGCTTTGTCAGGAGTTCCATCTGGCAGCCGTTCAGTGCGAGAACGTGCTCAAGCTGATCGATGACGGCAACACCATTCCCTTTATCGCCCGCTACCGCAAGGAGTTGACCGGCTCTTTGGACGATCAGGTGCTGCGCGAGATTTTTGAACGCCTGCAATACCTGCGCGGTCTTGAAAAACGCCGCGGTGAAATTGAAAATACCCTTACCGAGCAGGGCAACCTGACGGAAGAGATCAGCGCGAAGCTGGCGACGGCTACCACGCTGGCAGAGTTGGAGGATATTTACCGTCCCTTCCGGCCCAAGCGCCGCACCCGTGCCACCATTGCCAAGGAAAAAGGCCTGGAGCCGCTGGCGTTGCAGCTGCTGATGCAGAATGTGAAAACCGGCACGCTGGAGGACTTGGCCCTGCCTTTTATCAATGAAGAAAAAGGCGTCAATAACGCCGAGGAAGCTTTGCAGGGCGCCCGGGATATCCTGTCTGAACAGATGAGCGACGACGCGGATGCCCGTAAAGCGCTCCGTGCCCTGTGCTACCGCAATGGCGTGATCGAAAGCCGCAAAGCCAAGGATGAAGACAGCGTATACAGCATGTACTACGAGTTCTCACAGGAGATCCGTACCCTGCCCGGTCACCGTATTCTGGCTATCAACCGGGGCGAGAGGGAAGAGTTCCTGAAAGTCGCCATCCGCATGGATGATGAAGCCTCTGTTGGCGTGCTGGACAAGGCGTTTGTCCGGGAGGGCAGCGTAACCACCCCGCAGGTAAAGCTGACCACACAGGATGCGTGGGATCGCCTGATCAAGCCCAGTCTGGAACGTGAGATCCGCAATGAGCTGACGGAACGCGCCGGTACCGCAGCCATTCAGGTGTTCGGTAAAAACCTGCATCAGCTGCTGATGGCTCCCCCGGTAAAGGGACGGATCACGCTGGGTGTTGACCCGGGTTTCCGTACTGGCTGTAAGCTGGCTGTGGTAGATGAGAACGGCAAAGTACTGGCAACTGGTGTGGGTCATTTTACCCTGCCCGGTCAGGAAGCCGCCAAAGCCCGTGCCCGTCAGGAAATTACCGCTATGTGCAAGAAGTTCGGTGTTACCGCCATTGCCATCGGCAACGGTACTGCTTCCCGAGAAGCAGAGCAGTTCATCGCTTCTCTGCTGCCGGATCTGAATCCCGGCACCGCTTATATGATCGTCAGTGAAGCTGGCGCGTCCGTCTATTCTGCCAGCAAACTGGCGGCTGAGGAATTCCCTCAGTTCGATGTTTCCCTGCGCAGCGCGGTGAGCATCGCCCGCCGTATGCAGGATCCTCTGGCAGAACTGGTCAAGATCGATCCCAAGGCCATTGGCGTGGGTCAGTATCAGCACGACCTGAAGGAAAGCCAGCTGGAAGAAACCCTGGATGGCGTGGTGGAAAGTTGCGTTAACAACGTTGGTGTCGAGCTGAGCACTGCATCGCCCTCGCTGCTGTCCCACGTGGCTGGCATTGGTCCGGCGCTGGCCCGCAATATCGTGGCCTATCGCGAGGAAAACGGCATTGAGTCCCGCGCGCAGCTGAAGAAAGTTCCCAAACTTGGGCCCAAGGCCTTTGAGCAGTGCGCCGGCTTCCTCCGTGTCCGTGACAGCAAGAATGCACTGGATGCCACAGCCGTTCACCCGGAGAGCTATCCCGCTGCCAAGGCGTTGCTGGAAACACTGGGCTATCAGCTCAGCGATATCAAGGGCGGCAAACTGGCAGATCTGAACCAGCGCGTGGAAGAAAAGGGTATCAAAACGCTGGCTGAGGAACTGGGTGTGGGTGAACCCACGCTGAAGGATATCGTCCGCGAATTGCAAAAGCCGGGCCGCGACCCCCGTGATGATCTGCCTAAGCCCATTTTGCGCACCGATGTGCTGGATATCAAGGATCTGGCCCCTGGCATGGAACTGATGGGCACCGTGCGCAACGTCATCGACTTTGGCGCTTTCGTGGATATCGGCGTTCATCAGGATGGTCTGGTGCATATCAGCCGCATGTCCACTCGTTTTATCAAGCATCCCTCCGAGGTGGTCAAGGTAGGCGATGTGGTGAAGGTATGGGTGGTGGATGTGGATGTAAAGAAGCAGCGCATCGCTCTGACCATGCTGGCACCCAAAGCCAAGGCATAACCGAATTGCAAAAAGTGCTTGCATTTGCAAAAAAGGTTTGCTATAATATCTTTCGCTGGTTGAGAAACCAGCGAGTTTGGGGTATTAGCGCAGTTGGTAGCGCGCTACATTCGCATTGTAGAGGCCAGGGGTTCGACTCCCCTATACTCCACCACAAAAGACCTTCTCTCATGAGAAGGTCTTTTGTATTATGTGAAGACTCCATTTCTTGGCTATTCTTTATCAATAGAAATCCTGACAATTACAAGATTTCTAGCATTCGCGCAATAATGGGATCAGCATATCGGCATCCCCTTTATTACGACCTATACCAACATAGAGAGTTGTGCCAAAAGTAATGTCAGGCAAAAAAGTTCTATCGCATGCTTCATTCCAAAAATCAGAAACGATTATTATGAATTTCTTATAATAGCAACATTCTTTGGAAAATCACTGTCCGACAGTTGGGACTCTCTGCATAGAATGATTCTTTTGAGGTTTTTTAGGCCGTCATTTCTTGATGTACCGATTACATACTCTGGAAAAGCATTGTGGATATATTTCACACTGCCTGGGATTGTAACCTGTTCCAAATGCGGACAATCCATAAAGGCTTGCCATCCCAAGGTGTTGATTCCATCAGGAATGACGACTGTTTTCGCCTCTTTCCGGCATGCCAGCACTTTTCCCCAATTCAGATCAATGAACAGCTCATTTTTCCACTGATACGGGCTGTCTGTCCGGAAGCCCAAAATCCAGTTCCGTAAAAATACACAGCCTTCTTTGTAGCCGCATTCTTCCCACCACACGCAATGATCAATGCCATCTTTGTCCGTGTAAATGACAAACGTTTCGCCTTCTCCGTGGCAATCATAAATAGGAAGCAGATTCTGATTGCGTTCCCATACTGAACGATGAAAGGCGCTTGCTGCGGGAGTGTAATAATCATAGGTGTGCTTCTTACGAAGCTCTTGTATAATCTCTTCGTTTACTGGTTTGATTTCAGACAGCACATCTTTGGTCTGAAGAATCAAAACCCGTACGGTTGCTGATTTTTCATTCCATTGGAGAACGGAAAGCAGCTTTGCCTCCACCGTTTGGAATCCATCATGGTCACAGACAGCCCAAAATTGACCACCAATCGTGCAGCTGAACGGAGGCTCAACGCACATCTCCATTTCTGTTCCCGGAGTTAGCGCCCCATCCCAGCTGACACAACGATCATATGCGTTTATTCTGGAACTTTCGATGTCTTTTCTATGATCTGTGTCCAGAAACGACCTCGCGAAAGTTTCTCTCTGACCTTCGATAGAAGGATTGTCCATTGTCTGTCCCCAGAAAAGTTTATCACCGCATTTTACCATATGCTCAGCGTTTTTCTCCATCCATTGATCACCCATAAAGTTCTCCTTTCCTGACATGCTGATGACAATTGTCTGTCAACAGTTTTTTCTTTCCATCATCGACTGCACTCAAGTACAGAATAAAAGATTGTATTGCAAATAATCATTCCCATCGAAAAACATCGAATGTGAACGAAAAGCGACTGATATCATCGACAATGAAAGAATTTCACGAAATCCTCTTCCCTTTTCTGACAATGTTTGCTATAATGTCTTCGAACACAATGGGTATAAAATTGTACTGTTAGTAGTATTTCGACAAATTACGAAAGGACGGAACAAAAATGAACGCAATCAGAGTCTGCGTAGCAGAGCGGGAAGAGAGACAGCGAATAGAAATGGTAAACAAACTATCCAAAGAAGCCAACATAATGATAGTGGGTAGTACGGGCAATGGTATGGAAGCTCTTCGCATGGTGACGGAACAAAATCCGGATGTGCTGATCAGTAACCTCATCCTGCCGATCTGTGACGGATATGCGATCCTTGATCAGCTGCAAGCCATGGAAAAGAAACCTCGTGTGATCATCGCCTCTACATTGACGATGGAAAGCGCTATTCAGAAAGCCTTTGCCAAAGGAGCGGATGAATATCTGATCAAACCGGCGGATTCAAAGCTGTTGGCACGCAAGATATATGAACTTGCAGGCAGAAATGATCTGATTTGTCAGAATCATCTGATGACGCAATCCACGCAGAAGGCAGCAGCAGAAAAGCCGGTTTCGGAGGAAGATCATACGCGTCAGGTGATCTCAACGCTTTTTCTGAGAATCGGCCTGCCAGCGCATCTGCTGGGATACCGCTTTGCTCAGGAAGCGGTGTTCAAACTGGTAGAGGATCCCATGCTGATGAAAAACCGAACAAAGGTGCTCTATCCCGAAATTGCCGCCATGCATCATACCTCTGCGTTTTGTGTGGAACGTGCCATCCGCCATGTGATCACCCTGACCTGGGAACGGGGAATCGCAGAGCGGTACGAACGGGAATACGGGCAAAGCAGCCGCTTGCATCTGCCGGTGGACAAACCCACCAGCGGAGAATTCATTGCGCTGTTGGCAGAGTACATCCGACCCAAACATCACAGCACAGCTGTTCATCACGAACCTTGAGAACCCACCTGAATCAGCCAGATATCCAGAGCAGAAATCAATCTTTCGGTACAGCTTTCCACAAAGCCTTCCGAACGAGCGTTGTCCGGCAGCTCCACCAGCACGGCAGCTTCCATCTCTTCCGCCATCCATTGGGACAGCATGCCGCCACTGCTGTATTCTTTATAGCCAAAGCCGAAAGCATCCATAAACGGCTGTGCCATGGCGGGATCGCCATAGACTCTGTTGATCCAGCCATGCACATCCACACCATAAGTAGGGGAGATCTTCTCTACAAGGTAGCGAAGTCCTTGGGCTTCTGGGGTCGAAAAAGGCTCACTGCCGGTACGGTAGCGGGAGGAGGACATCTTTTTCCAACCAACGGGAAAGTCACGGTTGATATCAATGCCATCAGCGTTGCAGCGTCCAAAACCGTCTTCTGATTTTCCTGCTTCCTGACCGTCGGGATTGGCACAGGGAACGATGTAGAGAACCGCATCTCCAAGCAGGGAAGGATCGGCACGATAATGCTCGATCATCTGATTGGCAATAGCACTAAGCACACTGCCATCCTTCTTGAAAGAGTCTTCAAATCCGTGAATGCCAAACACCATGAGAACAGATTTGGCAGCTTCGGGATTGCCGATGCGGTGGCAAAGCAGCAGACGGCCCTGCACAGAGGTGCCATAAATAAAGGTTTCGTAAGTGGATACTTCCTGCGCACAGGCGCTGGGTACACAACAGGTGAGAACCATCAAAGCAAGCAGCAGAGACAGCATACGTTTCATCATGTTTTCGCTCCGTTTCCTGTTGGAATAAGGTTATTTGTATCATAGCACGACTGATGGTTCATTTCAAGACAAAACGCCGAAACGATGGGTAACAACGTTCCGGCGAAATGATGATCTCAATTGTCAGATAGTTTGTACCTCAGAGTACGCATGGCGTTGAGGATCGCCAGCACGCTGACGCCCACATCGGCAAAGACAGCCAGCCACATTCCGGCAAGCCCAAGGGTGACCAAGATCAGCACAAGGGCCTTGACGAGCAATGCAAAGAAAATATTCTGCCGGGCGATAGTCAGGGTTTTCCGGCTGATCTGAATGGCTGTTATCAGCTTGGCAGGATTGTCATCCATCAGAACCACATCAGCAGCTTCCACTGCCGCGTCACTGCCCATACCGCCCATGGCGACGCCCACATCAGCCCGCATGAGAACAGGTGCATCGTTGATGCCGTCACCCACAAAAACAACTTGTTTGTGTTCGGGTTTTTCTGCCAGCACTTCTTCCAGGCGGCTCACTTTATCTCCAGGCAGCAGGCCTGCATATACCCGATCCACGCCGATCTGCCCCGCAATGTCACGGGCATTGGCTTCGTTGTCGCCTGTCAGCATTACCAATTGATCGACACCGTGGGAGCGAAGGGAACGCAGCGTATCAGCCACACCTTCCTTCAACTCATCCGCAATAACGATATGACCTTTGTACATACCGTCAAGAGCCACATGAACAATGGTTCCAGTATGGACGCATTCGGGAATGATAACGCCATGCTTTGACAACAGGCGTGCATTGCCGACAGCAAGCAGCGATCCCTCATACTGGCAAGTGATTCCCTCGCCGGCTGTTTCCTGTATTTCGGCAACCTCATCCAGCGCAGAAAGATCGCCTGCAAAGCTGCAAATAGAGCGGCTGATGGGATGTGTGGAGTGCTGTTCTGCTGATGCAGCCATCCTTACCAGTTCTTCCTTGCTGATCCCTTCGGGATGCAGGGCACTCACCTGAAAGACCCCTTTTGTCAGGGTGCCGGTTTTGTCCATTACAACGGCATAGGTTTGGGCAAGGGCTTCCAATTCGTTGCTGCCTTTCATCAGAATGCCGTTGCGACTGGCAGCACCGATGCCGCCGAAGAAACTCAGCGGTACAGAAATCACCAGCGCGCAGGGGCAGCTGACCACCAGAAAACTCAGCGCACGATGGCCCCAATCTGCCCAGTTGCCGCCAAAAAACAGTGGGGGAATCAGGAACAGAAGCAGCGCGGCTATGCAGACCGCAGGTGTATACACCCGCGCAAAGCGGGTGATAAAGCTTTCCGCTTTGGATTTCCTGTCAGCTGCGGATTCCACCATTTCAAGGATCCGGGAAACAGTTGAGTCTACATATTCCTTTTCTGCCCGTATATGCAGCACACCCGTCAGGTTGACACAGCCGCTGATGACCTGATCGCCGGGCTGAACATCTCTGGGCAGGCTTTCTCCTGTCAGGGCTGCGGTATCCAGGGATGATTCCCCAGTGAGAATAACGCCGTCCAACGGGATCTTTTCACCTGCTTTTACCACAAGGGTCTCGCCGGTTGCCACTTCATAAGGATCGATCTCGAGTAATTCGCCATCACGCAGCACCGTGGCTGTATCCGGGCATAGCTGCATCAGGTCGCTGATGGAAGCCCTTGACTTGCCGACTGCATAATGCTGGAACCATTCGCCAAGCTGATACAGCACCATCACGGCAACCGCTTCCGCATATTCGCCAATGATCAGCGCGCCGATGGTGGCAATTGCCATCAGAAAGTTTTCATCGAATACCTGACCGCGCAGAATGCCGCTAAGAGCTTCCTTGAGCACATCATAACCAGCAAGGAGGTATGCGGTCATTAACAAAACAATGGCGCTAACCGGATAGGGAACGACCAGACCAAGAATCAGAAAGCAAGCGCTGATCAGAATACGGATCAGGTGCTTTTTTTGTTTGGCCGACATAGCGGTCCCTTCTTTCATTGATTCAGATGACCAGTTGACAATCGGGTTCGATCTTCTTGATGACCTGCTGCGCTTTTGCAAGGATTTCTTCCAGACGGCCGTCTTCGTATTCAAGGGTCAGCCGTTGGGTCATGAAGCTGATGGTGGCTTTGGTAACGCCGTCGATTTGATTGATGCCGGCTTCCATTTTGGCAGCGCAGTTGGCGCAGTCCAATTCTTTCATGCGGAATACTTTCTTCATATTATTTACATCCTTTCAAAATGCTTGGTTTATTCTTCCGTAACGTGTTCAACGCCCTGATCCAGCATGGTGCGCACATGGCTGTCTGCCAGGGAATAGAAGACGGTTTTGCCCTCACGGCGGCTTTTGACCAACTTGTTTCTCTTCAGCACGCTCAATTGATGGGAAATGGCGCTCTGGGTCATATTCAGAAGGGTTGCAATATCACACACGCACATTTCGCTGACAAACAGGCAATAGAGAATACGGATGCGGGTGGAGTCGCCAAAAACCTTGAAAAGTTCGCTCAGGTCAAACAGCACTTCCTCCGTGGGCATATGTGTGTTTACATCCGAAATGATCTGCTCGTGAACGTGCAGATAATCGCATACAGTCTTATCGTTTTCCGGGTTCATGGTCATCCTCCTCGTTCTACATTTGAACAACTGTTCATATGAATGATAACGCAAATATTTTTGGTTGTCAATACATCGACAAAAGAAAATAGATGACGAAATTTCTTTATTGTGCTAAGATATACGCCTGTAAGGAGGGAAACACCCTATGATACGTTTGATTGCCAGTGATTTGGACGGCACATTGCTGGAACCCGTGGAGCATTTGCCGGATGGTTTGTTTGAAACGCTGGAAAGGCTGCATTCCTTAGGCATTGTGTTTGCTGCTGCCAGTGGACGGCAGTATGACAATCTTCGCCGCCTGTTTGCACCTGCCGCAAAGCATATGGGTTTTATCTGCGAAAATGGCGCGTTGAACGTTCTGGGTGGCAATGCAATCAAACTGCAGCCCATTGAGCGCTCTATGGCGCTTAAGCTGATCCATCATCTCAAGCAGATGCCGGTGTGCATTCTGGTCAGCGGACGTCATTGCTGCTATGTTTCCCCGGAAAGCCGCGCCTTTACCGATGATATCATCTATCGGCTGCGTAACACCACTGCCGTGGTGGAACATTTGGATCAGCTGGATGATGAATATCTGAAGATCTCCGCCTACACTCCTGCAGGCGTGGCCTCCATCGCGCCTGAACTGCAAGCGGCATGGGGGAATAAGCTGAACGCGCTGGTGTCTGGTCAGTGCTGGTTTGATTTCGGCACAGCTTCCAAAGCCACAGGCATCCATGCCCTGATGGATGCGCTGCAGATCGGTAAAGAGGAAGTAGTTTCTTTTGGCGATCAGTTCAACGATGTGAGCATGCTGGATGTAGTCGGTTATCCATTTCTGATGGACACAGCATCCGATGCCCTGAAGAGCCGAGGATATCACCTTTGCCGCAAGGTGCTGCCGGTGCTTCAGTATATCGCCGATCATGAAGGTTCTTTGGAAGGGTACACATTTTCTTGAAGAACTGAGAAACTGTGTTATAATGTGGATGTAATTTCGTATAGAAGAGGGTTTTTTGTCCATGCGTAAACAGACGGTGCAAAGCCAGATTGCCATGCCTTCCGATTTGAAGCGGCTGAACCGCCAGAAGATACTGGAAGTATTCCGCAGCGGTCAAACGCTGACGGCTGCCGATATTCATGAAGTAACGCACATCAGCCGCCCCACAGTAATGCGCGCATTGCAGCATTTCTGCCAAAGCGGCGTGCTGAAATCCGTTGGCCTTGGCAGCGCCACCAGCGTTGGCGGTAAAAAACCGGAGCAGTTCACCTTTGGCGATAAAAGAAAAATCCTGTCCATCTCTCTCTGGCCTCAGTCCATCACCTTTGCTCTGTGCGGGCTGGTGGGTGATATCAGCGAGTTGACACAGTACGAGCATGAACTGGAAAACGATCTTGATCAGGCGTTTGCCTCTCTGGCAAGCTATGTGCAGGATTATTGCCGGGATCAGAAGATCACCACGGATGATCTCTACGGCGTGGTGCTCAACCTGCCCGGTACGGTGGACTATGACCGTTTGCTGCTGCGCTACAATACCAAAGCACCCGGTTGGGGTACAGATATCGCCATGGAAAAGTACCTGCGCGCCATCTTTGGCGACCAGGTGGTGCTGTTTGTGGATAACGCGGGCAAGGCGGTAGGCCGCGCGGTGCTGCTGGATAACCCGGAGTACTCCGAACGCCGCCTTTTGACGGTTTTCTCTACATGGGGCATCTCTGCCTGTATGATCGAGCGCGGACATGTGCTGAACGGACGCGATTCCTTGATTGGCGAGATTGGTCACGCAGTTATCAGCGACAGTTCGGACACCAGCTGTACCTGCGGTAAGAGCGGTTGTCTTGAAAGCATGATCAGCATCAAGCGCATCCGCAAAATGCTGGCGGAGGCCGGTGATGAAACGCTGGGAACCGGTGAGAAGGTCACCTTCCAGAAGCTTTTTGCTGCCTCGGAGGAAGGTCATCCCCTTGCCAGAAAGATTGTTTCTTATTTAGCCCACTGCTTTGCCACCGTGCTACACAATCTGGCGCTGACTTACAATCAGGATATGGTTATCTTCCAAGGTGACTTTGCCTATGCAGACAAGCATTTTGATGATTGTCTCCAGCAGGAATTGAACCAGTTCCGCTATTTCCCGGATGACAGCAAGATCACGATCGTTTACGACAAACGTCAGTTGACCAAGCTGGCTGCCCGGGGCGACTCTGCGCTGCTTCAGCGCACCTATTTTGCATCCTTCAGCGAAGCGGAATAAGCGTTTTTTGAATTGCAGAAACGAAAAACAACCCGTTTGCCGTGACACGCGGATCAAACGGGTTGTTTTTTATTTGGAATTACTTTGATAGATGCCGATGAGTTCACTGGCGGCTCTTTCGATCTCATCCAATTTGGTGTGCCGCCCTGCAGAGAAACGCAGCACGCAAGAAGCTTCATCGCCAGATAAGCCCATGGCGGTGTATACATGACTTGGTCTGCCTGACGAGGCAGCGCAGGCAGCGCCGCCGGATACCATGATCCCTTGCATATCCAGCTTGGCAATAGCAATTTCAGAGGGAAGACCGGGCAGCAATACCGCACAGATGCCGGGCACTCGCTCAGCCTGTTCTCCCAGCCAGATAGCATGAGGAATTTGACTTTTCAAAAGTTTAAACAGATGCGTCAGCATGTCCTTTTCCTGAATTGAGCGCTGCTCCATGTCCTTCATTGCCAGTTCAGCAGCCAAACGGAAACCTTCGATCGCCGGGATGTTCTCTGTACCGGAACGGCGGTTGTTCTCCTGCCCGCCGCCAGCGATCAGAGGAGGTAAGGTTACTCCACTTCGGATATATAGAAAGCCGATACCACGGGGTCCGTACAGCTTATGCGCTGACGCGCTCAGCAGATCCACGGGGAGCTTTTGTACATTCAGCATTACATGCCCCAATGCCTGTACCGCGTCGCAATGAAAAAGGATGCGATGCTTGCGGGCAAGGGTGCCGATCTGTTCCACAGGCTGCAGCACACCGGTTTCGTTGTTGGCATATTGGACAGAAATCAGGGATGTATCTGCTTGTATCGCTTTTTCGACCGCTTCTGGCTGGATAACGCCATTTTCATCCGGCTGAATCAGAGTAACTCGGCATCCTTGATTGCGGGCGGCTTCCAGAACAGAGCTGTGCTCGATGGCGGAAAGGATCACATGCTTGCCGCTCAGGTTGCAAAAAGCCCAATTGTTGGCCTCTGTGCCGCCGGAAGTGAAAAACAGTTCGTTGCGGTCACAGCCAATCATCTGTGAAAGGGTTTGCTTTGCCATACGCAGAACTCTGCGGGCACTGCCTGCTGCACTGTAAGCTGCAGAGGGGTTTGCGATGTGGCTGCGCATACACTCCGCTACGGCTTCGATCACTGCTGGGGCAGGCGGTGTGGTGGCGGCATAATCCAAATATACAGGAGTCGAAATGGGGGAGAAGGTCATGATAATCCTCCGGATGTGAATAGGAGTATGGTATACGCATTATATCATGTTCAAGAAAGGATGACTATGTATTTTTGTCATACATTTTTGCGAATGACAAACTTGTACCATACAAGTTTGAAGAAATTTGCGGATGAATAATTGGCTATTCAGGCCACTTTGCGCATATTCTGCTACAGATTGCACAGGAATTGCAGCAGATATTTTTCGTCCAGATACTTGACAATATGCGCTTTTTGGCTTACGATTATGTAAAGTTATGTAACATCATTACCGAACTGTGAACACGGAGGGTAAGAGGGAGTCCAAAAGGCTTGTTGAGGGTTGTATGGATTGCTTTTGATGCCTTCGGTGATGAAAGGAGTTTTTCCCATGAATCGTGAACTGGCCAAACAAAAAGCCGAAGCGCTGGTTGCGCAAATGACGGTGGAAGAGGTGGCGAGTCAGCTTCGTTTCGATGCTCCCGCCATCGATCGTCTGGGTGTTCCCGCTTACAACTGGTGGAATGAAGCCCTCCACGGCGTTGCCCGTGCCGGCGTTGCCACCAGCTTTCCGCAGGCCATTGGTATCGCCGCTGCTTTCGATCCTCAGCTGGTAAAGGAACTGGGCGATGTAGCCGCCACCGAAGGCCGTGCCAAGTACAATGCCTCTGTGGCTCACGGTGACCGCGATATCTACAAGGGCCTTACTTTCTGGTCTCCCAACGTCAATATTTTCCGCGATCCCCGCTGGGGCCGCGGTCATGAAACTTACGGCGAAGATCCCTATCTGACCTCCCGTCTGGGCGTTGCCTATGTGCAGGGCCTGCAGGGCGATGGGGAAGTGCTCAAATCCGCAGCCTGCGCCAAGCACTTTGCTGTGCACTCCGGCCCCGAAGCGCTGCGCCACGAGTTCAACGCCACTTCCGATGAAAAGGATATGGCGGAAACCTACCTGCCTGCTTTCAAGGCGCTGGTGCAGGAAGTCAACGTGGAATCCGTCATGGGCGCTTACAACCGTACCAACGGCGAACCCTGCTGCGGCAGCAAGGCCCTGATGGTGGACAAACTCCGCGGGGAGTGGGGCTTCCAGGGCCATTATGTGTCCGACTGCTGGGCCATCCGTGACTTCCACGAGGCTCATCACGTGACCGATACCCCCGAAGAATCCGCGGCACTGGCTCTGGAAATGGGCTGCGACGTGAACTGCGGCAACACCTACCTGTACATGATGAAGGCGTACGAAAAGGGTCTGGTAACCGAGGAACAGCTGCGTAC
>SVGQ01000164.1 GCA_015056245.1 Clostridiales bacterium | reverse complement strand
TTTGCGCCGGATATCGGCGCCATCATGGCGTTTATTGAGGCCAGCGCAGGCCGCCGCCCCGACCTGATTCTGGGCAAGCCCTACAGCGGCATCGTGGAGGACGCGCTGGCGCTGACCGGCCTTGACAAGAGCCAGCTGGCTATGGTGGGCGACCGGCTGTATACGGATATCGCCACCGGTGTCAACTTCGGCATGCTCAGCGTGCTGGTGCTGACCGGCGAAAGCACCCGTCAGGATGCAGAGGACGGCCCGGTGAAGCCCGACTTGATCTTTGAACGGCTCAGTGAAATGAACCCCTATCTGTGAGGTGGAAACCATGAAACAGAAACGATCCCTGCTGGCGCTTTCTGTGATCTGCGTTCTTTTGTGCGCGCTGATGATGCTGTGTGTAGCCACAGTCGGCGCTGAGACTGCCGCCCCGTTCCAGCCCGTCATTTACGGCATGCAGGGTGAGCAGGTGGAGGACATTCAGCAGCGGCTGAAGGATCTGGGTTACTATACCGGCAAGGTCAGCGGCAATTTTCTGGATGGCACCTTCGCGGCAGTGAAGCGTTTTCAGAAGGATTATGGTCAGGAGGAAACAGGTCAGGTGGATGAAAGCACCTACGGCCTTCTGATGACCGCCCAGTATAAAGTGCTGCGCAACGGCGAGGACGGCGATGCGGTCACTCGCTTGCAGGAGCATCTGATCTCCTTGGATTATCTGGATACCAGAGCCACGGGCAAGTTCCGTTCCGCTACGGAAGCGGCGGTGCGGGCTTTTCAGGAACACAACGGGCTGGATGTGACCGGCGTTGCCGATGTGACCACCCAGCAGCTTTTGTTCTCCACCCGGGCGCTGGCAAAGGGCGCACAGCCCACGCCCACCCCAGGCCCCGATGCGGATGTGGGCGATATCAATGATGTGGTCATGGTGGAGGATGGTCAGGGTACGGCGGACAGCCGGGAGCCTGTGGCCTACCGCAAGCGCCTCATCCGGGGGTCGGAGGGCGAGGAGGTGAAGCGGGTGCAGAACCGCCTCACCGAGCTGGGCTTCTTTGACGGCCCCATCAGCGGCTACTACATGAACCAGACCATGGCTTCGGTGAAGGTGTTTCAGGAGTACAACGGCCTGAAGGTCAGCGACGGCGAAATGGACGAAGAAACCTGGAACGCCCTGTTCAACGCTGCCGATGTGGTCAGCGCGGAATGCACGCCCCGGCCCACGCCTGTGCCCACCATGGTGCCCTACTATGTGGTGGTGGATGTGCAGAATCAGGCCACCAAGGTGTATGGCATCGATGAGAACGGCGAGTATACCATCCCTGTCCGCACCATGATCTGCTCCACCGGTATGGTGAGCACTCCCAGCGATGTGGGCGACTGGGTCACCGACGGACGGCGTGCCCAGTGGGCTTATTTCAGCCTCTACGGCAGCCATGCCCGCTACTGGACCAAGATCAACGAGGATATCGCTTTCCACAGCGTGATCTACAACGAAGTGGATAACATGAAGCTCAGCGTCAAATCGTATAACAAGCTGGGTTCCCGCGCCTCCCACGGCTGTATCCGCCTGTTGGTGAGCGATGCCAAATGGATCTACGAAAACATCCGGGGCGGCACCACCATTCATATCGTGGAAGACCTGCCGGTGGATGAGGAACTGCGCTACGCCATCAAACAGCCGCCCCTCAACCGGTCCATCATGTGGCCTTCCACCACCCCCGTGCCCACCGTGGCGCCGGTATATGTGCCGGACAGCCTGCCGCCCATGCCGCTGCGGCAGCTGCAGCGGGAGTCCAAGGGCGAGGACGTGTACTGGCTTCAGTGCAAGCTGACGGAACTGGGCTACTACAAGGGTACCATCACCGGCAGCTACTACAAAGGCACCGCCAACGCGGTCAAGGCTTATCAGAAGGAACACGATCTGTACCCGGACGGCAAGGCGGGCATCAAGACGCTGGAAAGCATCTATGCGGATGTGCTGCTGAATTGCACGCCCAGCCCCACCCCGGATCCGCAGGTCACCCCCAGCCCTGCGCCCACCATGACGCCGCAGCCCACACCTGCAACGGTGTATGCAACGGGCAACTGATATCATTTTTCACGGGCTGACAGCCCGAATCCTGAATATGGAGACGCTTTATGCAAAGAGTGAAACCCAAACGCAAGCTGAGCCAGCGGGCTGCCATTCTGATTCTGGTCGCCATTCTGGTGGCGGCTGCGCTGCTGGCATGGCTCATATCCGCCCTGCTGAAGGAGAAACCTTCCACAGTGGTCACGGCTGCCAAAATGCCCTGCCCCTACAGCGACAACATCCGTCCCTTTGGTAAGAACCTGCTCTATTATGACGGCCTGAACATCCACTGCATTTCGTCCTCCGGAACGGTGCGCTGGTCGTTTCAGGTAGGCCCCACCGCAGGCTTTGACTGCAACGACGAAACCGTGGCTGCATGGACCGGCAGCACCATCTTTATCCTTGATAAGGACGGAAACTCCAGCTACAACGACAGTCTGGGCGAAGAGATCCAGTTTGCCCGGGTGGGCAAGCAGTATGTGGGCGCGGTGATCGGCAACACGGAAACGCCCCGTCTGGTGGTGAAGGACCACGAGGGCGCTCACATGGACGAGGAAGCCGACGCCTACAACAATCTGATCCTGCTGGATCTGGGTTTCTACGGCCCCAACGGTCAGTACATGTGGACGCTGGCGCTGGATGTGTTCGGCACTGCTGCCAACACCATCCTGAACACCTTCGAGGTGGGCAAGATGAACACCGGTGAAGCGTCTCTGGGCGAGCCCATCACCTATTCGGTGCTGTACGAGAACAACAAGCTCCGGGTGATCAACACACGCAAGATGCTGACCTTTGACTACCGCGGCAACGAGGATATCAGCGCCAGCGTGCTGGTGTACGGCTGGCGGCTGCTGGATACGGAAGTGCCGGAGCGGGGCGACGCGCTGCTGCTCTTTGCTCCCACCAGCCAGACCGAGAGCCTCTTTGACATCACATCCCTGCGCCTGCTCAGCGGAGCCAGGGACAAACGGTTCACCATGCCC
Source organism: Clostridiales bacterium (assembly GCA_015056245.1). Taxonomy (GTDB): domain Bacteria; phylum Bacillota; class Clostridia; order Christensenellales; family Aristaeellaceae; genus Limiplasma. The sequence goes on along the minus strand of SVGQ01000164.1, from coordinate 1,166 downwards.
GCCAACTGCGTGGGTGCCACCGTCTGGAACAAGACCATCTATGCGCTCTCTGCGGATCAGCTTTTCCGTGCGGGAATGAACGACACCCGGTTCACCTCGTTCAGCCTGCCGCTGGAAAGCCCGGCTACGGAGTTGATCGGCACCCTCAGCGATGGCAAGGCCATCGTGGCCTGCGGCGAGGAAGTGTATGTGATCTCGCTGCCGCAGGGCTTCACCGTTACCAATGAAGGGAGGTAATGCGCCATGAATGTGGTGGATATCATTATTCTGCTGATTCTGGCCTGTGGTTTGCTTTCCGGCTTGTACCGGGGCTTCATCCATTCGGTGCTCAATCTGGGCAGCGGGCTGTTGTCGTTCCTGATCAGCTTTGCTCTCTACCCCAAGCTGGCGGATGTGGTCAGCGGCAACCCGGACATCATCCGGATGATCTCCTCCTTTACCGATTCCGAAAGCCTGCTGGGCGATCTGGACCTGAGCAACCGCCTGGTTTCCGCCCTGAACCCGGAAAACATCTCCGCGATCGTGGAAAAAGCCAACCTGCCTGAGCCCATCGGCACGCTGCTGGGTCACAATCTGGCTGGGCAGGTGTTCAGCCCGCTGGGAAATCTGGCGACCAATGTGGGTGATTATGTGAACCAGACCGTCATCAGCGTATCCATCAATGTGCTGTGCTTTCTGGTGTGTTTCCTTCTCAGCTTTGTGGTGCTGACCATCTTTGCCAACCTGATCCGCGCCGTGTTCCGCTTCCCGGTGCTCAAGCAGCTGGATACCTTGGTAGGCGGCATTTTTGGTCTGCTGACCAGCGTGCTGGTGTGCTTTGCCCTGCTGACGCTGCTGCCTCTGCTGGAGAGCGTGGTGCCGCTGCCCGGCTTCCGGGAGGCGGTGGACAGCAGTGTGCTGGCTGGATATTTCACCAATGGCAGCCTGATCATTTCCATTATGAACCGGAAGCTGTAACGGGTGAAAAACGCGCGTTCTGCAAAGCAGGGCGTCCCCTGCTCGCCGGCAGATTCATTGACAATCAAAGGGCCTTGCGTATCGCACGCAAGGCCCTCGCAGGTTGTCAAAAAAGGGGAAGGTGCAGGAAACTCAGTTTCCTGCCGGGTGTGGAGACGGAGGAAAGCGCGTGCCCAGTGGGCACAACGCCGTAGGCGTTAGCGACCCGC
>SVGQ01000038.1 GCA_015056245.1 Clostridiales bacterium | reverse complement strand
ATGCAGCGGCCCAGATCGCCCTCGTAATACTCGCCGAAGCGCACCGCGCCGGTTTCCGCATCCCGCAGGGCATAGCCATAGGGCGCATGGCGGCCTTCCTCGAATACATTGAAAATCTCCAATCCGGGCACATCCGGGTCGATATCGGCCACATGCATGCTGTCGCCGTGACCCAGCTTGGCCTCCCGGCCATCGGGCAACAGGCCCGTGGAGCTGTACAAAAGCGTGCCGTCGTGGTCGATGCAGGCCGCGCCGTAGATGATCTCCATACAGCCATCCCCATCCACATCGGCGCAGCTGAGGCTGTGGTTTCCCTGACGGGCCAGCTTGCCGTACACCGGATCGGTGCCGTCCTGAGCGTCGCCGGGCATCACCTTGAAGGGATTCTGCATAGGCAAAAAGCCGCTGTCCACCGACCAGCGCAGCTGATGCCTGCCGTCCACCACATCATAGGCAGCGATGCAGCTGCGGGTGTAGTAGCCGCGGCAGATGATCAACGACGGATGCACCCCATCCAGATAAGCCACGCCGGACAGGAAACGATCCACCCGGTTGCAGGGCTCGATGCGGTTCCAGGCATAGTCGCCCCACATCAGGCCGTCATCCAGCCGGGGGAACGGGAAGGGAATGGTCTCCAGCTCGCTGCCGTCGCCCGCAAACAGGCTCAGGTATTCCGGGCCTTCGTAGATGAAGCCCTCAAAGGCTTCCAGCTGGTTGCGGGGAGAGCGGGCAGGGGCGTATTCGGTGATGAAATAGTCCGCCAGCGCTTCCGCGTCGGCCTGAGACAAAGGATAGTCATACCGCTGGTCGATGCCGAAGCAGGCTTCCAGCGTGGCAGGCCATTGACCCCGCACCACTTCCGGGTGCTGGTGCCAGCCCATGAACATTTCGGCCACGTGGCGGCGGTAGTCCGCGCCGGAGCACACATAGTTGTCCTGATGGCTGTATCCGGCGGCAAGGTCGCCCTCGGGCATGGTCACATAGAACTGCTCCCGGATGGAGCCATCCGGGTTATAGCGGGTCATCCGGCTGCCGGGAGCGGTTTTCACGGACATCTCCGCCTTGCCGTCCCCGTCAAAATCGCAGACCATGAACTGGGTATAGTGCGCGCCCGCCCGGATGTTGGGGCCCATATCCAGCCGCCACAACAGCTGACCGTCCAGCTTGTAGCAGTCCAGCATGCACCGGCCCGTGTATCCTTTGATGGACACATCCTGACTGTTGGTGGGATCCCACTTGACAACGTACTCATACACGCCGTCCCCGTCCACATCGCCCACGGACATATCGTTGGCGGTGTATTCGAAGGCCTGACCAGCGGGGGTTACGCCGCCCTCGGGCTTTTGCAGAGGCAGGTCAAGGTAGCCCTTCTCCCAGACGGAAACCGGGGCGCAGGCTTCGCCTCCCACCGGGGCGACAGTGTAGGTATCCGCTTCCGTGCCGGATGCATCCAGATAGTTGGTGCTGTTCTCCACCGTGGCGATGGGCTGTCCGTTGCGGCAGACGGTGAAGGTTTCACCGATGATGCGCTGCTTGGTGGCAGCCGTCACTTCGCTGCGCCACAGCCGCCAGCTAAGAAACACGCCCTGCGCGGTTTTCACCGCCACAAGGCCCCGGTCAAGGGTTTCCAGCTGGGGCTTGGGGGTGAGGAGTACCGGCGTGACAGCGGTTTCGCTGGTAGCGATGGGGTTGCCGCTGTTATCCAGTGCCTGAACATAGAGGCGGTAGGGGCGGTCAGGAATGCGGGGAAAATCGCAGACGGTTTCTGTGGTATCCGGCAGGGGCTTGTAGTTTTCCGCTGCCGTTTCTCTGTCCGACCAGAAGAGGCGGTACTTGGCAGCCCCAGTCACCTCGTCCCATTGCAGGGCGAGTTTTGAGCCATTGTTGTTCACTTGCAGATTCATGGTTGTTCCTCCTTACGGAGCATTTTTCTCAATATGGGTTCAATGGCATTCGCCATGCGCAGAAAGCCCAGATCGTTGGGATGGGTGCCGTCCACGGTGCAAAGGTCGCGGTCCGTCTGGCCGAAGAGGGTCTGGCCGTCCAGCATCCACACATGCTGATCGCCCTCCGCCAGCGCGGCTTCGTAGGTGCAGCGGATCACCTCCCGGCGCTTTTGCGCCATGGGCGGGTTTTTGTCGCAATCCGGCTTGGAGATCAGCAGAATGGGCAGCTCTGGCTGGGCTTCCCGAATGATGCGGAAAAACGGCTGATGGGTCTTTGCCAGAAAATCCGCGTCCGGGGCATTATGATCGTAGTCCATCACAAAGGCGCTCATGGACAGGGACTCGATATACTCCGCCATGGCGGGCTCTGCCTTGGCATTGCCTGCAAACCCCAGATTGATATGGGCCGCGTCCAGCCGACGGCAGAGGATATGGGTGTAGCAGGAGCCGCACTTGGTGGCGCAGCCACCCTGCGTAATGGACGAGCCATAGAACACAATGGGCTTTGACACCTTGGGCGTGCGGCCCGGCAACAGCTTTGCCCCCGGCGAAAGCCCGATGAGCAGCTCTTCCAGCCCATTATACAGTGGAAGATACAGCGCGTAGTGGCGCAATCCCCCCGGCAGGTCGGTATAGCTGGTCTGATTCAGCCGGCAGCCGCAGCCATCATTCATCTGGGGCAGGAAGTTCCTCACCTGCTGCATGCCCTGATCCGTTTCCTCGAACAGCTCCATGCCGCTCTGTCCGCAGGCGGTGAAGTGGGGCATCACCCCCGCGCCTTTCAGCTTCCACACCAGCCCCAATCCGGGAGAATCCGTGGTGAAGCGCACCACGCCCCCCGCCAGATGCCACGACAGATTCTGCACGCCGTCACTCATCCGGGGCAGCCAGTCCAGCGGCAGACGGCACAGGGTGTTTTCTGCGTTGGGCGTGAGGCCGTATAGGGAAAACGGCTCTTCGTGGGGGCTATGGAACTGGTAATCCTGCGGCACGATGCCTTGCAGGTTGAAATTGGAGTCGATTTGATCGATGCGTTTCATGGGTGGGGTTCCTTTCGGTGAGGGGGTGGTGAAGTGGTGTGAGAGGAGGGACAGATAAAGAGTGGCGTTTGGGGTAAGTGGAAAAAGGGGCCGGGTGGCTATAACAATCCTTGCCTGGGTGTGGCAGTCGCACATCTTGCGCCTTTGGGCGCTCGCTGTGCTTGCGGGTTTGGCGCTGCGGCGCAGGGTTTGTGGGCTCTGCCCACACCCGGCAGGGGGGGTGACCCCCCTGCACCCCACTCTTTCCCCTCCCCCATTAGTCCATCATATCATCCAGAGCAGCCAAAGCCGCCACATAAATCCGGAAACATTCCGTCAATTTACGGATGGAAACCGCCTCATCCGGCCCATGGGCATGGCCATGACCCGGCGGCAGAATGCCCGACCAGTCGTTTTTCACCCACGGCATCCCCGGCCCGAAGGAGATTGCGTTGGGTACCACCCGGGAATAGGTGCCGCCGCCCATGGTGTAGGGCTCGTCCTCCCGGCAGGTTGCCAGTTTGAACACCTTTTGCAGGGTCTCCACCCGGGGATCCTCCACCGGGATATAGAAGGGGCGGCTGTGGTCAAAGGCATCCACCTGCGCGCCCCGGCTCTGCCAATGGGTCAGCAGATCATGCTCCAGCTGGTCGCCATCCGCCTTGATGGGATAGCGGCAGTCCGCCATCAGGTGCAGGGTGCCATCCACCAGATGAGCCACGCCGTACACCAGCGTCAGGTCACCGGAAATATCGTCCTTGCAGCTGACGCCCTCGCTCTGACCATAGGGATCGGCGGTGAGCTGGGCCACCTGCCGGATGGCATGGGCGCAGGAGCCCTTCAGAATGCCAGACTGGTCCAGCACCGTGCAAAGCCGCATAATGGCGTTGTCTGCCCCCTGAGGGAACGCCGCGTGGCCCGCCCGGCCATGGGCGGTGATGCAGGTGCCTTCCGGGCAGGGTTCAATAGTGATGGAAGCCATCAGGGAGCCATCCGGCGGCAAAATCGCGTTGGCGACCTTCTCCGGCGGCGCCGCCACAATGCACACCGCCTTATCCGGGATCACATTGCGCACGGAGCCTGCGTCAAAGGCCACCAGATTGCCCTCGCAGGCAAAGGACAGATCCGCGTCCATGCTGCCCTTCTGCCCGTAGTTCACCGGGAAGCCCGCGTCCGGCACCAGCGACACCTTGGGAAAGGCCATGCCGCTGTCCCTCAAGTGCTGCATATCCTGCATGCCGGTTTCCTCGCTCAGGCCGCAGAACAGCCGCAGGCCATGCTTCATGGGATAGCCGCTGTCCCGCAGGTAGCGGATGGCAAACAGCGCTGCCAGCGCCGAGCCTTTGTTGTCATCCACGCCACGGCCGATCATCACATCATGGGAGGGGAGGTAGGAAGCCCCATAGGGCGGGTATATCCACCCGTCACCCTCGGGCACCACATCCAAATGGGCGATCACGCCGATGCTGTTCTCCGGGTCGCCCCAGCACAGGGACGCGGCATAGCCCTGATGATTGATCACATCAAAGCCGAAGGCCCGACCCCGGGCCATGGCTACATTCAGCATTTGCAGACAATCCGCGCCGAACGGCATGCCCGGCGCGGACAGATCCGCCCGGCTCACCGAGGGAAAGCTGGCCCAGGATTGCAGTTCCTGAATCAGTTCCCGGCGATGATCCTCCATCCATTCGGCGGCATCCTCCATCAAATGCGAATATTTCTGTTCATTCCATTCCATTGCTCATATCCACCTTCCGCGTTGCCCGTGAGGCGGGTCTGGGGGCCTGTACGAACGCTGATTTCTGTGTGTTCAGCCAATTCGACCTTCCCTTCCCCCATCCCTTCCTCCAAGGGGATTAATGGTCATTTCTGCGCGGAATGCGGTTTTTTCTGTGAGGAGATGCGCATTTTGGCTGTGATAAGATTCAAATAACAAAAGATATGAGCATATGTGTTTTCCACACTTTCACCATAGGAGGGATCAGCCATGATGACCAAAAAAGAACGCGTCCTTGCTGCCATGAACAACCAGCCGGTGGACAGGCCGCCGGTGGGCTTCTGGTTCCATTTCCCCGAGGAGGAGCAGCTGGGGCAAGCCTGCATCAATGCTCATCTGCGCTACTACAACCACGTGGATACCGATATTGCCAAGCTCATGTGCGACGGCTATTTCGACTACCCCAATCCCGTGGCAAAGGCCGCCCAAGACCCGGACGACTGGTTCAAGATGAATCCCCTTGGCCCCGAGAGCGATTTCATCAAGGGGCAGGTAGCCCGGGCTAAAGCCGTCAAAGAGGGTTTGACCAGCGACTGTCTGGTGTTATACAATGTATTCGCGCCCTTTTCTTCCATCCGTTTCGGCACCAGTGATGAGCTGGTGATGGTGCATCTCAGGGAAAAGCCCGAGGCCATCCTCTACGCGCTGGATGTGATCGCTCAGGATAACGCCCTTCTGTGCGAAAAGCTCATCACCGAAGCAGGCATCGACGGCGTGTACTACTGTGTGCAGGGCGGCGAGAAGGATCGCTTCACCCCGGAGGAATACCGCTTGCTCATCACCCCCAGCGATCTCAAGGTGCTCGAGCACGCCAACCGCTTCTCCGATACCAATGTGCTCCATTGCTGCGGCTGGGCTGGCATTCCCAACCACCTGCAGGTCTGGCAGGACTACCCCGCCAAGGCCATCAACTGGGCCTGTTTTGTGGAGGACATGGACTTGCAAAAGGGCAAGGCCTTCTTCGGCGGCAAGTGTGTGCTGGGCGGCTTTGACAACCGGGCCGGCAGCCTCATCAACAACGGTACCAAGGAAGAGATTCAGGCCTTTGCCCGTGAGCTGGTCAAGCAGAACGCCCAGCCCGGCATCATGATCGGCGCGGACTGCACCCTGCCTGCCACCATCGATCCCGCCCGCATCCAGTGGGTGGTGGACGCTGTTTCCAACGCCTGACCACAGGCGGCACTTCATACGCATCAAACATCTTACCAATAAAGGAGGAACCCCGCATGACCTACATTGCCAGCGAAACCCGCTATGACAGCATGCAGTACCGCCGCTGCGGCAAGAGCGGCCTCAAATTGCCCGCCATCTCTCTGGGCCTGTGGCACAACTTCGGCGACATCACGCCCTTCGGCGTACAGCAGAGCCTGCTGCGCACCGCCTTTGACAATGGCATCACCCACTTTGACCTCGCCAACAATTACGGCCCGCCCTACGGCGAAGCCGAGCGCAATTTCGGCATGCACATGCTCCGGGACTGGAAGCCCTACCGGGACGAACTGATCATCTCCACCAAGGCAGGCTACGATATGTGGCCCGGCCCCTACGGCGATTTCGGCTCCCGCAAGTACCTGATCACCAGTCTGGATCAGTCCCTCAAGCGCATGAACGTGGACTACGTGGATATCTTCTACCACCACCGCCCCGACCCGGAAACCCCCATCGAGGAAACCATGGGCGCGCTGGAGCAGATCCTGCGCAGCGGCAAGGCGCTGTATGTGGGCATTTCCAACTACAACGCCCAGCAGACCGAGGCTGCCGTGAAGGCCTTGGGCAATCTGGGTTCCCGCCTGCTGATCCATCAGCCCAGTTATTCCATGCTCAACCGCTGGATCGAGAAGCCCATGGAAGGCGTGGGCAGCCTTTGCGATGTGCTGCGCAAGACCGGCACCGGCTGCATCTGCTTCGCTCCCCTGCAAAACGGCCTGCTCACCGGCAAGTATCTGGGCGGCATTCCTGCGGACTCCCGCGCCGCGCAGGATCCCCGCTACCTCAAGCCCTCCTCCATCACCGAGGACAAGCTGGCTGTGATCTCCCAGCTGAACGACATCGCGCAGGCTCGCGGTCAGAAGCTGGCCCAGATGGCCTTGCAGTGGGTGCTCCGGGATGAGGTGGTCACCTCCGCGCTGATCGGCGCCAGCCGTCCCCAGCAGATCGTGGAGAATGTGGCTGCATTGAACGGGCCTGCCTTTACCGAGGAAGAACTCCAGAAGATCGAAAGCATTCTGGGGTAACCGATAGCTGAATAGACAAAAGGGCTGTTGCAGGTTGCAGCAGCCCTTTTTGATGTTGGAAACAAAGAATCCAAAAACCAACCCACCCGCCTGCGCTCTTGCTGGCAAGCGCAGACGGGTGGGTTGTTTGGAGGAGGTACCGGGCGCATGGAGGCTGTATGGAGTTGGATCCGCTGCCGGGGGAGGGATCCATGCGCCCTTGAAGGAGGGAAGGGTTCCGGCAGCAGGTTGGAAAAGTCGGGGGGTGTGGCTTACAGGGTCACGACGCCCTGCATCAGCTCGGTGATCATGAGGAAGGTCAGGCCCTGACCGTAGGCGGTGGGGGTGACGATGATATCCTTGTAATGCTGGAGGTTGTAGCCCATACCGGTGCCGCCGGATACGCCCTGCACAGCGCCGGTCTCGTCGATCTGGTCAAGGACAGCCTGAGCGGCCAGCTTGCCCATTTCCACGTACTTGTCCTCGGTGAGAACGCCCATGCGGATGCCCTTCATCACGCCATAAGCGATGGCGGCGGTGGCGCTGGTTTCGCAGTAGGTCTCCTCCACATCGATGAGGGTGGTGTACAGGCCGTTGACGCGCTGGTACTTCCACAGGGCCAGTACCTGATCCTGCCAGGCAGAGAGGATCATGCGCATGGCAGCGTTGTCCCTCTTGGTGATATCCTTGAGCTCAATGGCGGCGGCGGTAAACCAGGCGTTGCCGCGGGCCCACTTGGCGTTGGCGTAGTTGTGGCGGCGGTCAAAGGTCCAGCCATGGTAGAACAGGCCGGTCACCTGATCCTGCAGATAGCGCACATGGATCAGGAACTGATACTCGGCTTCATCAATCCATTCGGGCTTGTTCAGCACCACGCCCGCCTTGGCAAGGAACAGGCCCACCATGAAGAGGGTGTCGCACCATAGCTGCTGGTAATGCTTGTTCCAGACGGTGCAGTGCTGTAGGCCGCCGTACTCGGTGCGGGGCATCTCTTCCAGCACCCACTTGGCCCAGCTTTCGATCACGGGCAGGTAGGCGGGATTCTTGGTTTCATCGTACAGGCAGGTGAGGGTCAGCACGGGGGCAACGGTGTTCACGTTGCGGTGGGGCTTCTCCTCCCGGGAGAGCATGTCGTCATACCAGCCGGTCAGGTAGTCCAGAATGGACTTGTCGCCGCTCTGCTGGTAGGTCTTGTAGATGCCGTAGAGGGCCACGCCGGTGGGCCACTCCCAGTTGTTCATGGTCAGGTGGCCCCGGGAGGGGTCGTTGCCGTCGGCGCGCTGGAGCATACCCAGCACTTTGTCTGCAATGGCTTTGTAATCCATCATGGTCTCTCCTTTCGGATGCTTCATGTAACGCTGCAAGCGGGGTTCGGCGCTCATCATGTCGGCGATCAGACCGGCGATACGCTTGGCGCCGTCTGCGTTGAAGTGGGTGGGATCATCGTGGCCATTCGGGAAATCCGGGTTTTCGCCCGGCTCCAGATGCACGAACAGCTTGCCGGTTTCCTCCCGGCCGATGGTCTCGTACAGGTTGCGGCTGGCCATCTTCAGGTCCAGGAAGGGTACGTTCAGTTCCTTGGCCACCGCCCGCACCGCCGCGGGATATTCGCCGTGGGTGTACAGCAGGCTGCCATCGCCCACGTAGATGCGGCGGCTCACGGGAGAGAGCAGCACCGGCAAAGCGTCCCTTTCCATGGCCGTGCGGCAGTACATGCGCAGGAAGTCCTGATAGCTGCTGTCCGGGTCGGTGTGCAGGGTGGGATCGGCCTTCTCGTCGTTGTGCCCGAACTGGATCATCAGCACATCGCCGGGTTTCATGCCCTCCAGGACAGGCTCAAAGCGGCCTTCATCCACAAAGCTGCGGGTGCTGCGTCCGCTCATGGCATGGTTGGCAACAGTTACGCCTTCCATCAGGTACTGGGGCAACGCCCAGCCCCAGCCACGGAATGGGGGCTTGTTATCCTCCACGGTGGAATCGCCGATGATATAAATGGTGGGCATGGGTTATGCTCCTTTCCAGATAAACGTTCTGATCTTGTAGCTTGATTATAGCATACAAAAATGTCCAAAACTTCTCAAAAAAGCGTCACAATCACGCAAAAACAACCACCGCGCAGGGAATCGGCAAGCGGCGGCGAATGGATAGGGTAAGTTGATCCCCGGAGGGAGAGAAGGATATGAATAAGGTATATTGTTGTTTTCCCGGCGGCAGGCACAAGGCGCTGACCATGAGCTACGATGACGGCAAACAGCAGGACCGCCGCCTTGTGGACATTTTTAACCAGAATGGCATCAAAGGCACCTTTCACCTGAACAGCGGCATTTTTCACGACCCGGAGCGCATCAAGCCCGAGGAGATGCCCCAGTTGTACGCAGGCCATGAGGTGGCCTGCCATACGGTGACCCATCCCACCATCGCCCGGTGCCCCATGCCCGAGGTGGTCAGCGAGGTGCTGGACGACCGCAAAGCGCTGGAAGCCATCATGGGCTATCCGGTGCGGGGCCTCAGCTACCCCAATGGTTCTCTCAGTCAGGACATCGTGGACATGCTGCCCCATACCGGCATCCGCTACAGCCGGGTGGTGGGCAATACCGACGGTTTCGATCTGCCGGAGGAGCCCTACCGCTGGATGGCAACCTGCCACCACAACCACCGGCTGATGGAGCTGGGGGAGCAATTCCTGAGCCTGCACAAGCAGCAGTACCTGTACCTGATGTATGTGTGGGGGCACAGCTATGAGTTCGACCTGATGGGCAACTGGCAGCTGATGGAGGACTTCTGCCGCATGATGGGCGGCAAGGAGGACATCTGGTACTGCACCAACATCCAGCTGATGGACTGTCTGGACGATTTCAAGCGGTTGCAGTTCGCTGCTGACAACTCTTTCGTTTACAACCCCAACGCCCGGGACTGCTGGATCCGCGTCCGCAACACGGACAGCGTGTGCATTCCCGCTGGCCAGACCATTACGCTCTGAGGAGGAAGCCCCCATGACCGAGTACCGCGATCCCATCACCGGCTATCTGGTGCGCCGCTACACCGACGGCCCCGAACGCAACGCCAAGCTGTATTTCACCACCGAGAACTTCTCCACCGATGACAAGTATTTCTTCTTCAACAAGGACGTGGAGGGCGGTCAGGAGACCTACCGGGCGGATATCGCCACCGGTGAGTTGACCCGCATCACCGACAAGGCCTACTGCGGCTTTGCGCTGGATCGGGAGAAGAATCTGGCCTATGTGTGCCGCAACGAAACCGAAGTCTTCGCCGTGGATCTGGACACTTACACCCTGCAAAAGGTGGGCGATCTGCCTGCCGGCGGCAAGATCACCGGTCACCTGACCTCTGCCGATACCGGGCGCATCGCCTGCAGCTATCACCTTGCCAACAAGATCTATGCGCTGGTGATTCTGGACCCCGGCAAGGAAGCCGAGATCGTCTATCAGAGCGACTACCGGCTGGGTCATGCCCAGATCTGCCCCACCGATGAAAACCTGATCTTCTACATCCACGAAACCGAAGGCGACGCTTTCCAGCGCACCTTCATGTGCGATGTGAAGGAACGCTACGTGCGCCCGTGGTATGTGGAGCATCCCAACGAGTGGATCACCCACGAAGTGTGGGCTGCCGACGGCAGCGAAATGGCTTTTATGAAGCTCCGGGGCAACATCCTCATCGGCGATAAGGACGGGCGGCACTTTGACCACGCCGCCTACAGCGAACAGTTGCTGCATCCCTGCCTGAGCCGGGACAAGAAGTGGCTGGTAGCCGACCGCATCAGCTATCTGGGCGTTACCGTACAGGAAGGCGTGGTGCTCATTGAGCGAGCTACCGGCAAGCAGAAGCTGATCGCCACCACCGGCAGCTGCAAAACCGGCGCGGATCACCAGCATCCCTCCTTCAACCGGGCCGGAAATATGGTGCTGTTCAGCAATCCGGATGAGAATGGTATCGCGCAGGTATGCACCATTGATCTGGAGCAGGTGTGGAAGGACTGGTAACCGCCTGTCTGCGACGCTGCCTCCGGCATGAAACCCAATAAATACAAACGCTGAACCCGCTCATGCACAATGCATTTGCAGGTTCAGCGTTTTGCCATGGGCTGTATTGGTATCCTCCCGTTCCGATCGCAAAAAGCCTCACTGAGCTGTAAGCCACTGGAAGATCTCACGGGCCAGCGGTGCTGCCGCTTTGCCGCCGCTGCCGCCTTCCTCAACAAAGATGCTGAGGGCATAGGGATAAGCGGGATCGTCGATATAGCCCACAAACCAGCCGTGGGTCACGTATCTGCCGTCAATGCTGCCTTCGGCGCTGCCGGTTTTGCCAGCAATGGGCAGCCCTTCCACAGCTGCCGCCTTGCCGGTACCAGTCCTGACCACCTCTTTCATGTACGCATCCACCTGCGCAGCCAACTCCGGCGTGCAGGCCTGCGTATAGACCTTGGAGGTATAGCCCAGCCGCTGCATGCCCGCAGGACTGACGATCTGCTTAAGCAAGCGGGGTTCCATCATGGTGCCGTCGTTGGCGATGGCAGCTGCCACCATGCACATGTGCATGGGCGTGGCGGCTACCTGACTTTGGCCCGCGCCGCTCCATGCCACCTCAAAATCATTGCGGTTTTGGGTGGGATAGCGGCTGTTTTCCACCACCAGATCCCGGAAGAGGAAGTTGTCGTTGAAGCCAAAATCCTCCGCTGTCTGGCACAATTTTTGATCGCCGATGAGCAGGGCCGCCTGGGCAAAGGAATTGTTGCAGCTGACCCGGAAAGCCTCATCCAGTGTGATCATATCGTGGTGCTCGTAGCCATAGTCACGGATCAGCTGATCCATGATCTTGGTAGCGCCGGTGGAGCAATCGAATTGATGGGTGGTGGCATCCTTCAAATTCTGCAGGGCCGATACCGCCGTAATGATCTTAAACGTGGAGCCGGGAGCCTGCACACTTTGCAGGGCACGGTTCCAGAAGGGATGCAGGGGATCGTTCTTCACCTCGTCCATGCTGCCAAGGGGATCGAAGGTGGGCACAGAAAGCAGCGCCAGCACCTCGCCGGTACGGTAGTTCATCACCACCGCCGCGCCCGCCTTACCGGCTGTGTTTTCCATGTTGGCAAAGGCAGCAGCAATGTTGGTCTGCAATGTGGAGTCAATGGTCAGGGTCACGTTGTCGCCACGGCGCTTTTGCCCGCTGCGCAAAGCCTCGATGCGCTCCTCCAGGGTGGTCTCAAATCCCCACAGGTAGGAAGCCTGAAAGGAATCCACCGAGTTGGCTACATTGCCGTTCAGATCCCCCACCACATGCACCATGGCACAGCGGGTGTGCCACACACTGGGATAGGTGCGCTTTCCTTCTTCGTCAGCAGTTGCCAGCACCACGCCGTTTCTGTCCAGAATATCGCCGGGGATGACGGTCTTTTTGGCGGCCCGGTAGCGGGTGTTATAGCTGGAACCGAACCAGCGGCTGCCATAGGTGGATACCGAATACACGCCGTACGCGCCCGCCAGAAGAAGCAGGGCGATCAGCAGAAACGCCATCACCCGGAAGCGGAAACGCTGCTGTTTCATGCCGGTGTCCTCCTGTTTATTCGTCTGCCAGCTGCAAACCGGCCTGCTGGGCCAGCGTGCGGCTGATCTCGTAATCGTAGCTCAGATCGTCCTGATTCAAGCTGTGCACCCCCTGCAACAGGCCGATCAAACCCATGCAGCTGACCATGGACGTACCGCCGTAGCTGACAAAGGGCATGGTAACACCGGTCAGGGGGATCAGTTTCAAAACACCGCCGATAATGATGAAGGTCTGAATGCCCAGCATGGCGGTCACGCCCATGGCGATGAGGGCATAGAAACCTCGCCGGGCCGAGATGGCGGTGCTGACGCCCCGGACGATGATGATCACATACATCACCAGCGTCAGGATGCCGAAGATAACGCCGAACTGTTCGCAGATCACAGCGAAGATACAGTCCGTAAAGTACACCGGGATCACCCGGGGCGCACCCAGACCCAGACCCACGCCGAACAAGCCGCCGGAGGCGATCGCCATAAGCACCTGCGCGATCTGGTAGCCGGAGGTTTCATAGTACATCCACGGGTTGCGCCACACAGCAACGCGCTTTTTCACGTGGGCGAACATTTTGTAGCCCAGCACCGCCGCGCCGCCTGCGCCCAGCAGCCCCAAACCGGTCAGGGCCAGATTGCCGGTGTTGGCATAAAAGAGGATCAAAGCAGTGCAGTAGTAGATCAGCGCGGTACCCAAGTCCTTTTGCAGCATGAGCACGCCCATGCATACCGCCATAAAGGCCAGCCACGGCAGCAGCTGGCGGCGGCTCATAAAGTAGCTGAGCACCAGCACCGTGGCGATCTTCACCACTTCACTGGGTTGCAGGCTGGTACCTCCGATGCGGATCCAGTTGGTAGCGCCGTTGATCTCCGTACCAATGGCAAGCGGCAGGGCAATGAGGCCCAGCGCGCCCACTGCCATGATCCAGATCAGCACATGCCACCGGCGCACATAACGTACCACCAGAATGCACACCAGCATGGCAATCAGGCCAAGGCCGTAGTACATGGCTTGCTGGAAGCCGCGCTCCGTACCCGCTCCGCCATCGGTGGAATACAGGATCAGTACGCCCAGAGCGCACAGGAAGTTGACAATAGCCATCAGCAGCTTATCTGCCGGAAAAAGTTTGGGCATCCAAATGGTTGCCACAAAGATCAGGGCAGGCACCACAAAGGCCAGCAGCAGCCCCATCCAGTCCACCTGCTCCTTGAGGGAGATGAGCAGAAAGGCGCTGAAGAAAAACAGCATCTCCACCGCAACCAGCTTGCGCTCGGGTTGGCGGCGCTTCTGACGTTTTTCCCACTGCGCTCTGCGCTGCTCTTGCTGCCACGTCACGGTGCATCGCCTCCCCCGAAGTATTTATCCCACACCTTGCGCTTGGCCCATTCCGCTTCATCCCTGCCCACGTAGGCGCTTTTGGGCGGTGCGGAGGCATCGGTGCCGTCCTCATCCACCAGATCGTCAAAGAGACCCTCGCTGCGCCAGCTGTCAGGCCGGGGCACCACAGGCCATGCTTCGTCGGCAGGGTTGCCAGCCGGGTGCAGGGGCTGTCCCACCCCTTGGCTGCTCTTGGCTGCCAGCGGACGGGGTTTGGTCAGCGCGCCGGGACGGCTCATGTGAGGGCCTGCCGACAGGGTGGGCGGCGTCATCCGGGGCTGAGACGGCTGCGCAGGTAGCTCGGACGCCACAGACAATCCAGGCACTGCGGGCCGCTGTTCCGGGGCAGCATCCGCTTTCTGACGGGCGGTTTCCTTAGCCTGCCGGGCAGCCGCCTGAACGGTACGGTTCCGGTAAGCAGCCGCAAAACGGTTCTCTTCCAGAGGCTGGGCAGGCGCTTCCATGTCATCCAGATCCATGTCCCAGTCCTCATCATCCAGCAGAGGATGGAAAACCATTTCCTCCGGTTCCTGCGCCGCAGGCTGCACAGGCCTGGCATAAGGATTATGTGCGCCGCCCGCAAAGGAGGTCATAGGCCGGGCAAACAGATCACCTTCCGCAGTGGTTTCAATATCCACCAATTCTGCAAATCCATCCTCTGCCAGAGGATCGGGAACGCTCTCCTGCGCCGGAGGCTCCGACCGGGCATATCCAGAGGGTTCCTCCGCCCATTCATCCTCCTGAGGCAGCTCGAAATCCGGTTCCTCATACGGTTCATCGTAATCGCTTTCCTCGTCGGGTTCTTCCCTCTGGGCATAGCGATCCTGCACGCCGCCAGCAACAGCCTGCCCGTAGGCAACAGCCGGATCCCCTGCGCCGTACAACTCTCCCGGCACAAAGGTGGTATAGGCATCCAGACCGGCGGTCTCCTCCTCCGGGTTTTCCCAGCCGGTCTGGGCATGACCGGCATGACGGATGCTGGGCGGGCTCATGACCCGATCCACCTCATAACCGGCAAACATGCGCAGCCGCAATTCACACTCTCCGATATACAGCCGGGAACCGTGCGCCATGCAAAGCCCCTCCGGGCTTTCTCCGATGGTGATCTCATCCACGGAAAAATCATTCCTGCCAACAGGGATCATCACAAGGCCCTGCCGCTCATCGTAGCTGAACCACAGGTGGCGGCTGGCAACGCCGGGGGCGGGAATGCAAAGATCGTTGGAGCGCACAAACCCCAACGTTCCTTCAAACGGCACAGAGAGCACCTGACCTTTTTCAAGGTCGCCTGCTCCCTGCATGACTACCAACTCACCGATATAGCCTGCGTCCGGCAAAAGACGCAGGCGTTTTTTGCGCTGGCTGCGCTCCCGGGCATACCACCGGTAGCTGCGCCAGACGATCATGAACATGAGAAACAAAAACCAGAATCGCGCCGCCAGGGCGACGATCTCATAAATCTCGACAGGCATCAGTCGTCCTCCTGGGCCTTGCTTTCCGCCAGAGATTTTTCCAGCTTGCGCTTGACGCGCTGCAGTGCGTTATCGATGCTCTTTACATGACGGCCCAGCATATCGGCGATCTCCTGATAGCTTTTGCCGTCCAGATAGGCGCTCAGCACATCCTGCTCCAGACCGCTGAGCACTTGCTCCACCTTGTCCCGCAGGGTGAGGATCTCCTCCCGACCGATGATCAGCTCCTCCGGGTTCTGGGCGTGGCATTCCACGATCACGTCCATCAGGGTGCGGTCGCTTTCCTCATCGTAGATGGGCTTGTTCAGGGATACATAGCTATTAAGGGGCACATGCTTCTGCCGGGTGGCGGTCTTGATGGCGGTGATGATCTGCCGCGTGATGCAGAGTTCCGCGAAAGCCCGGAAGCTGCTCAGCCGCTCCGCCTGATAATCCCGGATGGCCTTGAACAGGCCGATCATGCCCTCCTGCACGATGTCCTCATGATCCGCGCCGATGAGGAAATAGCTGCGGGCCTTGGAGCGCACAAAATTCTTGTATTTACCCAGCAGGTATTCCACCGCGACAGCATCGCCCTGCTGCGCCAGCGCCACCACCTGCTCGTCGGTCTGATCCTGAAACAGGCCGAAGCCTGTCCATGTTTCCGGAGCGGATTCGGATTCCTCCTGTTCGGGGTCCTCATCCTCCGGGTCGTGCATCAGCTCCAGGTCGTCATCCATGGGAAGCTGATCGTCATCCAGATAATCCATCGCGGTTTCACCTGCCTTGTTTGATGGGGTCTTTTTACTTCTGCCTGCGGAGCTCATCCAGCATGCGGAATTGTTCCTCGCTCAGGGCACTTCGCAGAGATCCGGAACCGGTCTGCCCGGGCTGTTTCTTTCCCGTGTGGGAAAGGAATTTACCCCTGCCATGATCCCTCTCCTGCCGCACCTCGCGCCAGAACTCCCGGGCGCTGAGCCGGGTGGCTCCCCGGCCCAGGATCAAAGTCTGTTCGATGCTGTCGCTGGTGGCTACCCGGGCTTCCCGGTACTTGGGCAGCAGCTGGCACATGCGCTCGATGTAGTGGTCGGCGGTTTCCCCATGGCGGGTGTAGACCACCGTCAGCTCCTTGCGGGGCTCCACTGTGCGCAGGGGACGCTCCGTGCGGTAACCGTCAAAGACCACCCACACCTCCTGCCCGGTGTACCCGGCATAATCCTCCAAAAGCAGGATCAGCCGGTCCCGGCACTCGTCCAGCGACCAGTTTTCTTTGTTGGCTTCAGGCCACGCACCGATGATGTTGTAGCCATCCACATAGAGAAGGGGTTTCATACATCAGCGGGCGCCCATGGCGGCATAGAGCAGGATGCCCGCCGCCACGCTGGCGTTGAGGCTGTCCAGCTTGCCCTTCATGGGCAGGGACAGGGTCTTGTCGCACAGGCTCAGCACCCGGCGGCCTACGCCTTCGCCCTCGTTGCCGATCACGATGGCAACCGGGCCGCTGAGATCTGCCTGAGCGTAGTTTTCGCCTTCCATATCGGCGGCGTAGACCCAGATGTTCTTGTTCTGCAATTCGATGATGGTGTTGCCCAGATTGCTGACCCGGGCCACGGGCAGGTGTTCCACCGCGCCCGCGCTGGCCTTGACGGCGGCGGGGGTGAGGCCCACGGCGCGGCGTTCCTGCACGATGACGCCATGAGCGCCGGCGCACTCAGCAGTACGGATGATAGCACCCAGGTTGTGGGGATCGGTGATGCCATCCAGCAGCACCAGGAAGGGATCCTCGCCCCGTTCCTCTGCCAGCGCCAGCATGGCCTCCACGGTGGAGTACTGGTATGCGGAAGCAAAGGCCAGCATGCCCTGATGGTTGTGGGTGATGGCATCCAGACGGACGCGGTCCACTTCCTGTACGGGGATGTGGCGTTCCTTGGCCATCTGCACGATCTCCCGGGCAGAGCCGCTCAGCTCGCCCCGGGCCACCAGCAGCTTTTCGATATCACGACCGCTCTTGAGGGCTTCCCGGATGGGGTTGCGTCCGGAGAGCAGGTTCTCGTTGGGCACGATGTCGTTTTCCTCGCCAGCGGCGGGGTTGCTGTAGGCTACAGGGGCATCGTAGCGGTAGCGGTCATAGCCGGCTTCCTCATGGGCGCGGGCAGGACGGCGGCCTTCCTCGAAGCGGCGGTTGTCACGATCGCCAAAGCTGCGGCCTTCACCGTGGAATCCGCCCTTGCGATCATTGCTGAAGCCGCCCTTGGCGGGACGGCGATCATTATCGAACTTGCGGCCTTCACCGAAGCCGCGGCTTTCGCCGTGGAATCCGCCCTTGCCATGGGTGTTGCGGTCGCCAAAACCGCGGCCCTCACCGTGGAATCCGCCCTTGCCCTGAGTGTTGCGGTCGCCATAACCGCGGCCCTTGCCGTGGAAGCCGCCCTTGCCCTGAGGCTTGCGCTCGCCAAAGCTGCGGCCTTCACCGAAGCCACCCTTGTGGTCGCCCCGGGGGCTCTTGCCGCCGTAGCGGCTGCCTTCGTCATCAAAACCGCCGCGCATCATGGCGCGCTCTACCTTTTCCTTGCGGGATACCTTCTTGTGCTCGTCGTAAAATGCCATGCTTCTTTCTCCTGTCTTTCTTCCGGTGGCGGGCTGCTGATGCCGCGCCTGTATGGGTTGGGTGTTTTGCAATGGATTGATTGGTATAGGCTCCGGCATTACTGTGCCGGCTTGTCCTCATTCATTTTGTCCAGAAATGCCTGCCGCTCAGCGCGCACCTGTGGCAGTTTGCCGCAGCTGCGCCCGCCTTCCGGGCAGGGGCCGCTGATGCATCCGGGGCCAGCATCCGCAAACAGGGCAGGAGCCACGGGGTACACCTGCTCAAACATCTGTCGGGCCATGGCGCGGATCTCCCACTGAGCCCGGTTGCACATGCGCAGGGCAAAGAAATGCCGCAGTTCACGGGCGTTCATGGTGAACAGCACCCGGGTCTCACAGGCGCCGGGCAGCACGAAACGGGCATCCTCGTTGCTCTTTTCACCGGCGTTGCCCAGCTTTTCCTGCCAACCTTCGTACCAGCTCTGCATCTGCGCCATCTGGCTTTCGTATTCTGCCACCGCATCCTCGCCCAAGGCCCGGATGGCAGGGGGCACGATGTAGCCAAAGCCGCTCTGGTAGCTTACATACCGCTGGCTCTGCACGCTGAAGGATGCGATGCGGTGACGGGTCAGCTGAGCCAGCAGCACCCGGCTCACGCCCTCCACCAGAAAGGTGAAGGAGGCATGCTCCAGCACACTGTCGTGCCCCATGCCCATGACCTTTTGCACAAAGGCTTCCTGATCGCTGCCAGAGATCTTTTCCACCAAAGAATCCAGCGTGCCGCCTGCGTAGCAGAGCCTTGCGCCCAGCGCCACCAGTTCCTGCGGGTTATGGGTGTGCCTGACCAGCTGCACACGAAGGGTACGTTCCGGCATAGCGTTTTCCTCCCTGCGGTTCTTTGGTATTATGCGTCCGGCAAAGCCAGTTCAAACAGTTGGGCAATGCGCTCCAGCTGACCGGACAGGTACAGATAGCCAAACAGTGCTTCCAGCCCGGTGGCTTTGCTGTAGGCTACAGGATCCTGATTCTTGGGGGCCGCGTGGTGGGCGTGGGCGTTGCCGCCCCGGCGGGCGATATCGCTTTCCGCTTCGGTCAGGTGATCCTCGATGCGCCCAAAAGCCTCCGCCTGCGCGCCCGCGTTGACCATACTCACCGCCCGCTTATGCAGCGTGCCTGCCTGCGCGTTGGAGCGAAGCAGACGACGGCGCACCAGCAGATCCCAGATGGTATCGCCCACATAGGCAAGGGCCAGCGGATTTTTCATCTTGGCTTCCGTCACGCTGAGTGTAGCTTCCGACAGCAGATCCTTCATCCAATGCCCGCCTTTGCCATGGTGTGGATACCACAATTACAGTAGTAACCCAGTATGATGATAGCATGGACAGCCCCGGACTTCAAGCGTGAAAAGGGATTTTTGCAGAAAAGTTTTCTACTGAACCCGGTGTGTTTTTTCTCCCGCTTGCGCAGTACCGACCGATTGCCGAGCATAGCACAAAGGATCTTTTTGTCATCTGCCAAGCGAAAAGCTGCCCGCATTTTCCACGAGGAATGTGGAAAACACGGGCAGGCTTTACATCATCTCATTTTGATCTGTAAAGCAAGGTAAATATATTGTATTTTCTGGCTTTTCTTTTTCCGTGTTTATTTGACCATCGATAACACAAAAGCTTTTTCTGTATGGTTTCTCACATGTTTTCCACATACGATGCGAAGTTTTCAACATATCATTTTAACATTTTTGTAATCATTTTGTCTTATGGCGTTTCCACGCTTTGCTCATCACCGGATGCGCCCTTTTGCCTTGCCAGCAGGAGACGATATTCCTCCAGCCCATCTGCCAGCGAAGCAGCGATCCGCTGGTGATACGACGGGGCCAACAGCAGTTTTTCTTCCTCCCCGTTGCTGAGAAAGCCGCATTCCACCAGCACCGAGGGAATGGCACTGCGCAGCACATAGTAATCCCCTGCCATGGCTTTGCGCTCCTTCTTAGGCTGTAAGCCAGCAATCATCGCAGCCTGCAAAACGCCCGCCAGCAAACGCCCATCCTCCCCGCCCCGCTGATAGAATACCTGCGGCCCGCTCTGGGCCCTGGAACGGTACTCATTGAGGTGAATGCTGAGAAACACATCCGCTTTCGCTTCCTTGGCAATATCCACCCGCGCCTGCAGATCTGCCCGTTTGCGCTGCTTGTTGGCGGTATCCCCCACCGCCAGACAGACATCCTCCCGGCGGGTCAGCACCACGGTTGCGCCCCGATTCAGCAGCTCTTTTTCCACCGCCAGCGCGATTTGCAGATTGATCTCCTTTTCCCATTTGCCGCTGTCATGGGCTCTGGCTCCTCCATCATAGCCTCCATGCCCCGGATCCAGCGCCACGATAAAGCCCGCAAGGGGCTGGTTCTGTGCCGAAACGCCGCGGGTTTCCGGTGGCTTTCCCACCCCCAGCAGCAACCCTGTACAGGTGATGCCCAATACCAAAAGAATGCAGATCCGCAAACGCCCCATACGGCTGCGCAGCAGGGGATTCTTCCAATCTCTCATATCGTTCCTCCCGTTTTTGACAGCTTATGCCGCTGTGCCGGGAAGCATGAAAAATCCCAGTCGTGGAAAAAATACAGACATGCATACTCTTTCCACAGTGTTTTTCCACAGTTTCCACATGGTTTTCCATGATTTTCATCATGAAACCGCCTGATTTACTCCATTTTATGTGGAAAACCAAGTTGGTTTTTTCCTCTGCATAAAGTTATCCATGTTTTACGCTTCTGTTACGTTCCACATTCCCACGCCATTTCTCCACAATCCACATGCTATTTTCCATGGTTTTTCCTCTCGGTTATCAACAAGCTGCACTTCCGGGGCATGAATCATCCTGAATAGGCCGTATCCGGCAGGGAAAAACCACCCTCACGCAGAAATGATACACCATCACCAAAACTGCAAAAGCGAGGGAATCCCCATGGCAAACAAAGCCTTTCTTCATGGTGCGGATTACAACCCGGAACAATGGATCAAGCTGAAGGACACCGTCTGGCAGGAGGACATGCGCAAGGCCAAAGAGGCCGGTATCAACGAAATGAACGTGGGTATCTTCTCCTGGAGCTTTCTGGAGCCGGAGGACGGTGTCTACGATTTCTCCTGGCTGGACGAAGTGATGGATATGCTCCACCGCAACGGCATGAAGGCCATTCTGGCAACCCCCAGCGGCTCCCGTCCCCCTTGGATGGCAGAAAAATACCCCTCTGTGCTGCGCATGGATCAGGAGCGCAAGCCCTATGTATACGGTGCGCGCCACAACGCCTGCTATTCCTCCCCGGATTACCGCCGCAAAGTAACAGAAATCAACACCCGTCTGGCCCAACGGTACGGCAACCATCCGGCGCTGTACATGTGGCATGTGAGCAACGAATACAACTTCGACTGCCACTGCCCCCGCTGCCAGAAAGCCTTTCAGGACTGGCTCCGGGCCCGCTACGGCACCATCGACAACCTGAACGATTCCTGGTGGAACACCTTCTGGTCCCACCGCTTCACCCGCTTTGAGCAGGTGGAAAGCCCCACCACCCCCAGCTTTCTGGGTGAATGGGAATCCCCCAACCACAATCTGGCATGGCGGCGGTTCTGTTCCGACCACCTGATTGATTTCTTCCAGCACGAGATCGCGCCCCTGCGTCAATACACGCCGAACATTCCCATCACCACCAATCTGATGCACACCTTCCCCGGCATCGACTATTTCGCTTTGGGCCGCCACATGGATGTTTCCAGCTGGGACAACTATCCCCAGTGGCGGGGCGATGAGCGGGATGTGGGCATCAGCGCGGCAACTTCCTTTAAGCACGACCTGATGCGCGGCGTTTGCGACCAGAAGCCCTTCCTGATGATGGAATCCTGCCCCGGGGCTGTCAACTGGGGCGCGGTCAACACCCTGCCCCCTCCGGGAACGGTGCTGTATCAGGGCTTACAAGCCATTGCCCATGGTTCCGACTCGGTGCAGTACTTCCAGTTCCGGGCTGGCCGGGGCGGCAGCGAGCAGTTCCATGGCTCCGTACTGCCCCCGGATGGCAGCACCGATACCCGTGCCTTCCGGGAAGTGCAGGAAGTATCCACAGCTCTTGAAAAGCTGGCTCCCCTCTGTGCAAGCCGTACCTGCAACCAAGTGGCGCTGCTCTACGATTGGCACAGCCGCTGGGCGCTGGATTATGCCTGGATGGCGCACAGAGGCAACCAGAAGTACGAGGAAACCGTACAAGCTCACCACACCGCCCTCACTGCCGCCGGATACGGCGTGGACATCATCGACCAGCTCAGCGACCTGACTCCCTACAAGGCGGTTATTGCGCCTATGGCCTACCTGCTGCGGGATGGTTTTGCCCAGCGGCTGACAGACTTCGCTGCCGCTGGTGGTCTGGTGTATCTGACCTACCTGAGCGGCTATGTGGATGAGGAAAACCTCCGCTATGCCTCCACACCGCCCCTGGAAGCCCTCACCGGCCTGCGCACCGACGAGATCGACGCGTACACCGAAGGGCACGAGAATCACTTCCTCTGGCAGGGCAAGCAGTGGGCCATCAAAGAGATGGCGCAGCTGTCCACCCCGAGAGGGGCGCAGGTGCTGGCTGCCTACCAACAGCAATTCTATCAGGGCCAGCCGGTGCTGACCCGCAACCTTGTGGGCGAAGGCGTATGCTATACCCTGCAGGCCCGGGCGGAGATCGACTGCCTGACCGCTGTGCTGGGCGATCTGCTCCGTCAGCACGGCATCCAGCCCTTGGTCACGGATCTGCCGCAGGGTGTCATCGCCACTGCCCGTTATGGGGAAGACGGCGCAGAATACCTGTTCCTGCTCAACAGCAACCGGGAGATGGCACAGGTGCAGCTGCCCGGCTGCTGGCAGCGAATGGAGGATGGCTCTCTGGTTTCCGGACAAACCGAGCTGCCGCCTTTTACCGTGACAACACTCCTGAAGAAATAACAAGAAACCAACAAAACAGGACAGGGACGGTCATCATGAATGACCATCCCTGTCCTGTTTTCATGCGGTCAGACGATTTATTCCGCTTCCTGTTGCATCTCCCCGGATCAGGCTTCCTGCTCTGTGCACAGATCCGCGTTGGCATACACCCGGCGGATCTCATCACGCACTTCCATCAGAGCAAAGCCCAGCAGATTACGCCCGCGCCACTGGTGCGGATCCTGCGTTTTGGGATTCTCTGCCCCAAGACCGATCCCCCAGATGGTATCATAGGGGCTTGCTTCCACCAGCAGACTGTCCCCGGTAGCCAGCAGGAACCGGCGCAGTTCTTCATTCTGGGTGAACTTGGCATAGTTGCCATTCACGATCAGCGTGTGTTTCACTTCATCCCATACGCCGCCGTCAAAGGGCGTTACCTTGCGGCCCAAGGCTTTGATCTTTTTCGGATCCGATTCCGCCATGATCAGCCTGCAGGTTTCCAGATCCTGAAACGCCAATGCTTTGCCTGCCATCATGCGCTGCTCCATGCAGCTGTAATCCATCCCATCAATCAGGAAATCGGACTGCCACCACTGACTGAAGCAGCTCTTGGTGAGGCTGCCATCCTTGGAGGGGGCATGACCCCAGAAGGGCAGAATGGGCGGCAACGTACCCGCCTCAGCGGAAGCGATCGCCCACTGGCGATGATATTTGGCTCTGCCACCCTCCTGCCACAGGGGCAATTTCAGATGACCCCTGCGCAGCATCGGCCCGGACTCGCTGACTCGCTCCCATGGCAGCGGCATCGGGAACCGCTCCCGATATGCCTGTTGTTCTTCCGGCGTCAAGCGCGAATGCCAATCCACCCATTGGTACATATACTCTTCACCCGCGCCCATACGCCAGCCCACACAGCCGCATTCCAACTGAGGAAACGCCAGCCACGGCGGCAACAGCATCTGTTTTTGCATTCCCTTCCCTCCTTTTAAACGACGAATCATCTATCAAAACTTGACAAATTTCCTTGCGCCCCAACGGATCAGCTTATACAGGGGCGTTTCCAGCACTCTCTGCGCTTCTGCCAGTTCCTGCCGGATGGAGATGCCCTGCGGGCAATGACTCTCACACTTACCGCAGCCAATACAATTTCCTGCGCCGGTCACATTTTTACGGAAAGTGGTACATTTCAGATAATCAGCAAATGCGCCATGCTGATCCTCACCGTACCAGCGGTTCAGCGCCGCGAACACACCGGGGATATCCACGCCCTTGGGGCAGGGCTGACAATAGCCGCAGCCGGTGCAGCCCACCCGCACGCTTTCATTGATGATCTGTACGACTTCCCCATACAATCGGCGGTCTTCCGGGGTGATCTCCCCTACTCCGGCCTCCTGCGCAACGCGAATATTCTCCTGCAACATTTCTTCGCTGCTCATGCCAGAAAGCACCACCGTCACAGCCTCCTGATCCCACAGCCAGCGCAAGCCCCATTCCGCCGGGGTACGGCCTGACGGATGCTCAGCAAAACGTTCCTTGGCCTTAACCGGCAGCAGATCCACCAAACGGCCGCCCCGCAGGGGCTCCATTATGATCACCGGGATGCCCTTGGCATGGGCAGCTTCCACGCCACGGCGGCCTGCTTGCGAATGCTCATCCAGATAATTATACTGCACCTGACAGAACTCCCACGGATAGGCTTCCAGCAGCTCCAGAAACATTTCCGTGCCGCCATGGTATGAAAAGCCCACCTGACGGATCGTCCCGGATTGTTTTTTCTCCTCGATCCACTCCCGGATGCCCAGATCGCACAGCCGCTGCCAGGTTTCCACATCATTGAGCATGTGCATCAGATAATAATCAACATGATCTGTGCGCAGGCGGCGCAGTTCCTCCTGAAACATCTTTTCCACGCCGTCTATACTACGAATCAGGTAATGGGGCAGCTTGGTGGCAATATACACCCGATCCCGCAGGCCTGTTTTTTCCAGAATTTCACCGAAAGCAGCCTCATTGCCGGGGTAGATATAGGCCGTATCATAGTAGTTGATGCCCGCTTCCACCGCCTGCCTGATCAGCTTTTCTGAAGTCTTCATATCGATTTTGCCGCCCTTGGTCGGAAAACGCATGCATCCATAGCCGAGGGTGGACAGTTGATTGCCGTATTGATCGGAGCGATAGTTCATGAGAATCCTCCTTGTTTTGATCCTTATGGATGGCATTGTAACACGGGATCATAGCGTGGGCAAGTGTCTTGAACCTGGGTTTGGGTGAATAACAGTCATAACCACCGGCTTAGCCGGTGGCTTGATTACGCCCTATAAGGGCGAATTACCGGCAGCGCTAAGAGCGCTCTGAAGATCTGCCAACCGCACCCTTATTTCAGGCTGCCCCTAAAGGGGCGG
>SVGQ01000163.1 GCA_015056245.1 Clostridiales bacterium | reverse complement strand
CGCCCTCCAGCTCGCTGCCCAGCCTGAGGCATTCCGTGGTCAGTCGTTGATTCTTCGTCAGCATGTGAAAACTCCTTTATTTTGCTCCGCAGGGCGGGGGACGCTGTCCCCTGCACCCCTGCCAAAGGACCTGAGGCCCTTTGGCAACCCGCTCATTTCGCCTGTTTCACAGGCGAAAGAGGGGTGGGGAGATGATTGGCTTTGGAAAACGCATTATGGGCGAGAACTTGGGATGATAAAGAAGCATTACAGATAGCGGCACTGCAACCCGTAACCCCTAAATCCCAAACCCGCCTCTGCCCAGCAGGGCCCGCAACGCAGCCCCGAAGGGACGAGGACGGACTCTCAATCAAGCGGCGTGGTAAAGGGAAGGGCCCCTTTACCTTTAAGCCGCGGCATCTGTTGTCCAGCACCTAAGGTGAACGCTCCCTTCCTCCATTCGGAGGAAGAGACGCGCACCTCACCCCTGTAAATACAAATCCGCCAGCGCGATCGCCACGGCAGCCTCCACCACCGGCACGGCGCGGATGGCCACGCAGGGGTCGTGGCGGCCCTTTACGGTGAGGGTGGTTTGGGCATCCTTGCCGATGGCGGCTGCAGAGAGAGACACCGTCTGCTGCTGATTGCCGATGGACGCGGTAGGACGGAAGGCGCAGCGGGCAATGATGGGCATGCCGTTGGTCATGCCGCCCAACAGACCGCCTGCCGCGTTGCGGGTGGTGCGGATCTCGCCGTCATCGATGCAATAGGGGTCGTTGTACTGGCTGCCGGGCATGGTGACGCAGCCGAAGCCTGCGCCGAATTCCACGCCCTTTACTGCCGGGATGGAGAAAAGCTGCTGGGCCACGGCGGCTTCCACGCCGTCAAAATAGGGCGCGCCGATGCCCGCAGGCACGCCTGCTGCCACCACTTCCACGATGCCGCCTACGGAATCCATGTCCGCTTTGGCGCCGAGGATGGTCTCCATCATGCGCTGGCCCGCTTCCAGGTCAAGGGCAGGCACTTCCCGGGTGTGGCAATCGTGCAGCTCGTCCATGTCCGGGTTCACCGGGTCGATGGAAAGATCCCGCACATCGCCCACCTGCAGGATATGCGCGCCGATCTCCACGCCGATCTGGCGCAGCAGCAGCATGGCAACGCCGCCTGCGAACACATGGGGCAGGGTCAGCCGCCCGGAGTGATGCCCGCTGCCCCGCAGGTCATCCTCGCCGAGGCTGCGGGTGATGGCAGGGTAGTCCGCGTGACCGGGGCGGGGGGTATCCGGCAGAAAGGAATAGTCGCTGGAATGGGTGTCGCTGTTTTCAAACACCGCCGTCAGGGGATAGCCGGTGCTCTTTCCCTGAGGGTTCACGCCGCTGATGATGCGGGGAATATCGCTCTCCCGGCGGGGGGTGGCAATGGCGCTGCCCTTGGCTGCCCGGCGCTGCACAAAGGCGTTGAGCCATTCCTCGTCGATCTCTACACCTGCCGGCAGACCATCAATGGTCACGCCGATCATCTTGCCGTGGCTCTCGCCGAAAATCTGCACCTTGAAGGCGCGTCCGATCGAACTGCTCATAACATCCATCCTTTATTATGATATTTCATACAGATCACAGAAGGGTTTGCCGCTGAATGCGCTGCATCCTGCGCCGGACAGACCCTTCTGGCTTATCACCCTGCTTTCCCGCAGCTGATAACCAAAATGCCGCTTGTCAGCAGAAAAAACAGTATACAGCCGCCAAGGGTATATTACGGTATTTTGCTGATATTGTCCAGTTTTCCATTGGATGCAGCAAACCTTTGCCATGGTGGCAGCAGGCTGTCCACCGGGCAGGAAACCGGGGCTGTGCCTGATGCGGATGGGTGGCGGTGCCCGTCATCCGTCTGGGGGGGGAACCTGTGAAATGGCGTGTCAGCTGGCGGGAGAATCCGGAACGGATCCCGCAGTCCCAAAGACGATCATCCGGCAGCCTGCCGGATGTCCGTTTGCTTAGGGGGTTGCACAAACGCAATAGACGGGAACAGCGCGAAACTTTGCGCCCGTCCCAAAGGCGGGAGACGACGTTACCCCCTCATCCCGTGGGATGGATCACTCCGCCGAACTGGTATCCTGTGATTTCTTTCTCAAAGAATGCAGCCTGATCATATGCGGTATTGCCGATGGCAGGAGGATCAGCAGTCCAGCCGGAAAACCAATGAACAGCGATACGATTGCTCCGATCAGAACAATTACAACCCCTGCAAGGGATAACCATAAGTCCTTTTTTGCATCCATCATCCTGTCCTCCAAATACAAGTTTATGCCATTCATTCTATCATGGCAGCACAAGCACCGGAAACCTTGCTGTTTTCCACCGTTTTTTCCATAGCCAAGATTCTGTCCCCATGCCGCCCCAAACCTTTGGGCAACGCACCATTGCACAAAAAAACCGGCCCGGTACCGCGTTGCCGCCGTCCTCCGGGCCGGGTCGATTCAGTTTATGCAGCCAGCTCTTGCCCCGCCGCGCGTTCCAGCGGGTTTGCCGTGCAGCAGGTTATGCTGTGGAACAGCCTCAGTGTTTATGCCTGCGCCGCGCCGCCCAGCTTCATGTGGGCATAGGCCGCGATCAGCTCCACCAGCTCGTCCAGAGAGTGTCCGTCGGTGCGGAGCATCAGGTCGTAGTTGGAGCGCAGACCCCAGTTGCCGTCCGCATAGAAATTGTAGTAGCTCTTGCGCTGCTTGTCGGTTTTCTTAATCATCTCCCGGGCTTTGTCCGCGTCCACGCCCTCCACCTGCATAATGCGCTCCACCTTATGCTCCAGCGAAGCATAAACAAACACATGGGTCACATTGGGGCGGCCCCGGAGCACATAATCCGCGCAGCGGCCGACAAATACACAGGGGCCTTCCTGCGCCAGCTGGGTAATGGCATCAAACTGAGCCTGAAAAATACGCTGATTCATGGGCACCTGCATGCCGAAACCGACCCCGCTCATGGCCCCGCCAATGGAGGCGCTCGCTCCCAGCAAACTGGACAGCGCGCCCTTTTCATCGTGGGCTTCCATCACTTCTTCACAAATGCCGCTTTCCTGCGCTGCCCTGGTCAGGATCTCCTTGTCGTAGTAGGCGATGCCCAGCCGCTTTGCCAGCATTTCGCCCAGTTCACGGCCGCCGCTGCCGTATTCGCGTCCAATGGTAATAATCAGTTGGTTCTCCATCCGCTATCCTCCTTATGGCTGATCTGTCAAAATCACATGCCGATTGATTCAGTTGTCAACAAAGCTGATAGGCTATTATACCGCGAATGATGAAAAAAAACAATCGTGAAAGATGATTTCTGCCAAAGCAGCGGGACCTGCCCAAGGCATGCCGTTCCTTTATTGACAAGCTGGCCCCGGAACGGTATACTGAAACCAGCCCCATCACGCTTGAGCGATAGAACAGCAGCATATCAGGAGGAACGATCAAATGAAAAAATGGATCGCATTGATTCTGGCAGTCATGATGGTCATGAGCGCATCGGCAGCATTTGCGGCGGTGGAAGTGCCCACCTTTGGTTCCTTTGCGGGCGAAGAAGCCGAGTTTCTGGCGGCAGATGCAGAAAACGGTCTGGCTGTGTACAAGATGGCGGATGTAGAAACAGCCATCAACTGGGCAAATCTCTTTATTTCCGAGATGCAGTACGCCTACGATTTTGAAACCATCCAAACCCTTGAGGGCGAGGACTTCTACTATGTATGGCTGGAGGATTACACCGGCGCAGGACATGTGCAGCCCGTCCATGTGATGGATGGTGTCAGCTACTATGTGATGTGCATGGTAGGCCTGCATGATGCGCTGACCGGCAAAGTGGTTCAGGCCATCAGCCCCGACCTGACCATCGTGGATGAGTTTGCGTACTAAGGACGATCCCGCAGGCGGAGGGGGTGCCCTGGGATGAAGCCCTGAGCACGTTCCGGGTCGAACCGGGGGGCAGTCCGCCGCGAAGAGAGCCGAAAAGACAAAACGCTTTCGTTTCATGGCATTTGCCGGATACGAAAGCGTTTTATTGTTCTGACTGGTTTTGAGGGAAGGGGGGGCGTGGGTCTCTCCGGGCGTTGTGCCCGTTTGATGAAACCAGCCGGTCTTTTTGCCGCGCCGCCGGATCAGTCCCCTCAGGAAGAGTGATGGAAAGGAATGAGTTATCCTTTACATTACATCATACGAAAAAGCGAAACCGTAAACCTT
Source organism: Clostridiales bacterium (assembly GCA_015056245.1). Classification (GTDB taxonomy): domain Bacteria; phylum Bacillota; class Clostridia; order Christensenellales; family Aristaeellaceae; genus Limiplasma. Next base: position 42 of record SVGQ01000163.1, on the reverse strand, counting down.
AGCTGGCTTGTGATTTCTTGTTCTGCGTGATAGAATGAAAGC
>SVGQ01000037.1 GCA_015056245.1 Clostridiales bacterium | reverse complement strand
GCAGCAGGTTGGCTGCGAACACGCCTAAACGCTTGTTGAACGCAGGGGTGTCGGAGGTGTTGAGGTACTTGGGCTTGGCATCGCCCATGGCCCGGCCGCCAAAGCCGAGCACATTGCCGTAGGCGTCAATGATAGGGAACATGGCACGGTTGCGGAACATATCGAAGCTGCGCCCATCCCGGGTGAGCATCAGGCCCGCCTGCCGGAGTTCCTCCTCGGTAAAGCCTTCGTCCATCAGGGTCTTGCAGATGGTTGGCCTTTCCGGGGCTGCGCCGATGCCGAAACGGCGGATGACACCGTCGCTCAGGCCGCGGCCTTTGAGGTAATCGAGGATGATTTTGCCTTCCGGCTGCCACAGGTGCTGATGGTACAGCCTTGCGGCGGCCTTGTTGGCAAGAAAGATGCGCTCCTTGAGGGAACGCCGCTGCTCGTAGGCGGGGTCATGCTCCATTTCTGGCAGAGGCATGTGCAGCTGATCCGCCAAATGGGCTACTGCCTCGGGAAAGGAAAGGTGCTCCATTTCCATCACGAACTGGATCACGCTGCCGCCGGCCTTGCAGCCGAAGCAGTGGTAGAGCTGCTTTTGCTCGTCCACGTGGAAGGAGGGTGACTTTTCGTTGTGAAACGGGCACAGACCTACGTATCTATGCCCGTTCTTCTTCAGCGTCACATAGGAGCTGACGATGGATACGATGTCAGCCCTTGCACGCAGCTCGTCCAGCCACTGGGAAGGGAATCTTCCAGCCATGGTATCTTTCACCCACTCCTTTATCATTCGCCGCGATGGGTTACATTCCTGCCTGAAAATCAACAAATTGCGACAAAGCGTTAATAATTTCCAAAGGCACCGGGCACGTAGACCTCTGTATAGCGGTCAATGGCGTAGCGGTCGGTCATACAGCCCACAAAATCGCATACAGCGCGCTCCGCGCCTTCGGTGTAGCAGATTTCCAGATATTCCGCAGGCAGCTGCTCCGGGTGGCGGCTGTAATGGTCGAACAGGCCAGCCACCACATAGTCGCATTTTTCTTCTTCCCGGGTACGCCAGCGGTCATGGTATACGTTGGTAAAGAGGAAGGTGCGCAGCTCATCGCTGGCTTCCTCCACTTCCGGGCTCATGCGCACATAGGGGGTTTCGCGGCTTTCCCGGACAATGTCCGCGATCATGGTATTGATGCGCTCGCCATGGGTCTGTCCCAGCACGGACAGGCACCGGCGGGGCAATTCAAAGGGCTTCAGGATGCCGCCGCGGATGGCATCGTCGATGTCATGGTTGATATAAGCGATCCGGTCTGCCCGGCGTACGCACCAGCCTTCCAACGTAGCGGGTTCATCCTTACCGGAATGGTTGCGGATGCCGTCCAGGGTTTCAGCGCACAGGTTCAGGCCTTTGCCGTCGTTTTCCAGACGCTGTGCCACCCGCAGGCTCTGCTCGTTGTGACGGAATCCGCCGCCCACCAGCCGGTCCAGCGTGCGCTCGCCGATGTGCCCGAAGGGGGTGTGGCCCAGATCATGGCCCAAGGCGATGGCCTCGGTCAGGTCCTCATTCAGCCGCAGGGAACGGGCGATGGTACGGGCCACCTGCGCCACCTCCAACGTGTGGGTCAGGCGGGTGCGGTAGTGATCGCCCTTGGGGGAGAGAAACACCTGGGTTTTGAATTTCAGCCGCCGGAAGCTTTTGCAATGGATGATCCGGTCCCGGTCCCGCTGGTAGCAGGTGCGCAGCTCGCAGGGAGTGACGGGATTCTTCCGGCCTTTGGAATTCACGCTCAGCGCCGCGTAGGGGGACAGGCGGCTTTGCTCCTCCCGCTCCTGTTCTTCCCGGAAAGTCATCAGCCCGCCTCCTTTGCAACATCAAATAATGGTGCCAAAATGATACATATAGGTTTATACGTTGCCCACGGTCCAAATTCCTGCTTTTTTCTGCAAAAAGCCTTGCATCTGCCCGGCGGTGCTTTTCATCCGGGGGTAAAAATGATATACTATCCTTGCGGCTCTGCGCCCTTGGCGCATCCGGAACGCTAATGATTTCAGGCTTTATGGAGGCTTTATGGCATATCAGGCATTATACCGCCGCTGGCGGCCCATGACATTTGAACAGGTACTGGGACAGACCGCTGCCGTGAAGGCGCTGCGCAATCAGATCGAGATTGGGCGCATTGCACACGCGTATCTGTTCTGCGGCTGCCGCGGCACGGGTAAAACCACCCTGGCAAAGCTGATGAGCCGGGCGGTGAACTGTCAGAACCCCAATCATGGCGACCCCTGCGGCGAGTGCGAAGTGTGCCGCGCCATCATGAATGAGACCACCATGGATGTGGTGGAGTTGGACGCTGCCAGCAACAACAGCGTGGACAATATCCGCGAATTGCTGGAACAGGTGCGCTATCCGGCGCAGATGGGCCGCTACAAGGTATACATCATCGACGAGGTGCACATGCTGTCCACCGCCGCCTTCAACGCGCTGCTGAAAACGCTGGAGGAGCCGCCGGAGCATGTGGTGTTCATTCTGGCAACCACCGAGCCGCAAAAACTGCCTGCCACCATTCTTTCCCGCGTGCAGCGGTACGATTTCGGGCGCATTCCCTCCAGCCTGATGGTGGAGCGCATGCGTCTTGCGCTGGATGAAATGAACATGACCGCCGAGGACGAAGCCCTGCAGATGGTTGCCCGGGCTGCCGAGGGCGCCATGCGCGACGCGTTCAGTATTTTGGATATGTGCGTGGCGGGTGCGGAAAACGGAGCCATCACCGCCGCGCAGGTGCGGGATGTGTTGGGCACCTCCGACAAAGACTTCCTCTTTGCCTATGCGGATCTGCTGGCTGCCTACGACGCGGGCGGCGTGATGCGCAAGGTGGACGAGCTGATGCGCTCAGGCCGGGAACCGCAGGTGTTCCTTCGGGAGATGGCGGGCCATGTGCGGGCTTTGCTCACCGTGAAGGCGGTGGACAAGGACGCGGCCTCCATTCTGGATGTAACCGACGAGGATGAAAAACGCTACCGCCAGCAGGCGGAGCAGTTTTCTTCCGCAAGGCTGCTGCGCATTCTGGATGATTTTGTCCGGGCAGAGGGTGAACTGCGCTTTGCCTCCACGCCCCGTATCGGATTGGAATCGGCTTCTCTGCGGGCCTGCCAGCAGAACGCCAGTGAAAGCAGCGAAGCCCTGCTGGAACGCATCGGGGAGCTGGAAGCCCAGCTTAGTCAGCTGCAATCCAAGCTGGACAGCGGTGCCTATACCGTGGCTGCTGCTCCGGCGGAAGGTGCAGCCAAGGGCGGCAAAGCCGCTGCCAAGGCCGGTCATTCTGCCAATACTGAAAAGGAACGCAGCGAAGCTGCCACTCCAGAAGCCCCTGCCTCCAAGCCCATCCCCAACGATGCCAAGTTGGTATGGAAGGAATTTTTGTCCATCCTGAGCAAGAATGAGCCCCCGCTGCTGGGCCTTCTGCGCAACGAACGCTTTCTGGGGGAAGAAAACGGCACCTACCGGGTGCAGATCGCCCGGGCTAAGAAGGACTTCTCTTATGTGAAGCTGAACCAGCCCGCCCGCAAGGAAAAATTGTCCCAGTACCTGAGCGAGGCCGCCGCCAAGCCGGTGAAGCTGGAGATCGTATTGGAGGGCGAGACGGTGGATGTGGCTCAACAGGATGCCCGGGCTGCTGCCCAGCAGACGCTGATCGACACCTTCGGTCGGGAGAATGTACAGATTGACGAGGGAAAAGCATAATGAAGAAATCCTATCAGAAAGCCGCCCGCCAGCGTAAAGAGGGCGTGAACTATAAGCACGATCTGGGCCAGCACTTCCTTTATGATGAAGCGCTCTTGTCCGCGCTGGTGAAGTCCACCGGCGTTGCCAAAGACAATAAGGTGCTGGAGATCGGCCCGGGCAGCGGCATGCTCACCTATCAGCTCTGTCAGGAGGCAGGGCAGGTGATCGCCGTGGAAGTGGATCAGGATGTGCTGCCCTTCCTGCGCATGAAAACCGAAGGTTTTGACAACCTGACCATCGTGGTGGGGGATATCCGCAAGCAGCCCATCCGGGAACTGTGCGCTCCTTTGGGAGAGGACTTTTTCGTTATCGCCAACATTCCCTATAACATCACCAGCCCCATTCTGGATCTGCTGTGGGAAAGTGGTCTCAGCATCCGCCAGCTGTCCCTGATGGTGCAGAAGGAAGTGGCGGACAAGCTGCTGGCCTTGCCCGGGGATGATGCCTATGGCCTGCTCAGCGCCCGCTGCCGCTACTATGCGGAACCTGAACTGGAAGCCATCGTGCCTGCTGAGGCCTTTACGCCGCCGCCCAAGGTGGACAGCGCCTTCATTCATCTGCGCATGCGCCGGGAGCCGGTGGCCCCGGTCAGCAACGAAAAGCTATTGATGCGCATGATGAAGGACGGCTTCGGTCACCGGCGCAAAACCCTGACCAATGCCCTCAAAGGCACGGTGGACAACGAGAAGCTCTCTGCTGCCATGGAGGCCCAGGGCCTGAAACCCACCGTCCGTGCTGAGGAACTGACCACCGAGAACTGGATCGCTCTCTCCAATGCTTGCGCCCAGTAAGGGTTACCAGCTTTCCTCCTTTCTGCGCCAGTTGCGGATCTTGCAGCCTGCGTACAGCAACAAACACACCGCCGCCGGGAAGGGATACACCCACTGCCGGGTGATCGCCGCCAAAACGCCCATGCCCAGCCCGTACCACAGATACCGCTTGGCTTTTCCAACGGAGAGGATCTCATCCAGCCAGCTTGCCAGGCTGCGGCCTTTGTGCCGCCGACCCTCCGCCATGCGCCGCAATTGTTCGTCGGTGGCGGGTTCGTTGGCTCCCGCCAGGGCTACAAGCTCTTCCCGGGTTACGATGCGGATGGGCATCTCCAAGTCCTCCGCATAGGCGGCAGCTTCCTTGCTCACCGGCGCGGTGACGCACAAAAGGCACCTGTCCACTTCCTGATCATGAGCATCCCGAACGGCTTTGATCACCTGTTGCACATTGATGGGCAGGCTTTCGTGCTGGGCGATGAGCCGAACCAGCACCCGCCCGCCCTTCCATGTGCCCAGCACACCCCACGGCAGGGCTTTCTCCATGTGGATGTCCGCTTTGGGCAGTAGCCACAGCGCCGCCTGAAAGGCCGCGTGGCGTGGGGAGAGCATCATCAGGCGGCTCAGAGCCAGCTCCCCGCCGATCATCTGCCGCATTTGGGCTTCCTTGCGCTGCATGCGTTTTTTGCCCAGTTGCCGCGCTGCCAGCCAGATCAGCCCGCCCATGGCGACACCTGCGGTGAGGGCTGTCAGCTGCACGCCCCACAGATACACGAACCATGCCGTGCCTGCCAATGCTGCCAGCATGGCCCGGAGCAGTTTATCCGCCGCCTCTGCCACAGGGGCCTTGGGCTGGTATTTGTGCATGGTATCCACCCCGCTTTCAAAGAAATATCTTTCCCTTTCAGCGGTTTTTTAGTATAATCATTGAATCACTACAGGAAAGGAGGCGCGGTTGTGCCAAAGGAGAAAATCGGCCTCATGGGCGGGAGCTTCAACCCCATCCATGAGCGGCATCTGGAAATGGCGGCCTGTGCCCTCCGGGAAGCCAAGCTGGACCGGGTACTGTTTTTGCCCACCGGCAACCCGCCCCATAAAAAAGAAGGGCTGGAGGACGCGGAGCACCGCTACGAGATGACCCGGCTGGCTGTCAGCGGCATATCCGGTTTTGAACCCTGCCGTATTGAACTTGAGCGCAAGGGCACCATCTACACCGTGGATACGCTGACTTTGCTCAAAAAGCAACTGCCGGGCGCGGAGTTTTACTACATCATCGGCGAAGATACCCTCTTTGACCTGCCCAACTGGCGAAAAGCTGACAAGGTGTTTGAGCTGACCCGTTTTCTGGTCTGCCGCCGGGATACCCACGACCCGGAGGATGATCCCCGCTGCGGCAAGCTGCGCAAGCAGGGCTGTAAGTTCAATTTTTTGAGCCTGCCCCCCCGGGATGTGAGTTCCACCGCTGTCCGGGCTGAACTGAAGGAAGGCGGCGACCCGGATGAATTAAAGCCTCAGGTGATCGAGTACATCCGCCTGATGGGCCTTTATGGCAGGGAAGCCAGCCCGGCGATTGGCGAAGCAGCTTACGCCAGACTGAAAAAGAACCTGAGCGACAAGCGGCTCCTTCATTCCCTGCTGGTCAGTTGGACGGCACGGAAACTGGCCCGTCAGCATGGGCTGAACGAGGATACCGCCGCCACCGCAGCCCTCCTGCACGACTGCGCCAAGTGCATGCCCCTGAGCGGTATGCAGCAGATCGCCAAGGATCACCGGCTGCTGATCGACAAGATCACCATCCAGAACGGCAACCTGCTCCACGGCCCGGTGGGCGCGGTGGTTGCCGAGCGGGATTACGGCATCACCGACCCCAATGTGCTGGCAGCCATCCGTTGCCACACCACCGGTAAGGTGGGCATGCTGCCGCTGGATATGATCGTTTTCCTGTCCGATAAAATCGAGCCTTCCCGGCGCAGTTATCCGGCGCTGGAGGAGGTCCGCAGGCTGGCTGGGGAGAGCCTTCCCGCTGCCATGAGCCATTCCCTCCGGTCTACCCTTGACTATGTTAAGAGCCAGAAAGGCGTGCCCCATCCCACCACTCAGCGGGTGGCGGACTGGCTGGACCGCCTGATGGCACAGCAAAGGAGCAATGAAGAATGAATAACGAACTGATTACCAAAATTGCCGGCATTCTCTACGAAAAGAAGGCCAAGGACATCGTGGCGCTGGATGTGCATGATCTGACCGTGATCACCGACTGCATGATCATCGCCAGCGGTCGCAGCGCGCTGCAGGTCAAGTCCCTGTCTGACGAAGTGGAGGAGAAACTGTCCGAGATGGGCGAGGAACCCATCCGCAAGGAAGGCCAGCAGGAAGGCCGCTGGGTGGTGCTGGACTACGGCAATGTGCTGGTGCACATCTTCCACCCCGAAGAGCGGGAGTTCTACCGGCTGGACAAGCTGTGGGAGAACGACCAGAACCGCATCGCCCTTGGCTTTGACGAGGACGACGAGGACTGATTCAGGAGCATTGGAATGATTGAGTATCAGCAAATAACCGCAGAGGATCATGCGGCCTTGGCATCTGCCATGGGCAAAGCCTACTCAGAAGCCCCGTGGTTTGAAAACTGGACGGAGGAGCGGGCGCAAAAGCGTGTCCGGGCTATTCTGGGCAACTATCAGGGCATGGGCCTGAAAGCCGTGGAGGATGGCGTCATCATTGGCGGTTTGCTGGGCTTTGTGGATCCTTATGCGGATGAGGATTTCTTCTACGTTTCGGAGCTGTTTGTGGTGCCAGAGCGCAAGAAGCAGGGCATCGGCAGGCAGCTGATGCATGCCTTGGAGCCTCATTTAAAAGAAAAGGGCATCGCTGTGGTGCAGCTGATGTCCATAGAGCCCAATGAAGCGTTTTATAGCAAATGCGGCTTGGAAAAGGACAGCGTTTCGGTGCTGTACAAGCGCGTTTGATGAAGCACACCCCCCAAAGAGCGGAAAACTCTTTGGGGGTGTTTGTCTGTGTGTTTATGAAACAACTGTGAGCCTAAGGCATCTGTTAGCAGCCCGGGTATTCGCCGACTGCTTCGCCCATTTGCAGGATATGCCCCGCTGCTTTCTTCAAAAAACGTTTCTTGAATACATTCGCGGGCAGATCCAGTTCATCATCCAAGGCATACACGGTAAAACGGTAGCGATGGTTCGAGCCCTTGGGCGGCTTGGGGCCTGCGTAGCGGTGCCAGCCATAGGCAAGGCCCTGCCTGGCTGGTTGCAGGGCGGCTGCAAACGCCCCGGCAGAAATACCTTCGGGAATCTGAGGGGTTGCTGGGAGGTTCCAGATCACCCAATGGGTAAAGCCTTTGATGGGATGGCTCAGGTCTTCCAGCGTGATGGCGAGGGTTTTGGCTTCCGGCGAGAGATTCTCAATCGTAAACGCTGGTGAAATATCCTGACCGTACCCTGTGTGCTCCCGACGAAAGCAGCCTTGTGTGTCTATTGCGCTGCATTCAAATCGCAACTGTCCATGATCCATTTTCAATTATCCTCCAGATACCGCACCGCCTTGCCTGTACGCATGGCATAGTCGATTTCCGACCGGGTGCTCTCCCCGATGTATCCACCCACATTGATGACAAAAATTTCGTCTGCCATATCGATTTTCCGCTTGTGCATATCGTCCAGCATGGCTTTGGTGCCCTCTGTCCAGACCTCGCCATCGCCGGAATGTCCGAACAGGCCAACGCTGATAACGATGTTGCCTTCCAGCGTCAGCCGCTTCTGTTCCTGAAGAAAGGCTTCCTTGAAGCGGGTGCTGCCGCACAGGGTGATCACTTTGTAGTTGCCGGTCATTTGGTTCCCTCCTGTTGGTCTGCGCTGTAGCGTACCACCTGACTGCGCATCATCAGCCCGGCGGGCAGACATGCGCCCAAGGCCCACAGGTCATAGGCGTTATTGTCCAGCGCATACAGCGGATTTTGCCAATCGCCGTCCGCTGCCTTGCTGATCACTGGGATGCAGCTGCCCCGCAGAAGGCCAAGCAAATCTGCGCTTTCCTTGCGGAAGCCCAGCAGGCGAACGTATTCCGGCAGGGGATGGGCCTCCAGCAATTCCTGTGTCACGCCCAACAGCCCATGGGTGCACAGGCGGCTGAGTCTTGCCCGGGCGTATCGTTTGGTTTTGAGCGCTTCCAGCAAGGCTTCCCGGCTGGTGGCTTGATGGGCTGCTGCTTGCAGCCGGTATTCCAGCCCTTCGCTGCACAGGGGCAGCTGGCGCAGCTGGTCAGGGGTCATGCTGCGCAGGCGGTAGAGCAGCACGGCATCCAGCGCATCGGGGCGGCACACAGGCAGCATGCCATCCCCGACGGGTAGCGCATAGCCACAGGCAGTTTCAGCCGCGGAAATGTCGCCGCTGAGATAGGCATGGCGCACCGCAGTGGCGGAGGGATAGGCAGTGCGGGCGTTTGCCGGCAGAGCGCCGCCGACATGTGTTGCCGTATCCATGGCAGGCAACGCCGCATCATGATACCCGCCGACCCGCTTCACCGGCAAGGGCTGCAAGGTACTGCCCAGCCGCAACATGGCTCGCTGGTAGCACAGGGCAAGGATCAGGTTGGGCTGCTGCCATAGGTCTTGGACTGTTTGCCTTGTATCCGCACCGCTATCGGGTACCGTCGCCTCACAGGGCACACACGCCGCCAGCGCGGCTCCCTGCGCCGCCGCAAAGGAGACCCCTTTGCCCAGTTCCTCCCGCAAAACACGGGTAAAGGTCTCGGTGGGTTCCTCCATCAATCGGGCGGCAGCTTCAAGGTCGATGCTGCTGTCCTCCACGCCAAAGCTGAGATGGGTCACAAAGCCCAGCTGACTCAGTATGCTCACGCCGCCGAGGGCAAAGTGTTCCGCGTCCCGCACTGCAAAGGCACAGGGCAATTCCAGTACCAGATCAGCTCCAGCCCGCAAGGCAGCTTCTGCCCGGTGCGCAGGCGCAAACAGTGCGGGCATGCCCCGCTGGGTGAAAGGCCCGCTCATCAGGCAAACGATGGCGGCATCCGGCAGCTTTTCCCGGATCAGCTCAAACTGCCGCCGATGACCCCGGTGAAAGGGGTCGTATTCGCAAATGATACCAACAACCGGTCGTTCCATTGCATCGCCCACAGCTTTTTGGGCTTGTCCCCTTCCATTATTTGATCAAAAGGTGTATACTATAAGTTGGGTGTGCATCCGATATCATATTGTATCATACCCGGGCAGAAAACGCCAATCGCTGTAGCACGGCGTTTCCGATAATCACTGTATCATTGCAAGAAGGAGACAGTCACATGAAAATTCTTATCCTCAACGCTGGTTCTTCCTCCCTCAAGTATCAGCTCATCGACATGGATACCAATGCCACGCTGGCAAAGGGTCTGGTTGAGCGCATCGGCATCGAAGGCAGCCGCATCAAGCAGAAGGTGGGCGACAAGGTCTTTGAAGTAACCACCCCCATGAAGGATCACACCGAAGGCATCGAGTGGATGCTCAAGGGTCTGCTGGACACCGAAAAGGGTGTGCTCAAGAGCATGGACGAAATCGGCGCTGTGGGTCACCGCGTGCTGCACGGCGGCGAGAGCTTCACTGCCAGCATCCTGATCAACGATGAAGTGAAGGCTGCCATCGAGGCCAACATCCCCCTGGGCCCCCTGCACAACCCCGCCAACCTGCAGGGCATTCTGGCCTGCGAAAAGGTCATGCCCAACACCCCCAATGTGGCTGTGTTCGATACTGCTTTCCATCAGACCATGCCTGCCAAGGCCTTCATGTACGGTGTGCCCAAGAAGTACTACACCGATCTGCATGTGCGCCGCTACGGCTTCCACGGTTCTTCCCACCGCTATGTGAGCAAGCGCGTTCGTGAGTTCCTGGGCCTGGAGAAGGAAGGCAGCCGCATCATCACCTGCCATCTGGGCAACGGCTCCTCTCTGGCTGCCGTGAAGGACGGCAAGTGCCTGGATACCTCCATGGGCATCACCCCGCTGGAGGGCGTGCTGATGGGCACCCGCTGCGGCACCCTGGATGCTGCTGTGGTGGAATATCTGGTGGATAACACCGATATGGACGTCAAGGGCGTTCTGAACATGATGAACAAGCAGAGCGGTCTTTTGGGCATCAGCGGCGTGAGCAGCGATATGCGCGATGTGGATGCCGCTGCCGCCGAAGGCAACGAGGATGCCATTCTGGCCCGCGATATGCTGGTGTGGAGCGTTCGCAAGTACATCGGCGCTTACGCTGCTGAAATGGGCGGCGTGGATGCCATCGTGTTCACCGCCGGCATCGGCGAGAACAACGGCAAGCTGCGTGAGATGATCATGCAGGACTTCGAGTACCTGGGCGCCAAGATCGACCCCGCCAAGAACGCTGCCTGCGCCGATGGCCACGCTTACGAGTGCGTCATCTCCACCGACGACAGCAAGGTGAAGGTCTGCGTCATCCCCACCGATGAGGAATCCGTCATCGCCAAGGATACCCTGTGCATCGTTACCGGTCAGCCCATCGTGGACTGATTTGATAACAAATGAGTATTGCCCCTGCACTGGAAACGGTGCGGGGGCATTTGTGTTTTCCCTCTTGTCGGACAGGGTGCTTTCCTCGTTGCGGTGGCTGGGCATCACTTCCAGCGGCAGGAAGCCTTCCTTAATGGCAGAGGATGCGAATGGATGGCTTTATGTCTGATCCGGATAATCATAAAACCCGCCCTTGTGGAAATTTTCATTTCCCAGCGGCACGGCGGTCAGTCTGAAAATCACACATCCATCCGGGCATACAATCGTTTTGGTGTATTTGCTGTCGCCGCCAAGGTTTTCAAGATCTCCTCCGCTTCTGACAGCTTCCATCATTGGATACAGCAGCATCATTGTTTTGGAGCAGATTCCGTATCCGTCCTGATTGACAGGGCAGCCGTAAGTGCAGGTATAGCGATCACCGATCTCTTCGCCATTGCGGCAATATCTCTCGGTGTGATCCCCATGCAGAAATCCGGTCACTTCAATACTGAATTCATATTCCTCATCATACCACTTCTTCATATGTCCTCCTGAACAGCATCGGTTTTACTTCAGCGACATCACATAGATCTGGCAAGGATTCTCCTTGCCCCAGAGTTCATCGATTACTTCAAACTCCGCAAACCCCAGGGAAAGATAGAAACGGTTCGTGATGTCATAATCTTCATAAACGCCCATCTTTACCGTCTTGACCTGCATGAAGGAATAGCCTTCTTCTGCAGCGGCCTTTTGGGCTTCCTGAAACAACGCTCTCCCCAAACCATTTCTGTGGTACTCCCTGAGAACACCCATGACGGCAAGTTCCACAGTCTGGCGGCCGGTTTCCTTCAGGCAGAGGAATCCAGCGTAATCGTCCTTTTCCTTGGCGGCAAAGAACATCCAGTCGGAACACTCACGGATATATTGCTCTCTGCTTTCATCAACCTCAAACCAATCGTGAAGGTTTTCAAGAATCCTTCTTGCGATTGCTCTTTTCAAAGCAGTATCGCTGATCCGTTCAACTGTTTGATAACTCCTTGCAAGGATGATGCGTTCCTTCTCTTCGGATGACTTGACTTCTTTGTTGATATACATAAGTATTCTTCCTCCAATATCAAATTGATTGACAAGGCAAAACCATGATGGGGGACGATCTCTCCAAAAACAGACAACAAAAAACCGCAGAGCCAGACACTCTGCGGCGAAAGAGAACTTCCGTTGCAGAGCGAAAAACCGATAGCGCACACAAACAAAACTGCCAATCTTGCAGCTGTTTGTGTATGCACTTGGGTTTTCCGCTCTTTCCGAATCATCCGCAAACCGACGGGGCGGTAGCCGGACGATCGGCAACATCACATCCTTTGGGTGGTTTTGCCTTGTCAGGAAAAGTATAGCAAGGAACCGTCGGCCTGTCAACCATTGATGGCAGCCAGCAGGGGCTCCAGATTGGCTTTGTCTGTCCAGTCGCATACGGTATCCGCTCCGGCTTCCATCAGGGCTTTCTGCCAGGGCTCGTAGGTGGAGGGATCCTGCTTGGCAACCATTTTCAGAAGCAACTTGCAAAGCGTCCGGTCACCGAAAGTCATCTGGGCCATGTTCCACGCGCCCTGCCCGTAGAAGAAGGGAATCCCTGCCAGATCGCCTTTCAGATTGTGGGCTTTGCCTTGCTCAATGGCGGCTTCGTCATAGGGGGAAGCGCCGGAGGCAAAAAGGAAGAGGCGTTTTTCTTTCAGGGCAGTGATGTTCTTTTTGAGGAAACTCAGTCCCGCCACACCGGAGGCATACACGCCGCCCATGAGTACGATGGTTTCGTAAGGTTCAACCGCTGCCAGCGTGGCCTTTTTGGTCTCCATGCAGTCAAAGCCGGTGGCTTCCTTCAGCCAGTCAGCATATTTCTTGGTCGCGCCGTATTTGCTCTGGTAGAGAATGATGCCGTTTGCCATGTGAAGATCTCCTGTCTGCATTTTATTCGGGTTTGGTGTCAGTGGATGGTGCAGGCGGCGCTGCCAGCGCCGTCAGCTGCTGCTCCATCTGTATGATGGTTTGAATGGTGATACGCAGGTGCTCTTCCGGGATGCCGGCGAACATCTGCTGCATCAGCCGCTGGCTGCGCTCGTCGTTTTGCTGGCAGAAGGCGAGACAGTGTTCGGTCAGCCGGATGCGCTGCCTGCGCCGGTCAGCGGGATCGGTTTCCAAGGATACAAAACCTTTCTTCTCCAGTTTGAGCAGCAGCTGCTTGCAGTTCTGATGGGAGGTGCCCATTACATCCGCCAGCTGTTGCAGTGTGGGATTTTCTCTGCACAGGTTGATGCAGATGATGGTGAAGAACTGTTTCCAGCTGATCTCTCCGATGAGTCTGTCTGCAATGGCTTGAAAGCGGTTGTCAAAGGCGCTGAGCAGCCCCAGCAGGAAGTAGGGGCTTTCAATGCCGGTGAAGTCTACAGTTTCATTCTGGATAACATCGTTCAGCTGCATGGGCGGTCTCCTTTCTGCGAACCTTTCCAGTACAAAAGGTAATACATTACCGATAAAAAGATAACATATTACCTTTTCTGTGTCAAGCGCATTTTGCAAAGTTTATCCATCCCCCGATCCTGCCTGCAACGCATGTCAAGCCGCCTTGTAACATATGCTTTTCCCAAAAACAAAGGAGGCGCGGTATGCTGGATAGGCTCAAACAGGCGGATCTGCCGCAGGAACTGGTTTTTGGTTGGCCCCGTTCCGTGCTGGTGGGGGATGAAAAGGTGATCGTGGAACAGCATCAGGGGGTGTATGCCTGCACGGAAAAAGAGATTATCCTGAAAACGCTGTGTGGCCTTCTGGTGATCAACGGGCAGCGGCTGTCTCTTACCCGCTATGATCAGGATGGACTGGTGGTGCTGGGGAAAATCGAAAAACTGTGCTACCGTCCGAAGGGGTGAAGGGGATGGTTATTCGCAAACGGGGCGGGAGAATGGCGCAGGAGGGCATGTGGCCTGAGGGAAACCAGCCGCCGCAACCCGCGGATGTCACCCGGCAGCCAGCAATCCAACGGGGCAGCCGCCTTTCCGCTTTCCTGAAAAAACTCCCTCTGCCGGACTGCCTGCATCATCAGTTCACTTTGACCGGCCTCAATCTGGAACGTTTTCTGAACACGCTGCAAAAGGAAGGGATCTCCCTGATCAGCGCCCGGCGGGTAGATCGCCGCACCCTGCGCTGTATCTGCCGCTCAGTGGATCTGGAGACCATTACCGCTATCGCCCACGGCAAAGGCTGGCGCATGGAAAAGGTTGTGCCGGTGGGGCTGGGCGCAAGGCTGCGCCGCTGGCTCAGACGCCCCGGACTGGTGATCGGCGCGGTACTGGCGGCTGTGCTGCTGGTAGTGGCCCTGCGGTTTATCTGGATGATCCGCATTGTGGATGCCGGGCCTTATCAGGCGGATATTGCTTCGTACCTTGCACAGGAAGGTTACCGCCGCGGCATGCGAAAAGATGAAACTGATGCCGCCACCCTGTCGCTGCTGCTCCAGCGGCGATACCCGGATGTGGCTTGGTTCCGGGTGTATGTGAACAATGTGACGCTGGTGGTGGAATGCACGCAGGGCGTGCCAGCGCCGCAGCTGCCGGATGCGCAGCCCTGCGATCTGCTTGCTGCCCGGGATGGAGTGGTGCAGTCGGTGCAGGTATATGGCGGTACAGCACTGGTTCGCCCCGGGGATTTGGTGCGCAGGGGACAGGTGCTCATCCGGGGCGAGGAACGGGGCGCGGATGGGGAAATGGTGCCGGTGGCAGCCCGTGGGCGTGTGATTGCCCGGTGCTGGCAGGAGGAAACGGTGCGTGTCTCCATGCAGGAAACCCTCAGTCAGGAAACCGGGCAGAGTGAGATCCGCAGGCAACTGTGCACGCCGTGGTTCTGCTGGCCTGATGCGCTGGAGAGCCCGGATTATCTCACCTACCATCTCTACCTGACGGATACACCCGTAGTGGGCAGTTTTTTTCCGGTGTGGCAACGGGTGGCAGAATATCGGGAAGTGGCGCTGACAGAGAACACCCGACCCACTGCTGAAGCCAGAACGGAAGCAGGTAGCGCAGCCATGGCGCAGTTGCGCAACGCCTTGCGCGGCTATCGGATTGCCGATACATGGGTAGAAACCCGGATGGGAGAGGATGGCTACATGTACGCCACCGCCAGCGGGGAATATCTGGCAGATCTGGTTTTGGATGAACAAGGGCAGCCAAACCGTGCGTCAGATGTGCTGGTGCAATGATTTGTTGACCAAATGGGCAGATTATTGTATGATATAAGTTGATAAACTGGCATATGCTGTACCTGCGCGAGCAGACGGCAGCGCTGCCATGATCGGAGGCATGCCCTTTTGAGTTGCAATGTACGGGGAAAGATCATGCTGGACAGCATGGAGGCATCCCTTTCGCTGCTTGGCGCCAATGAGCGCAATCTGCCCTTGATCGAAAACGAGCTGGGTGTGAAGCTGGCCCTGCGGGGCGCGGACCTGGAGGTAGAAGGCCCGGAGGAGGCGGTGGAAATGACCGCCGCCGTCATCGACAAGCTCAGCCAGCTTCACGCTGCCCGCATGACCGTGGACCGCACGGTGCTTCGCTATGCCCTCAGCTTGGTGAAGCGGGGCGAGCTGGACAAGCTGGATGAAATTCCCCAGGAGCCGGTGGCGATCACCCACCGGGGCCGTCCTGTGCGGTGCAAGACCTTTGGTCAGTATGAGTATGTGAAGGCCATCAAGGAGCACGAGCTCACCTTCGCGGTGGGCCCGGCGGGCACGGGCAAAACCTATCTGGCCATGGCCCTTGCCGTTGTTGCGCTGCGCAACAAAGAGGTAGAGCGCATTGTGCTCACCCGCCCGGCAGTGGAAGCGGGCGAAAAGCTGGGTTTCCTGCCCGGTGATCTGAGCCAGAAGGTGGATCCCTATCTGCGCCCGTTGTTTGACGCGCTGTACGAAATGATGGGCGCGGAAAGCTATCAGCGGCTGCAGGAACGGGGCGCGCTGGAAGTTGCGCCGCTGGCGTATATGCGCGGACGCACCCTCTCGGACAGCTTCATCATTCTGGATGAAGCCCAGAACACCACCCCTGAGCAGATGAAGATGTTCCTGACCCGTTTTGGCGCGGGCAGCCGGGTGGTGGTCACCGGCGATGCCACCCAGACCGACCTGCCTTTTGGCAAGCAAAGCGGCTTGCTGCAGGCGCTGGAAGTGCTTAGCGATGTGCCGGAGGTGGCGATTATCCGTCTGAATCAAAGCGATGTGGTGCGCCACGATCTGGTGCAGACCGTGGTGAAGGCCTATGACGCATACGAAAGAAAGCGGAGGGGTTTAGCTGATGATGCCCAATAGACGAGCTGCCAAGAAAGCCAGCGTGCACAGCCGCAAGACCCTGCGGGAGATTTTTGCTGCCAAGACGGTGCAGACCGTATTGGTGATGATCGTTGGGGTACTGATCTTGTGCGCCCTGATGGCGGTTGCCATCGCGCCTAAACGATACAATTTGCGGGTGGGTGATATTTCGCATACCACCATCACTGCCACCAAGGATGTGGTGGACGAGGTAAGCACAGCCCGCCAACGGGAGGAAGCTGCCTCCAAGGTAGAACCCAGCTATGTGTTCAACGAGAGCGTCACCAAGGATGTGCTGCTCAATCTGGAAACTGTGCTCAAGCAGGTGAATACGGTACAGCAGTACGGTCGGAACATTCTGATGCAGCAGTATCCGGATGATGTGCGTGCACAGCAGAATTACAAGTTTAACGAAGCCGAACTGAGCTATGCGCAGGGCCAGTTGACACAGTTGACGCTGGCTGGATATCAGCTGCAAACGCTGCTTCACGCCTCCGATCAGCAGATGCAGGACATGACCAGCGATCTGACCGCTGCCGTGGAAAATACCATGAACACTACCATCCGTGAAGGATATGTGAGTGAGACCATCCAGTATCTGCAGCAGATCGTAGGCTACAAAACCGAGATCGACCTGTTGCAGAATGTGGTCACGCCCATCCTGCGCAAGGTGATGCAGCCCAACATGCTCATTGACCAGACTGCTACCGAAGCTCTCCGTCAGGAAGCACGGAATGCGGTGGAACCGGTCATCTACAAACAGGGTCAGAACATTGTGCTGGCTCGTGAACGCGTAACCATCAATCAGTTGGAGATGCTGCGCTCTCTGGGCCTTCTGAACAACAATGATGTGGATGTGATGATGTATGTCAGCGCCATTGCGCTGGTATTGATTGCTATTGCCGTCATGGTGATGGTGTTGGTGTTGTTCATGTCCAATACAATGCAGCGCCCCTCCCGGATGCTCATCATTATGCTGAGCATGTGCCTGACGCTGGGCGTGTGCATTCTTGCCAAGCTGGTCAATGTATATCTGATGCCAACCCTGCTTGCAGTGGTAATGGTCACCAGCTTGCTGGGGGCGCGGGTCGGTATGGCTACCTGTTTGAGCATGACCGTGATCATCGGTACGCTGGCAACCGGCAGCGAAAGCACCTTCAGCGCACAGACTGTGAATATTATTATGACCACGCTGATCAGCGGCATTGCTGCTGTCATGATCGTACGGCGCAAGCCCAACCGTCAGCAGATTCTTTTGTGCGGCATCATTACTGCTGTGATCAACGCTGCATTGATCCTGATCGTTGGTTTCATGACCAATACGTCCCTGCATGATGTGGCAGCGGATGCCATCTGGAGCGGAGCAGCGGCGGCAGTGGCAGCTGTTCTGACTATTGCATTTGATCCCTTGATCGAAGTAATGTTCAATCTGGCAACGCCCTCCAAGCTGATGGAACTGAGCAACCCCAATCATCCGTTGCTCCGCCGCCTGCTGATCGAGGCCTCCGGCACCTACCATCACAGCATTATCGTGGCAAATCTGGCAGAAGCCGCCGCAGAGAGCGTGGAAGCCAATCAGCTGTTGGCCCGTGCCGGCGCCTATTTCCACGATATCGGCAAATTGAAGCGGCCCCTGTATTTCAAGGAGAATCA
This sequence comes from Clostridiales bacterium, assembly GCA_015056245.1. GTDB lineage: Bacteria > Bacillota > Clostridia > Christensenellales > Aristaeellaceae > Limiplasma. Next base: position 7,584 of record SVGQ01000037.1, on the reverse strand, counting down.
GATTGGCGACAATCCCCATGAGCATACCAATCCCTATGTATCTGCCGCCATTGTCACCGCCCATACCCGGGATGGTCTGGTGCTTGCCCAGCAGTACCGTCTGCCGCAGGAGATCCAGAACATTATCGTGGAGCATCACGGCGACACCCCTGTGATGTACTTCTATCATAAGGCCTCGCAGCAAGCCGGTGATGCGGGTGTGGACATCGCAGACTTCCGCTACGATGGAAAGCGGCCCCAAACCAAAGAAAGCGCCATCATCATGCTGGCTGACACGGTGGAAGCCGCTGTGCGCAGCATGTCCAACCCAACGCCTAAAGCCATAGAGGAGTTTATTCATAAGCTGGTGCAGGGCAAATTGGATGATGGGCAGCTCAACGAAGCACCTTTGACCCTTCTGGATGTGGAACGGATCTGTCAGGCTTTTACCACTGTGCTCAAAGGCGTGTTCCATGAGCGCATTGAGTATCCTTCCATGAGTCCTACCGCAACGGCCCGTGTTGCAGCTGAAGAAAACCATACCGAAAGCCGGGTGGAGGCACAGGAACTGCGTAAGCTAGAGCCGGAAACAACTGTCAAACCAGAAATGGTCGCATCCGCACCGCGCGTGGCTGCGCAGCCTGCCGGACAGCCGCAATCTACAGCAGCTGCACAAGCCGCAGCCCAGCCCAAACCAGCCGCATCCCAGAATGGGCAAAGCGTGGCGGCTGGGATAGGAAAAAACACGCCTGTGTCTGCACCGCAAGCGGCTCCTGCAGCACAGACGGTACAGCCCACGGCGGCTGTCCAAGCCAACCAACCTGCTGTCCCTGCGGCCCCGGCAGCACCCCAGCCTGTAAAGCCTGCGAGCGAAGTTGCGGCTCCTGCAGCACAGACGGTACAACCCACGGCGGCTGCCCAAGCAGGTCAACCCGCAACCTCTGCGGCATCACAAGCCGCCCCGGCGGCACCCCAGCATGTAAAGCCTGCGAGCGAAGTTGCTGCCCCTGTAGCGCAGACGGTACAGCCCGCAGTGGCTGCCCAAGCAGGTCAACCCGCAACCCCTGCGGCATCGCAAGCCGCCCCGTCGGCACCCCAGCCTGTAAAGCCTGCGAGTGAACCCGCTGCCCCTGCAGCGCAGACGGTACAGCCCGCAGCGGCTGCCCAAGCAGGTCAGCCCGTCGCCCCTGCGGCCCCGCAAGCCGCCCCGGCGGCAACACCTGCTGTTGCCAAGGCAGCAGGAACTGCCCAGCCTGCGCAGGAAAAACAAGCTGGCTCAGAAGAAAACCAATCCGATACGGCAGCCACTGAGCCGGTAAAAGCGGAAGCGTCAGAAGCTGTATCCCCCTCGCAAGGAGAAAAACATGAAGATTGAATGGGAAAGTAAAATCCCGGTGACGGTGGATGCGCCGCTGGAATTGGTAGCCCAGTGCTGTCAGGCGGCTGAAGGGGTCACATTGCCCTGCGCGGTGCATGTGCTGCTGACCGATGATGAGGAGATCCATCAGATCAATCGGGACCAGCGTGGGGTGGACAGGTCCACCGATGTGCTCAGCTTTCCGGCGGTGAATTACCGTCCGGGTCAGACCGCCAAAGACAGCGAGAAGCGTCTGCGCCGGGAATGGGATCCGGAACTGGGCGCGTGTATGCTGGGGGATATCATTCTTTCGTATCCTCATGCGGTAGCACAGGCTGAAGAATACGGTCACAGTGTTCGCCGGGAAATGTGCTATTTGCTGGCTCACGCGTTGTTTCATCTGATGGGATACGACCACATGGAAGAGGATGAAAAGAAGGAGATGCGCAAGATGGAAGAAAAAGCGCTGGGAATGGCAGGCGTGACCCGGGATGATACCGGCTACGCCCCTTCCGATGAAGAACTCTGCCAGCTGGCCCGTCTGGCGATGCAAAAGAGCTACTCTCCCTACAGCAAATATGCTGTTGGTGCGGCTCTGCTCAGCGCAGACGGCAGGGTATTCACCGGCTGCAATATTGAGAATGCCAGCTTCGGCCTGACCAACTGTGCCGAGCGCACCGCTGTTTTTAAGGCAGTCAGCGAGGGTGTACAGGAATTTTCCACCATTGCCATCGCGTCCAACGGCGCGCCGCCTTATCCCTGCGGCGCCTGCCGTCAGGTGCTCAATGAGTTCGCTCCCGGCATCCGCCTGCTGGTCACCTGGGGCGAGGGACAGGTAGCGGAGACCACCCTGCCTGAGCTTCTGCCTCACGGTTTTGGTCCCAAGGATCTGCCGTAAACAACGAAGGAGGAAATGATCAGATGTCCGTTTTTCATTCCGGCTTTGTAGCCATCATGGGCAGACCCAATGTGGGCAAAAGCACATTGATGAACGCCATGGTGGGGGAGAAGGTGGCCATTGTTTCCAACCGCCCTCAGACCACCCGCAACCGCATCATGGGTGTATACACAGAAAAAGAGAACCAGCTGGTGTTTCTGGATACCCCCGGTCTGCATACCCCCCGCACCCGTCTGGGCGAGTATATGATGCAGACCGCCAAGGAAGCATTGCAGGGCATTGACGCATTGGTGGTGATGGTGGATGCCACCGCCGTTGGCAAGCATGACGAGAGCATCGTGGCGGATATGAGCCAGTATAAAGTAAAGAAAGCCTTGGTGCTTAACAAGATTGACCTGCTGAAGAAGGAATCCCTGCTGGCTTTGATGGAAAAGTTTGCAGATGCCGGATACGATGATATCGTGCCGGTGAGCGCCGCCAAGGGCGATGGTGTGGAACATCTGAAGAAGCTGCTCATCAGCTATATGCCGGAAGGCCCCCAGTATTTCCCCGATGATACCATTACCGACCAGCCCGAGCGGCTTATCTGCGGCGAGCTGATCCGTGAAAAGGCGCTCCTGCACTTGCGGGATGAAGTGCCCCACGGCATCGGTGTGGAGATGATGGCAATCACCAAACAGAGCGACAATCTGACGGAGATTCACGCCACCATCTACTGCGAGCGGGCGGCCCACAAGGGCATCATCATTGGCAAGCAGGGCGCTATGCTGCGCCGCATCGGTCAGGAAGCCCGTGCCGATATCGAAACCTTGCTGGGCACTCATGTGCATTTACAGCTGTGGGTCAAGGTGCGTGAAAACTGGCGCAACCGTATGGATGACCTGCGTACGCTGGGCTACGAAAGCAACGATTGATCCTAAAAATCCAAAAACCACCGAACCCCATTAGCCATCCATTTCGGATGAAAACGCCCGGGGTTCGGTGGTTTTCTGTTGCGTGTGGAACCAAGCAGAGGGTACTGCCTGCTGCTTACAGGGAAGCGCCGGTGGAGAGCAGGTACCAGATGTAGTAAATGCCGGATGCCAGATGCCAGCCCAGCAACGCCCAGCCTGCGCCATACACAGCCCGCTTGCCTGCGGTCATTGCCGCTTCGCCGCTGCGGCTCTTTACATAGCGGGGCAATGTCACCATCCACAGCATCAGCACAGCAGACATCATGCCCCAGCCGAAATTGCCATCAGCTGCGCGGAGGCCGTTTTCGCCCAGAATCAGGAACTCCACAATACCGACCACATCCATCAGAAGGGTCAGCCAATAGATGGTGTCCTTGGGCTGGCGGCGGGTGACCCACAGTGCATACATGGGGAAGGCCTGCATCAGCAGAACCATGATAGCGGTGGTTTTCACCTTGCCCAGAGAAAACTCCAGAATCATCTCGCTTTGCACTGGTACGATGATGCCGAAATAGTACATGTACTGGAAAATCATCAGAAGGATGGCGGGGGTAACCCAGCCCAGCACCTGCAGGAAATATCGGCTGTTTTTGGGGTACTGGAACCACTTGAACAGGAAGAACAGGCAGGAGGCGGGCAGGCAGACCTGCATGAAGCTGGGTTTGGAAGCCAGACTGCAAAGCAAGAGGAAGCACAGCCAGCAGAGCTCTTTCCAGTCAAGAACCGTCTTGGGGCCCATTTCCGGCTCCAGACGGATGAACTCGTCATAAACCCGGGCAATCTGTACCACACACAGCGGCATCCACACCATGGCAATCATGTGGGTGGCGCTGTGCCACAGATTGGGAGAACCGGCTCCCAGATAAACAGTGGGATTGTACCAAGGCCAGCACAGACCGGTTACCAGCGAGCAAATCACTGCCAGCAGGGTGATCACCCATTGCCGGACGCTGCCCTGCAGCCAGCGGGTGAAGAAATAGTGGGTCAGGGCGAATACCAGCAGTTTGCAGATGGCCGTGATGATGACCGCTGATGTGAACAGGGGTACACCAGTCATGCTGAGCAAAACCACCAGCACATGCCACATAGGGTTGGCGGTGGAATGGAAAAAGCTGTCCAGTTCGTGGAAATTACCAGCACGGGCATAGACCGTATGGATGCTCAGGTCACTGCTTTCGTTCTGGATAATGCTGCCGAACACGGCAAGAGACAGGATCAGGATCAGCAGATGGCACAGGATCGCCAGCGCTTTTTCCCAACGAGTGGCAGTTTTCATAGGGTTACTCCTCAATCCGTTGATAAACAGCCATGCCTTCTGTTTTGAAGACCGGCTTGTAGCCCTCCAGCGGTACTTTGAGCATATCGGTGAGAATCCAGCGGCTCTTGCCCACGCTGTCCTCGATGAACCAGCCGGTTTCAAAACCGAGACCATCCTCGCGGTCGGTCATTTGCCAAGTTTCACGCAGGTCGGTGCGAATGGTGTTGTCAAAGGGATCGGCGGCTTCCGGATCAAAGGTGATCACTTCCATGGCCTGCGCCAGAGCATCGCTCTTGGGCGGTTCTGTGAAGCGGTACGGGTCGGCAAAGCAGCCAACCGGCTCATGAAGGATCAGCGTCAGGGTCAGCAGCAGGCTGCCAAAGAAAATGCACAGCGGTGCAATGCGCCGGTCACTCATAAGCAGGCAAAGCGCAGTCAGCCACAGCACGGGGGCCAGCATGCGGAAGTCCCACCAGTCATTGGTTTCGTACAGCAGCATGATGATACCAAGACTGCCCAGCAGCCAGACGGACACCACCAGGAAAGGCGTATTCATTCCGGTTTCCAGACGCATCTTTTTGCCCGGCTCCCGGCAGGTGTGTACAAAGGTACCCAACAGGCAAACCAGAATGGAGGCCAGATAGATCAGACGGAATACCTGCTCGATCCGGTCGGGGCCGCGCAGGGCGAAATAGTCCATCACATTGGCCTTGGTATGGCTGAGCAGCTGCTGGATAGCGATCTCCAGACTGTCGGCATGGACAAAATGATACGGGAAACTCTGGATGGAGGGGGCGGTGAACCAGATGGCTACAATTGCGCAGATGAACGCCAGAATGACGCAGACTGCCAGCGCGATCCATGTTTTCAGACCGAACCGGCGGCCGCCGAACTGCCATGCCAGCGGCAGGAACAGCAGCACATACTGAATGCGGTACAGGCAGGCGAGCAATGCAAAACCAACTGCCAGCCACATGGCCCATGGCTTGCGGGTTTCATCGTAGTGCAGCAGGAAGGTTGCATAAAAAGTGAGCAGACCATAGTTGACCGCTTCCGGCATGGAAGTGCCCAGATACAGCGCCAGAGGGGCATATGTCAGGGTCATCAGGGTCATCATCAGGGCAGACTGGGCTTTGGGTTTGCGCACCAGGCAGAATACCAGAGCGCCTGCGCTCATCCACAGGCAGTTGCCAAGCATGATCGTCACCCGGCTGAGGCCGAAGAGCTGTACGAACCAGCCATAAAAAATCAATGGAGCAATGCCCAGCACGCTCTGGTTTCCCACTGGCGGGATGACCTCATACATGCCGTTGTAGCCTGCGCCTTTCACGCCCATATTCTGCAAAACCCAGTAGCAATCCAACTCGTTGGACCAAACAGGCCACGAGTTCCACATATTCCGGCCCGTAAACAGGCTCATCAGGCCCATCAGCAGGAAGGGGGCAGTTACCATCAGCGCCCAGCTGAACCATTGCAGAGGTGTGATGCGGCGTTTTTCGTTCACATGCTCCATGGCGTTACCGTCCTTTGTGTGAAATGCCGTTTTACCGGCTTTCGGCACTATCATGCCACCATAAGTATACCATTGACTTTTTCGTTTCGCAAGGCAAAAACCCAGCCTTGGGAACCTTCGGTCATGTTGTTACTTTTTTTACGTTCAAAATGGCTGTAAATGGCTTGGTAAACCTTTTCCATTCAGGCAAACTATGCTATAATAAGCTGATACTATCTGTCCAGATGAAAGGGGACACGGATGATGGCGTTGACCCAGCCCATGATTTTGGCATCTGCTTCGCCCAGAAGGCAGGAATTGCTTGGTTTTTACGGGATCCCTTTTGAGGTGGTTCCCTCTGGCGCCGAGGAGGATGCCACCGGCAGCGGTCAGGAGCAGGTGAGCCAGCTGGCGCGCCGCAAATGCGAGGATGTTGCTGCCCGTTACCCGGACCGTCTGGTTCTGGCGGCGGATACGCTGGTTTGCGTGGACGATGCCGTGCTGGGCAAGCCTCAGGATGAAGCGGATGCCCTGCGCATGCTGAAGATGCTCTCCGGCAGGGAACATCAGGTGCACACGGGCGTATGCCTGCGCTGCCCGGATGGGCGTTTCATCGACCGGGTCGCCACCACCAAGGTCACCTTTCTGCCCGTGGGCGACGCTCTTCTGCGCCGCTACATTGCCACCGGCGAACCCATGGACAAGGCGGGCGCCTATGCCATTCAGGGACAGGCAGGAGCACTGATCGCCAGCATTGAGGGCAGCCCCACCAATGTGATCGGCCTGCCGCTGGAAGTGCTGACAGAGATCTTTGAACAGCTGGGGCTGGAAATGTTCTGATATTGACGCGAGTTATCGAAGGAATGGATGTGTAGATATGGCAATTATTGCGCACGATCTGGGAATTGATCTGGGCACCAGCAACACACAGGTGTATGAAAAAAATAAGGGTATCGTAGTCAGTGAACCCACCATCATGGTGCTGGATGCGGACAACACCCGCAAGGTAAAGGCTGTGGGCGGCGATGCCAAGATCATGCTGGGCCGCACCACCGAAGGCGTGATGGCGGTCCGTCCCATGAATGAGGGCGTTATCACGGAGTTTGATATGACCAAGCTGCTTTTGGAGTTTTTTATCCACCGTGCCATCGGCTCCAGCTATCTGGTGCGTCCCCGGGTGTTTGTGAGCTATCCCTGCTCCATTTCCGCCATTGAACGCCGTGCCCTGTGGGAAGTGACGCTGGCTGCCGGTGCCCGTCAGGTGCTGCTGGCGGAGAAACCCTTTGTGTCCGCGCTGGGCAGCGGTTTGCCTGTCTATGAACCCACCGGATGCATGGTAGTGGACATCGGCGGCGGCACCACCGATGTGGCTGTTATTTCGCTGGGTGGCATCGTGATCAGCCGTTCCATCCGCGTGGGCGGCGTAAAGATGGACGAAGCCATCATCAATTTTATCAAGCGGGAATTCAACATTCAGATCGGCGACCGTACCGCCGAGGAAGTGAAGCTGGACCTGGGCGCGGCACTGCCTCTTCGGGATGTGCGCCGGGCCCGTATCCGCGGACGCGATCTGGTCACGACCCTTCCTCAGACCACGGAGATCACCTCCGCGCAGATCTACGAAGCCATCCGCGAACCCTGTATGGC
>SVGQ01000162.1 GCA_015056245.1 Clostridiales bacterium | reverse complement strand
TCCAAGTCGTGAACAGGCAGTGAATACACTTTGCACAATTGACGAACAATTGTTTACAGTTTATTCTGCCTGCTGTGCTGCCTCCTGCTCGATGGCGTAGATCGCCATGGCGCACTCCAGACGCTTCTGTTCCAATTTGCACTCCATGTCGTAGGGCTTGCCGATATCGCCATTGAACGCATGGGCATTGGCTGCGCAACCGCCACTGCAGTAGAAACGAGCCCAGCACTTGGAGCACTTTTCTTTGTTCAGCACATTATTCTGCTGGAATTGCCGCTGAATATCCCGGTTAAAGCTGCCATCCAGCACGCTGCCCATGCGCATGCCGTCACGGCCCACAAACTGGTGGCAAGGATAAATATCGCCATCTGCGGTAACCGCTACATATTCATTGCCGCTGCCGCAGCCGGTCAGACGCTTTTTCAGGCAGGGGCCTCCGGTCAGATCCACCATGAAGTGGAAGAAACTGAACCACTTGCCTTCCCGGCGATACCGCACATACTCCCGGCCCAGACGCTCGTATTCGTCGTACACGGTAGGCAGGTCGCTTTCCTTGATGGCATATGCGCATTTCTCGTCGGTCACCACCGGCTCGATGGACAGCTGTTCAAAGCCCAGATCCGCCAGATGCAGCACATCGTTGCCGAAATCCAGATTGTAGCCAGTGAAGGTACCGCGAAGGTAATACCGCTGCTGACCGCGCTTTTCCACGAATTTCTTGGCTCTGTCGATGATCAGATCGTAGCTGCCCTTACCGTTGGGGGTGGGACGCATGCGGTCATGCACTTCCGGGCGACCATCAATGGAGATGACCACATTGTCCATTTCCTTATTGAGGAAATCCATCATTTCCTCATTCAGCAGTACGGCGTTGGTGGTGGTGGTGAACTTGAACACCTTGCCATGCTTCTTTTCCAGTTCGCGGCCATAGGCCACCACTTCCTTGATGACAGAGAAGTTCATCAGGGGTTCGCCGCCAAAGAAGTCCACTTCCAGATTCTTGCGGTTGCCGCTGTGAGCCACCAGCCAGTCCAGCGCCTTGCGTCCAGTTTCTGCAGACAGCATGATCCGGCTTGCCATATGGTATTCACCGGTTTCAGCAAAGCAGTACTTGCAGCGCAGGTTACAGTCGTGGGCCACCAGCAGGCACATGGCCTTCACCACGCCAGTGTCGACGGGCTCCACATGACTGTAATCATCATCCGTGTTCAGATAACCCATCTCCATCAGTTGACGGAGTTCTGCCACGGTTTCCTCCACCTCGGCAGCATCGTACTTTTCCGCAAGGGCAGCAGTCACGTCGGCATCCGGATTTTCCACAAGGGCAGCCAAAGCATCATAGGCAATGGGATCCAGCGACAAAACAGCGCCGCTGCCCACATCCAGCGCCATGCGCTTGCCCAGCGATTCAAACAAATGGATCATATTTTTTCTCCTTCATCTTTCTATGCAAAAAAGCACCGCATGGCGGCAAGGCACATGCGGTCACTTTTCATGAATGGAACTTACTTGCCAAAGGCGTGGTTCACCTTGCCATCGCGACCAGCGATGATCTGGTTTTCCTTGTTGGCGCAGCTCTGGTTGGCAACAGTGCAGCTGGTCTTGCAGGCGCTCTGGCAGGAGCTCTGGCACTCGCCGCAGCCACCGTGGGCCAGGGACTGACGCAGGCAGGGCTGAGAAACGGTCTGGATATGCTTCATGGTAGTTTCCCTCCAATGTAGGATCGTAATCGTTTAAATTATACCTGAAACTTGTATGCTTTTCAATATGTATATAAAATAACAAATGTTCTTTTATTGCTTTTCCATCGTATTTGACACAGAAAGATCATTGGAATGCAAAAAAGGGATTGACAAATACCCGGGGTATCATATATAATATTTGATGTTGTCAGCAAGACAGCATGCGATCGTGGCGGAATTGGCATACGCGCACGTTTGAGGGGCGTGTTCTTAACCGAGTACGGGTTCAAGTCCCGTCGATCGCACCAGCAACGAAAAGAGCCGCACATTGTGCGGTTCTTTTCATATTCCTTGATCTGCTTCCGGAGGAATGCTCATGAACCTGCAAACGCTGCAAAGGCTCATTACCCCCGCTCTGCCTAAGCTAGCCTGCCCCCGGTGCGGCAGCGCCTTCACCCTTGCGGACACCAGCCTGAAATGCTCCCAGAACCATTGCTATGACTTGTGCGCCAAGGGCTATGTAAACCTGGCTCCGCAGCACGACCAAAGCAAAGAAAAATACGATGCCGCCCTGTTTGAAAGCAGAAAGCGGATCCTGACCGATGGTTTTTATCAGCCTGTGCTGGATGCAATCAGCGGCATGCTGCAGCAGAAATATGCCGATCAGCCCTTTAGCCTGATGGATGCCGGCTGCGGAGAAGGTTACTACGCCCGTCAACTGGCTCAGCATTTCCCATCCGCTACTGTCATCGGGCTGGATCTGAGCCGCGATGGCATCCGCGCAGCTGCACGCCAGCCGGGAGAGGTGCTGTGGCTGGTAGCAGATCTGAAGCAACTGCCTCTTTGCGATCATCAAACCGACGTGGTGCTGGATGTATTTACCCCTGCCAACTATGAGGAGTTTCACCGTGTTCTGAAACCTGAGGGCGAGTTGATCAAGGTGATCCCTGACAGTGATTACCTGTGCGAGATCCGGCAGGCTTTCCAGCCCTATCTCCGCCAGGAGGGCTACAGCAATCAGCAGGTACTGGATCATCTGGATAAGCACGCGGATGTGCTGGAGAGGGCCGAGATCCGGCAGACTTTCCCCCTGACCGAAGAACAATCCCGCTGTTTCCTTCATATGACACCCATGGGCTTTTCTGTACCTGAAAAGGTACGAAATGAAACGATTCTTCAAGAGATCACGCTGCATCTGCAGGTGCTCCGGTGCCGGGTGAAGGGATAAATAGCAAAAGGCCGTCACTTGAAAGCATTTGTCAAAGATCAATTGATCCAAAACTGATGGCGAGCGTCACTTTGCCAAACAAGCCTCCCGCATTCTTGCAGGAGGCTTATAATATATATGTGTTTTTCAACTACAAGCAATATCAATCATGCTGTTTTGTTGTTATGTATGCACACTTACACTTGGATCTCTACAGTCCATCATTTTCAATTTACTGATTCTTTTGTGCAGCACATAAACTTGCACTTGTTGTCATCAGGTAAACATTGGGTCAGTATGAAATCACTTCAAATGGACTGGTATATCCATTCGCCTCCAAGTACATGAGAAAGCATTCTTCACAGGACTTTCCGCCTCCGCCCGCCATCAGTTTTCTGGCGAGATTCTTGTCTCCGCCGCAGAAATCAATGATGCTGGGTTCATACAGCGTACCGTCCTCTGCCTGAATCAGTTCAGCAAGCATCCACTGCCCGTTGTCATTCTTCTCCATGGTAATGCGGGAAGGAATCCAGGAACCGCTGACATTCTGATACTTGGTTTTATCATACAGGGCATATTCATTTTCAGCCACCGAAGCCCAAAGAATCAGCTTATCGTCTGTTTCGCGCACTTTGTGGACACCCAGCGTGACAATAACGCAAGTCTTTGTGCTGTCCACATCGCGGCGATCACCCCAGCTGGCACGTTCCTCCGCAAAATGTGCAATCAACGCTTGCGTCACCACACGATAAGTGGGATTTTCTTCATATATGGCAGCCTCCACAGGCGGCAGATCGTCCTGATTGGCAAGTATCAGAGCATCATACCAAGCGCAGCCTGCCGAAGGCTCAACAGGAGTGGAATCCAGCTTTCCCAGCATTCGGGATGCAGCAATAGCCCGGAAACTGTTCAATTGATCATTCCCATCATGCGCAGCCAATTGTGCCAATAAAACTCTCAGCCATTGCTCGCCCTTGGATTCCAGCGAAAACGTTCCATTATTTATCACTGCATCTATATTGCTTTGGCCAAGTTCACCGTTATACCCCACGCGAAGATGTTCCTGCGGAGATCTGTTGTTCTGCACATCTACCAACAATCCTAAATAGTTATCCAGAAACAGAGCCAGATCATCATCACATATACCTTCAAAATCCCAATTCATTTCATACAGGGAAAATCCGCTGCTAAGAAGAAAATATTCTGCCGTTCCACCATTTTCAAGCGTGAAGTAAACATACCTTTGACCAAAGGGACTATGATGTAAACCCGACAGATGCCCCTTGATGCCGGTGTTTTCAAAATACTGAACCACCTGTACCAGATCCGGATCATTCTGATAAGGGATTTCGTCCTGGGTCAGAGCTGATGAAGGTACAAAACCGCGAATGGGCGGCGCATCAATGTATGTCCAGTCTC
>SVGQ01000161.1 GCA_015056245.1 Clostridiales bacterium | reverse complement strand
TTTCGATGACCTGCTGTATGCCTCCCAGCTCTTGCAGGCGGATGCCATCCGCTACGGCGTGGAGCATTGGCGGCGCAACCGCGGCCGCTGCATGGGCACCATCATCTGGCAGCTGAACGACTGCTGGCCCGTGGCCTCCTGGGCGTCCATCGATTACTATGGCCGCTGGAAGGCCATGCACTACGGCGCCAAGCGGTTCTTTGCCCCGGTGCTGATCTCCCTGGAGGAGACGGGCGAGCTCACCGAGAACCCCAAGATCAACGAGTTCCACCCCGCGCCCATTGATTGCAGCGCCCGCCTGAGCGTATCCAACGAGACCATGCAGCCTGTTTCCGGCGTGGCTCATTGGGCCCTGCGGGACAACACCGGTGCCATTGTGGAGCAGGGCAGCGTGGACGTGACGGTGCCCGCGCTGAGCAGCCTGTGGCTGGATAAGATCGACTACACCGGCCGCTGCGACCTGACGAAACATTACTTTACCTGCGCCTTTGTGGTGGATGGCGTGGTGGTGTCCGAGAACACGGCCCTGCTGTGCGCGCCCAAGCATTATCAGTGGCTTGACCCGCAGCTGGCCTGCCGCTGGGAGGGCGATGAGCTGGTGATCACCGCCCAGGCCTACGCCAAGCATGTGTGCGTGGAGAGCGAGGATCCCGATGTGCTCTTCAGCGACAATTTCTTCGACATGAATGCCGGGGAAAAGCGCATCAAGGTGCTTCGCGGCAAGGCGGAAAACCTGCGCCTGCGCAGCGTGTATGACCTGAAATAAGGAAACAAAACAGGCTCCCTCATGGCGGGAGGATTCTTTAGGAACAATTTATCCAGTAACGAACAAACGGGCATCCGGTGTTTGGATGCTCGTTTGCTTATGTACGTGTACAAACGCAATGCACTGGAACAGTGCGTATAATTGCGCCCTCATGAGAGGGAGGGAATCTGGTTTCGTTTGCTCAACAAATTGGAATTTGATGGATTAGATGTCATGCACTATTACAGTTAAGCTGTCAAAGTTCACGAAATCCACTTCCTTATTATAGGTTTCAATCATAGCCTTTACCTCTGCTGTCTTTTTCTCTTCTGGCAACCCGACTGCTTTTCTATATAACAAGCCCATCATTGTTTTGTGCTTAAAACTTAACCGTGAATAGTCTATTCCACCCCTTAGATGGAAGATGTGTGCATTTTCATACAGTTCATTTGAGAGTTGTCTCTTCATGCTGTTTTTAATGCTATTGGTATTTTCTGTGTCCATCGGATCTGCCAGTCCGACTGTAGCAATGATGACTTTTTTGCTTTGACATTGCGACATTTTACTAAATGTTTTTTTCATTCCCAAAACACCGCCAGCATACAGACCCCCGATATATATGACGGTGTCATAGTGGTTTATATCCGTAACTTCTTCATAACTTTTCAAATCAATTCCGGTTTTGCTGGCGAGTTCTTCTGCATATTGCTTTGCCGTTCCATATTGAGAGCCATAAATGATTATTTTCATTGTCGTTGCCTTCCCGGTATATTCAAGTTTATCGCTTTCATTCTATCAAAACAGTACAAGAAACAGCAAGCCTTCCTTACTTACTGTTTCAATTTGCTTCTGATCCTTTACTACAAACCAGCTAAAATCGTGGTGTAATATGCAGGACATAACATTCCTTGACACCATGCTCACTGGCGAGGGAGCCTGTTTGCTTGTCATTATCGTCCCCGAATATCCTGCCGGTACTCTTTGGGTGTTTTGCCGATGAATTTCTTGAAGGTCTTGGTGAAGTAGTTCACATCCGGAATGCCGCAGTACTGGGCAATGGTCTGGATCTGCATATCCGTGGCATTGAGCAGGAAAATGCCGTGCTCCACGCGCTGGCGGTTCACATAATCGGTGAGGGTCATGCCGGTCTCACGCTTGAAGAGGGTGGAGAGGTAGCTGGGGTTCACGTTGAGGAAATCCGCGTGGGATTTCAGGCTCAGGTCAGCAGTAAGGTCGGCATCGATGCGCAGGATCACATGCTGCACCAGCTGGGAATAGTTTTTCATGGAGTGGTTTTTCACCAGCAGGCAGTATTTGTGTACCATGGTGCTGAAGAGCTTCAGTGCATCGGCAGGGGAGCGGAGCTGCTCCAGGCGGCGGGCCATGGAGGAGGAGAGCTGATCGATGTGCAGGGGATGCACGGAGCCATCCTCGGCAGCTTTGCGCAGCAGCACGTTCAGCACGATGCCGTAATTCTTGATGTTGCGCAGGCTGTCCATGGTGCGCTGCTCCAGCACATGCTCGTTGGCGTGGGAGATCATCATCTGCGCCTGGTGGGTGTGGCCGTGGGCAACGGCGTACATCAGGCGGTTTTCTGCCTCGTAGCGGGCTTCCATGAGCTTCAGGTCCGCTGCGTCCATGATCTTTTTCAGGAAGGCGGGATCCTCGCCCCGGGTCACGTCGGAAAGGGTATTGCTCTCAATATAATGGGTCTCGAAATTGCAGTCTTCGCCCCAGAGGGTATCTGCCAGGGTGTTGATCAGGCCCAGCATCATCGTATCATTCACGATAATGACCGGCAGCTGTTGGTAGTAGTGGGTGAGGATCGTCAGCGCACCGGAGGGCAGGCGCAGCTTATCCATCAGCTGCAGGATGGTCTGCTCGGTCACATCCTGGGTCAGGTAGGGGCCGATGAGCAGCACCTCGTCCGTGTCGGGCAGGAGCAGGGCGTTGTAATGGCACAGCAAAGCATCATCCACCGCATACATGGTACGGGGCTGCATATGGACGAAGAAATCACTTTTCAGGTTTACCAGGTGGATGCTGTCCCGCAGGCCCAGGTCGATCTGCGGCGGATCGCTCCGCTGGAAGCGCAGCGTCTGCACGCCGTAGTTTTTCATCAGCCGGCACAGAAAGCTGATTTCTGCTTCGCAATTCATGCTGTGCCTCCTTCATCAAAGGGTGTTAGGTATGTAGTTTCGACACAAAAGCAGGAAACCCTTCTTATTTTTCTTCGGATTCGTATTATTTTTGTGGCAAATCCTTCCTTAAGAAAAAACTTACGAATAGTCACAAAAATCATTATAACCATTGTAAGAGCATGTAAGTAAAATATAAGTATCTGATCCTGACGTAATTTGTCGGGGATAGGGAAAAAAGAATTGTCTCTGAAAGGAATGGTAAAACTATGGCTGAAACGAAGCAGAAGCGCAAGTTTGGCATGATCGACAACCTTGCCTATGCCGCTGGTGACTTTGGCTGCAACATGTCCTTCGCGCTGAAGGGCACGATGGCTATCTTCTGGACCCAGTTTATGGGTATGGACCTGTGGTATTCCCTGCTGCTGATCATCGTGCAGGTGTGGGACGCCATCAACGATCCGCTGATCGGCTCCATGATCGACGCTGACAAGCGCCAGTACAAGCGCAACAAGTTCCTGCAGTACATCTGGGTGGGATCCCTCGGCCTGATCGTGGGCGGCGCCTGCTGCTTCCTGCCCTTCCCCAATGCTCCTGTGTGGGCCAAGTTCATTATCTTCATCGCCGGCTATGTGGTGTGGGATGCCTTCTACACCGTGGCAAACGTGCCCTACGGCTCCCTGCTGGGTCTGATCTCCGACAATGCCGGCGATCGTGCCTCCCTGTCCGCCTGGCGCTCCATCGGCTCCGTGATCGGCAACATGGCTCCCATGGTCATTCTGCCCATGATCATCTATGACAGCAACAACCAGCTGGTTGGCGCGCGTGTATTCTTCGCTGCTCTGCTGATGGGCTTCCTGGGCTTCCTGTGCTTCCAGTTC
This sequence comes from Clostridiales bacterium, assembly GCA_015056245.1. Classification (GTDB taxonomy): domain Bacteria; phylum Bacillota; class Clostridia; order Christensenellales; family Aristaeellaceae; genus Limiplasma. The sequence continues at coordinate 584 of SVGQ01000161.1, read as the reverse complement.
ATGATCAAGAAGACCGTCATCCGCGTGGAGACCGACATCACCCTGAACGAGGAACAGCCCAAGTTCAACGTGATGAAGGCCATGGCTAACTTCCTGAAGAACCGTCCCGCCGTGGGTGCCACCGTGGCTGCCATGGGTATGTTCCTGGGCCAGCAGGGCGCTGCCACCGCCGTGACCGTGCTGTTCCAGTCCTACTTCAAGAATGCGCAGATCTCCGGTCTGGTGAGCATGTTCGCCATGATCCCGATCATCGTGTTCACTCCCCTGGCCCGCAAGATGGTTAACAAGTTTGGCAAGAAGGAGCTGGCCACCGTTGGTGCCATCTGCTCCATGATCGCCTGCGGCCTGATGCTGGTGCTGCCCATCACCCCCGACGGCAAGGGCATTGGCATCTATGTGGTGTGCCAGCTGCTGAACTCCCTGGGCATGGGCGTGTACTCCACCGTGTCCTGGGCCATGATGGGCGACGCCATCGACTACAACGAGTGGAAGACCGGCAACCGCGAGGAAGGCACCGTGTATGCTCTGCACTCCTTCTTCCGTAAGCTGGCTCAGGGCGTTGGCCCCGCTCTGGCCCTGGTCGT
>SVGQ01000036.1 GCA_015056245.1 Clostridiales bacterium | reverse complement strand
GCCACCATCGGCACGGATGGCAAGCTGACCATGCCCGCACAGAACATCGTGCTGCAAGGTCAGTGGACGGAGAACGAAAAGTACACCGTCAAGTACGAGTATATTGGCACTGTGCCCACTGGTGCACCTTCAGTTCCCACTGATACCAACCAGTACTATGAAGGCGATACCGTAACCGTAGCCGGTAACCCGTCCCTGAAGAATTACACCTTCTCGGGCTGGACTGTGGCAGACAATGCCGCAACCATCGGTGCAGACGGCAATCTAACCATGCCCGCACAGAACATTGTGCTGCAAGGTCAGTGGACGGAGAACGATAAGTACACCGTCACGTACGAGTACATCGGCACTGTGCCCGATGGTGCACCTGTTGCCCCAACTGACACCAACCAATACTATGAAGGCGATACCGTAACCGTAGCCGGTAACCCGACCCTGAAGAACTACACCTTCTCCGGCTGGACTGTGGCAGACAGTGCCGCCACCATCGGCACAGACGGCAAGCTGACTATGCCCGCCGAGAATGTCGTGCTGCAAGGTCAGTGGACGGAGAACGAAAAGTACACCGTCACGTACGAGTATATCGGCACTGTGCCCGATGGCGCGCCTTTAGTTCCCACTGACACCAACCAATACTACGAGGACGATAAGGTAACTGTCCAAGCAACTCCTGAATATGAAGGTTACACCTTCACAGGTTGGACAGCTGAAGCGGACAGCGGGATCTCCATCACCGACGGAGGCTTCACCATGCCTGCGCAGAATGTAATCCTGCAGGGCAGTTGGCAACAGAAACCCAGTTATCGTGTCACGGTGAAGTACTACTCCGTGATCGATGGCGTCCAGAAGGAAACGCCGGATCATGTAACGGATACGGATGTGATCTATACCAGCGATGCAGAACCGCTGAACGTTCCCTTCAGCAGTGTTGTCGGTTCGCAGACATACGAAAATCCGGAGATCATCAGCAATACTGCGGGCGCTGTACTGGATGCGGCGAATCAGCAAGTCACCGGTGTTACGCCGGGCATCCCCACCGCAGAAGTGGTGATCCATCTGTACCGCCAGGTGATCACCCCCGCAGAGTATCAGGTTATCCATCAGTACTTCGTTGTGGATCCTGACGGTACGGAAACCAAGGCAGAAGAGGATGTGACCGAAACCGGCCTGATCGGCGAACATGGTCAGACCATCACCTCCGCTGAGATCCCCTCCAAGCTGATGGGCAAGTATCAGCGTACTGGCGATAGCGGTGATGTTGTGCTGGACAAGGCCGATCTCAAGACCATCACCATTACGTACAAGCGCTGGCAGTACCGGGTCACCATTGATGGCGATGACGGTGTGGAGATCATCAGCGGGCAAACGGCTGCTGATGGCGGTGTGATCTACGAGAAGGGTGACAACGCTTCGGTGGAATTCGCTGTGAAGGATGGCTATCAGCTGCTGAGCATCGAGGTGGACGGCAAGGAGCTGCGCAACAGCATCAATGTGCTGGCCTTCCCGGAGATCAAAGCCAACCATCGGGTGGTCATCACCACCGTTCATAAGGAAAAGGCGAAAGCGGTTGTCCGCTTCGTGGATGAGAACGACACCGACCTGAAGGATGCGCTGGAAACCAATGAAATGTATATTGGTGAAGAGTACAACGTATCTGAGGCGCTGGCAGTGGATACCATCATCCTGTCCGGCAGCGAGTATACCTTCGACTATCATTACCAGAAGCGTCCTGTGGCCCGCTCTGTGGACGGCATCATGATGCTGGACGATACCGAGTATGCCGGTCAGATGCCCATGGGCGGCGTGGAGATCATCCGCGTGTACAAACTGAAAGACAGCCATTATTACTATCAGCTGAAAAAGGTGTACACCGCTTACGATGCACAGGGCAATGTGGTATACAGTGCAACGGATGCCGGTGATGTGACCGCCACAGAAGAGGCTGCTCTGACGGTGTCCGTACCGGAAACGGGTATCCATCAAGGATATGGTTTCCGTCGTGTAAGCGAGCCGGAGATCACAGCTGACCTGACTGGCTCCACCAAGGACCGCCCCTGCGTGGTGATCATGTATTATGAGTTCCGCGAAGGCGACGAGCCTGTGCCGGATACGGAACTGCCTCCCGGAATTGGTTCTGACGATGACGGAGACGAGGGTGAGGATGACATCACATCCGGCGATCCGTCTGGCAGCGATGCCGACGCGGAACCGGATCTGCCGCCCCGCACCGGCGATGACGGCGTAGGCCTCTGGGTCTGGCTGATGCTGCTTTCTGCCGCAGGTTTGATGGCATTGACAGCTGCGGACCGGAAACAGAAAAACTGATTCATAATGAAAGAATCCCCCGGGCAAATGCCCGGGGGATTTCATCTGCTCATGATAAGCGTATGGATAAGGTACATGTGTTTTCGTATCAGAGGGGTGGCTGTTATTCACTTCATCTGTGGTTGCCCTTCCCCCTCACTCCTCCACATATTCCATCAGGTCGCCGGGCTGGCAGTTCAGCGCTGCGCAGATGGCTTCCAGCGTGGAAAAACGAATGGCAGTTACCTTGTTGTTTTTCAGCTTGGACAGGTTTACGTTGGAAACGCCCACCTTTTCGGATAGCTCATTCAGGCTCATCTTGCGTTCCACCATTACCCGGTCCAGATGCAGTATGATCTTTCCCATCTTTTTGCCTCCTTACACCAAGCCGTCCACATCGTTTTCCAGCTTCACGCCGTGTGCGAAGAACTGACTCAGGCACAGCACCAGAATGCCCATGACCATGCCGGTCAGGTCGATGGAGATCTCCATCGCATCCGGGCCGCCAAAGAGCTTGGCCAGAACGCTGGTCACAAAGCCGATGATGGGCATGGTGATGCTCAGCCAGCCGATGCGTTCGATGCGGGTGATGTTTTCAGCACGGAAGCATACGCCTTCATCAGCGGTGGAAAGCACCTTGTGCAGGTTGTGAAACAGGATCGCCAGGACAATGAAGCCTGCAGCGCCGCCCAGCAGAACGATCACGATAGAGGCAAGGGAAGCATTTTCGTTCAGTTCCATCTCGATGCCATTCATGGTGATGCCGCTGTCAGATATCATGTTCTGGGCCATCCATTCGGTGTTGACGATGCCGGCGACAGCGACAAACAGCAGCGCTGCCACGCCGATCCGGCAGATGATCTCGAGAATCTTGGAAACGGTTTTGCCGACCTTCAGGATATTGTTCTTCTTGGCGGGGGTATTCATATCTTTCTTCCTCCATATAGTACAGCCGTCAGGGCTGGGTTAGTCAAGTTGATGGTGATTGCCGGATCCCCGGCAGGGAGTGAGGGGTGGGGTGACGATGATAGTGCGGTTGCAGCAGGTTTGGTTTTCCGCCGGGAGGCCAACCCCGGCGGAAGGTGTCTTGCGCTTCGACAGTTGGAATGATATCACGAGCCATATCGCTTGTCAATAACTTTTTATCGTTTTTCGATAAAAATATTTCGAAGAACGATAAAAAGTTATTAAAACCGTTGTATGGCAAGGCATTGAGGACTTGCCACAAAATTGATGCTGCTGTATAGTGGTGATGACAAGGCGGATCGCAGCCGCGAGAAGAAAGCACAAAAAAGCCTTGCCAGCTTGCCCTATGGCAAATCCCGAAAGGAGTGTTGCGCTATGTTGTACGCCGTTCATTTCATTTGTCACTGGCGGAGGGTGAAATAACTCTCCGCAATATCGACCGCAGGCAAAAGGAACAGCCTGCTCACGTAAGGAGAGAAAAACTTGATCATTGTCCCTTTTGAAAAACAACACATTCCGCAGGCGCAGTCGCTGGCATTGGCCTGCTATCAGGAGGAGAGGCAGCAGGTTCCCGCCCTGCCGGATGCAGGCAGCATTCCCGGTCTGGAAACCTACGCCGGAAACGGCCTCAGCGTTGCCGCCATGGAGAACAGTCAACTGGTGGGTTTCCTGTGCGGTGTGGGGCCTTTCCCCAATGCGTTCCGTTCCACCAAGGCAACAGGTGTGTTCTCCCCCATGGGGGCGCATGCTGCCCTTGCCCACAACCGGGAGAAGATCTACGCCCGGCTGTATCAGGCAGCCGCGGAAACATGGGTGGCTGTCGGTGCGGTCTCCCATGGCATCTGTCTGTATGCCCATGATGAGGCAGCCCAGCGGCAGTTCTTCCGCTATGGCTTCGGCATGCGCTGCGTGGATGCCATCCGGGCCATCACGCCCATCCCTGTTGCGCCCTGCCCGGGGTATACCTTTGCCCAACTGCCCATGGAAGAATGGGCAGCGGTCCATCCGCTGGATCTGGCGCTGCATGAGCATTATCTGCAAAGCCCCTTCTTCATGCGCCGTCAGTCGGATTCGCTGGAAGACTTTCTGGCTTCCTCCAAGGAAGAACACGCCCGCTATTTCGCGGCAATGCAGAATGGCAGCATCTGTGCCTATCTGAAAATCACCGGGGAGGGCGAAACCTTCCTGGCCAGCGGCGACAGCTATCGGCATGTTCATGGCGCGTACTGCCTGCCGGAGCACCGGGGTCAGGGGCTGTATGCCCAGCTTTTGAACTTTGTCATGGAGGCCCTGCGCAAGGATGGATATTCCCGCCTTGGCGTGGATTATGAGAGCATCAATCCCACAGCGTGGGGATTCTGGGGAAAACATTTTGATGCCTACACCCACAGCGTGGTGCGGCGGATCGATGAAAACATCCTGACTGAATAACCATTAGGGGGATTCATCCAAGCGGCTGGGCAGAAGATTACAGTCCAGTTCCAGCCATATCGCCATGTTGACACCCAGCGTCCGCTGATGCTACAATCAGAAAAACTTCAATTCAGGGATCCATTCCCGACAATCGAATAGGAGGAAACCCAATGAAACGCCTATTCTCTTTATTGCTCAGTATCATCCTGTTCATTGGTATGCTTCCCGCAGCCAGGGCTGATGAGGGGGATGAGTTTGAACGCGCTGTGGAATATGGCTTTGTAACTGCAGAAATGCGGTCTGCTCAGGATTCGCCAGTTTCGTGGAAGCGTTTTTGCGAAATAGCGGGCAGGATGATCGAACTGGTGGATCCTTCCGCTTTGCCTGAGTGGCAGGACCTGTGCGCCGATGCTCCGAAAAAAAGTATGAAGCGGGATGGCGGCATGGTGGCGCTTCTGTTTGCAGCCAAGGCAGCTGGGTTGGAGTCATTCAATGCCCCTGCGCCCCCGCAGCTGGATGGCTATGCTTCCCGCGCGGCAGAGGTAGCCAAAATGAATTATCCCATGTTCCCCTTTGATACGCCTATTGATCTGGGGGAAGGTTGCGCAGCTGATAACCATGTGTTGCCTGCCTATACCTACTGTTTGCGCCGTGTTTCTCCAGTATCCGGCAAAGCTTTGCTGGAGTTCGATGAAAATGGTGACCTGCGTCTGGAAAAACACTTCACTGTCAGGGAAGCAGTTCTGGCTCTTCTGCGCCTGTTTGAATCCAGTGGTGTTACCCCGCCGGTGGATCCCATCAAGGAACTGGAACGAGGGGAGTTGGCTCGTGCTGGCGCATGGGGGTTGGTGCCGGAGCAGTGGCTGGAACAGTTGGACCAGACCATTACGCATGCAGAGTTTTGCGGTCTGGTACATGCGCTGGTGGAACAGCTCAAGCCGGAGCTGCTTCCTCTGTGGGAGGAAAAATCCGCAATGGCGAGCGTCAGTGATGAGCCCATGGCAAGGGATGACGGCGCTGTTGGCCTTTTCTATGCCTCTCAGGCGCTGGATTCCTGTGTAGTGACAAGCTGTAATCATCCGGTGCTGCAAAAGATTCTGTCACATCCGGTCAGCATGGTTGTTGACAGACACTTTCCCCTTTGGCCTGCTTTGACTCCGGGTTACCAGCTTCGCCTCATGGAACATCGCAACCCCGAGGGTACGGATGGCTACTGCGATCCGAGTCAGGATTTGATGGATGCTGCCTTCTGGTTTGTGCTTAACCGGGTTTCGCCCGTCAACGATATGCAGCTCATGAGCTATTCGTCCGATTACAGCATGCGCATGGCGGATCCTCTTACCCGCCGGGAGGCACTGGTGTATCTGTGGCGGTTGGTGGAAGGCACGCCAAACCTGCTGGAGGGCAACCATTATTTGCCTGCGAATGAAATCGGCAGCTATGATAAGAGTATCATCACGGATGATCTTTTGAACGCTCCCTCCGATCTGCCGGAGCCTACCCATACCCAATTGCCTGTCCAGTGGAAGGGCGCTGGCATTTCCAAATATAAGGATGCCAATATTTACTGTGAGTTCCGGGAAGGGGATATCGCGTTTCTGGCTGAGAACGGCTTCAACTGTACACGGCTGTTCTTTGGCTTTCCCACCCTGCGCTACCCGGATTATCCTGAGGACGCGTATCTGGTCAATGAAACGGAATTCAAGGATCTGGATCAGTTGATTGCATGGGGTATCAAGCATGGCGTACATATTCAGATCGCCATGGACGCAACGCCCAATAACTACCGCAACTTTGAATACATGGAAGAAGCCGAATGGGATGTGATGACAGCCTATTGGGAGGCCTTCATGCGCCGTTACAAAGGCATTCCCAACCGCTATCTCACTTTCGACCTTGCCAATGAGCGTATGCCCAGCTTCGATGAAACGGATCAGCGGCGGGCGGTCGAACAGCTGAACAAAATGGTCAAGAGGCTTCGCGCTGCGGATCCTGACCGGGTACTGATTCTCTCCTTCCCCAGAAACCCTGCCCCCATCTGGATGGAGGGTGTCGCAAAAGCAGGGCTTTCACTGGGTTGCCATCCCTATATTCCGGAAGTGCTGTGCAGCGGGCCTAACTGGGGGCACAAGAAAGCGTTTGTTTCCTGGCCCTATCCCTTCTTTGCCCAAGTGGTACGGACAGGGGAAGCGCTGGTGATGGAAGGTGATTTCGGCGGTCATGTGCTGTGGATGGCGATGAATGAAAGCCAGCGTCTGAGGGTTACCTTTGACAATGGTGAATCACTGACCCGCTTGGTGAAAAGATCGGATGATTTTATCACGGAAATCGCCATTCCCGAGGGTGTAAAGAAACTGGAAGTAACGCCCTGCAATGAAAGGATCACCTTTATTCAGATCGGTATCCTGGATGCTTCCAGTGGCGCTAGTGCATCAAGGAAGAAGCCCGGCTGTCTGATCCCTCATGATCTGTGGGCAGGCGATTCCACCGGCGGTTCTCACCTTCTGTGGGACAGTGAAACGGGCTTCACCAGCGATAAGTTGTGCTCGCCGGAATATATGTATGAATTGCTGATTCAACCCCAGCTTGAATTAGCCAAGAAGTATCATGTGGGTCTTATGGTCAATGAAATGGGTTCCTATGCGACCGGCGACGGCTATGATATCGATCTTAAGGTCGCGTATGACCATGATGTTCTGCAAATGTTGGAGGAGCATCAGATTCCGTGGATCATGTGCGATCTGTCCACCTGCTTGAAGCAATATGTTCATGGACAGAATGACCAATGGCTGAACGCCGACTGGGAAACCAAGACCTATCAGTTTGAGGATGGCAGGGTGAACAGTATTACCTACAGTACGGAATTGATGGATATGTACCAAGAGTTTACCAAACCGTAAACTCAAATGCAAAACCGGGAGAAGGCCAAGCGCCCTCTCCCGGTTTTGTTATGCCATATCATTCCTGCCGCATTTTCAATCCCCGCTCCATCCATTTGCCCTTGAAGTAATACACGATGTACATCACCGAGGTAATGGTCCATGTAATGGGGTAGCTGTACAGCACCGTCTCCAGCTGATGGTACTTGGGTACCACAAAGCTGATCCACAGAACCCGCAGCAGGCAAACGCCGGTCAGGGTCATCAGGGTGGGGATCAGGGTATCTCCTGTACCGCGCACTGCGCCGGACAGGATTTCGATGCAGATGTAGGTAAAGTACAGGGGCACCAGCGTGCGGATGATGCGCAAACCATATTCGACCACGGTTGCGTCGCTGGAGAACATGCGCAGCAGTACGCCGCCGCCCAGCAGCAGCACAGCGCTCAGGGTAACGGTGGCAAGGGTCGCCATGCCGAAGCACACCTTCACGCTGCGGCGCATGCGGTCGTAGCGTTTCGCGCCGAAGTTCTGCCCCACAAAGGTGGTAATGGCAACGCCGAAGGCCTGAATGGTCATCCAGAACAGGCCGTCCATTTTGCCATAGGCTGTCCACGCCGCCACCACATCCGTGCCAAAGCCGTTGATGGCGGTCTGGATAATGATGTTGGACAGGGAATACATGACGGATTGCATGCCCGCCGGGAAGCCGATGCGCACGATGCGGCTGAGCAGATCTCCATGGAAGCGGATCCGCTTGGGCAGGAGGCGGTAAGCGTCATGGGCTTTCAGCAGCGACAGGGTGATCAGCACACCGCTGACCAGCTGGCTCAAAACGGTTGCCAGCGCAGCTCCAGCCACGCCCATATCCAAGCCCACCACCAGCAGCACATCCAGCAGAATGTTCACCATGCAGGCGCAGATGAGGAAATACAGGGGACGGCGGCTGTCGCCCACAGCCCGCAGCACGCCGGTGCCGATGTTGTACACCAGCGAGGGCACCATGCCGCAGAAGTAGATGCGCAGGTAGGTGATAGCTCCGGGCAGTACATCCTCCGGGGTACCCATCAGGCGCAGGATGGCAGGCGAAAAGATCAGGCCCACCACCATGATCAGGAGGCCGCCTGCCAGCGTCAGGGCAGCAGCGGTGTGCACCGTGCGGCTGACCTCCTCCGGCTTTCTTGCGCCGTAAAACTGGCTGATGATCACCGTCGCGCCGGAGGACAGGCCCACAAAGAAGCCCACCAGCAGGTTTGCCAGCGTAGCCGTGGAGCCGCCCACAGCCGCCAGCGCCTCCTTGCCTACAAATTTGCCCACGATGATGGCATCGGCGGTGTTGTACAGCTGCTGGAAAAACGTACCCAGCAGAATGGGAAAGAAAAACGACAGCAGTTGTTTCCAGATCACGCCCTCGGTAATGGCGTTCTGGGGCCGTACAGAATGATTGCTCATAGTGGTAACCTCGATTTTTGTTGATGTGTGCGCTGTGGGCCAAGGGCTCTGCCCTTGGATCCCGCTTAAGGGCCGCTGGCCCTTAAGAATCCCGTCATTGAGGCTGCTTTGCAGCCTCAAAAGGGGGTGGTGTAATTCGTGATTGTGAAGGAAAAAGAGTGTTGGCTGGGGCTTCGATAAGGCTTTGTTGATTGTTGAAAGCCGCACATCTTGCACCTTTGGTGCTCGCTGTGCTGGCGGTGTTGTGTTTTGATTGGGAGATTGCGCAATAGGACTGGCTTTTGCACATTGGCTACGCTTGTATGCGCTCTGAATCCTATTCCTGCGCCAACTTCCATGCCTCCGTCAGTACCTCTCCGATATCCTGGTGGATCACCAGCTCTGCCTGACGGTCATAGGCAGTATCGTCCCGGTTGATCAGCACCAGATTGCACCGGGCGCGGCGGTATTGGATCATTCCGGCAGCGGGATACACCACCAGCGATGTGCCGCCCACGATCAGCAGGTCGCAGGTGCGGATGGCACGCAGGGCAGCCGCTGTCACATCGTCATCCAGCGGTTCGCCGTAGAGCACCACATCCGGACGGATCACGTCGCCGCAGTGGGGGCAATGGGGCACATTGTCCATGGGCAGGATCTCCGGGAGGGAAAACCGCTTCCCGCAGCCCATGCAGTAGTTGCGGTGCACGCTGCCGTGCAGCTCCTGCACCTTCTGGCTGCCCGCCGTCTGATGCAGGCCGTCAATGTTCTGTGTCACCACGCTGGTCAACTTTCCGGCGGCTTCCATGGCAGCCAGCGCATCGTGGGCGGCGTTGGGCTGAGCGTCCGGGTACAGCATCACGTTGCGGTAAAAGTCCCAGAAGGCCTCCGGGTGCAGGAGCATATAGTCGTGGGACAGCATCTCCTCATAGGTTTTGCCGTGAGGACCGGCGTAGATGCCGTGGGCAGAGCGGAAATCCGGAATGCCGGATGCGGTGCTTACCCCCGCGCCGCCGAAGAACACGATCTCATTGGCCTGATGGATCCACTGTGCCAGCTGCTGAATAGATTGGTTGTGCATAGTGCGCCTCTTTCTGATGATGGGATTCCATATTTCAGCGGCAAAACATCTGATGATGGCTGGCTGTGTACATGTCATCCAGCGGGGATACGCGCAAGGAAAGTCCACTGAACGATGCCTCCTCGCGCCCTGGGAATCCCCTTGTTACACTTGTTCGATATAGCCGTCACAAATCCTGTTTTTCTGTCGCTTTTTCGGAAGGTTTGTTACATGGGCGCGGTGGCTGCATCAAAACCCCGCCTGAGAACCATACTCCCATTACAACTTTGATTTGTCAGGGAGGAATGGTCATGGCGCTGAACAAGGTGGAAATCTGCGGAGTGGACACCTCCACCCTGCCTGTACTGACCAATGAGCGCATGCGGGAACTGTTTCCGCTGGTGCACGGAGGCGATCTCACCGCCCGGGAGGAGTTTGTGAGGGGCAACCTGCGGCTGGTGCTCAGCGTGATCCAGCGTTTCGGCGGGCGTGGCGAAAATGTGGATGATCTTTTTCAGGTGGGGTGCATCGGCCTCATCAAAGCGCTGGACAATTTTGATGTGTCCCAGAACGTGCGCTTTTCCACCTATGCGGTGCCCATGATCATCGGTGAGATCCGCCGCTATCTGCGGGACAACAACGCCATCCGCGTCAGCCGCAGCCTGCGGGATATCGCCTACAAAGCCCTGAAAATGCGGGATATTCTGGCGGACAAGCTGGGCCGCGAGCCGGATGTGACCGAGCTGGCAGCCGAATTGCATGTGCCCCGGGAGGATGTGGTCTTTGCCCTGGAAGCCATTCAGGATCCCATCAGTCTTTTTGAGCCGGTGTTCAACGATGGCGGTGATGCCCTGTACATCATGGATCAGATCACCGATGAGCGCAAGCCGGATGTGCGCTGGCTGGATCACATCGGCCTGAAGGAGGCCATGAATCGACTGACCGAGCGGGAGCAGCATATTCTGAAACTCCGGTTTTTCCAAGGCCGCACTCAGATGGAGGTAGCCGGGGAGATCGGCATATCGCAGGCGCAGGTGAGCCGGTTGGAGAAAAATGCGTTGGAGCATATGCGCCGGTGGACGTCCGCCCCGCTTCCCTAACGGATAAGCGGGGCGTTCGCCCTAGGATCTGGACAGACAGAAGCCGCGGCTAACGTGGCAGGTGCACGCCCGACCCGCCGTAAGCGGGTCGTTCGCGCTAGTATCTGGTCAATAGTTGTCGCGGCCTTTACGGTTGGGGGCCCCAGCCCCAACCCGGCCGCTCGCGTAAGGGCCCGTCCTCGCAGGTGCACGTCCGACCCGTCGTAAACGGGTCGTTCGCGCCAGGATCTGGACAGACAGAAGCCGCGGCTAACGTGGCAGGGTCCCTGCCCTGCCACCGCCGCTTGCGCAAGGGCCCGTCCTCGCAGGTGGATCGCCCGCGCTCCCGCCCGCTATGCGGTCGGGCGGCGTTCGTCCCCCTGCTGCGTTGCGGGCCCGTGTCCGGCGGGTCTTGGGTTCGGGATGAAAGGTATGTTTTGGTGTGGGTTGGGGAGCGTAGGGCGGCAGTGCAAACACTGAAGCAGCCAAGTGGCGACTGCCACCAAGCAAGGCAGCACATTTGCTGCATCAAGCCCAGACCGCACCTTCCCGCGACGCGCCCGGGAACCAGTGCAACACCGAAGTAGCCAAGCGGCGGCTACCACAACGCAAGGCGGCGTATTTACTGCATCAAGCCCAGACCGCACCTTCCCGCGACGCGCCCGGGAGGCAGCACAAACACCAAAGCAGCCAAGTTGCAACTGCCACCAACCAAGGCGGCGCATTTGCCACATCAGACCCAGCCCTTCCCGCCCAACGACGCGCCCGGGAGGCAGCCCAAACACCAAAACACCCAAGCCGCTCCCCGCACCTGCGACGGTAGCGGACGACGGCAAATCCCTGTGCTGTTTTTCGGGGCGGGAAAAAGGGCATGCGTGGCGGCTGCGAATAAACAAAGAAACAGCCAAGACACGGTGGTGTTACGCGGATCATGCCCGCCGCCCCGAAAAATGGCGAATAAATGGGATTTGACCAAAGGGAGCGTGTCGCGTTTTCTGCCTACTCTTTTCTAAAAAGAGTAGGCACGGGGTGCAGGGGCGTGCAGCGCCCTGCCCTGTCCCGCGTATCGGCATACGCGGAAAACCTACCCCACCCCGTGCAGGGGTGTGAGCGCACATGGGCACAGCCACGCGAGAGGCGTGTAGCGCCCCACCCTGTCCCGCGTATCAGCATACGCGGTGTGCTCCCCGCACAGGGGTGCAAGCGCATATGGGCACAGCCACGCAAGGAGCGCGCAGCTCCCACCCTGTCCTGCGGAACAGCATCCGCGCCCCCCGCCCCACCCCGCGTAGGGGTAAAAACTCCCATTCCCCAAAGGAGGCATCCCCCCATGGAACTCCCCTCCCGCTTTTCAGCCTCGCTGAAAAAGAACCAATCCCTGATGACATCCTTCATGCAGCCGGAAAAGAACAACGACCTGATCACCCGGCCCTTTGAAGCGCTGGGCACCAAAGGCTGCCTGTACTACATCGATGGCATGGCGCAGGGGGATGAGGTGGCGCAGCATATCCTGCGCCCGCTGATGGAATCGGGTGTACCGGAAAACATCCATCCAAGGGATTTGGCAACCATCGCCATGGAGCGCTGCATCACTGCCCCGGAAGTGAAGTCGGAGGCCGAACCCCACGCTGCACTGACGGAGATGCTGCGGGGGCAGTGCCTGCTGCTGCTGGACGGCTGCCCGGAAGCCGTGATCATCGATATGCGGGGTTATGTGCACCGGAGCGTGGGAAAGCCGGTAAACGAGCGGGTGGTCATTGGCCCTCATGAAGCGTTCAATGAGATGCTGCGGGACAATCTGACGCTGCTGCATCGTAAGCTGCCCACGGAGCAGCTGATGGTGACGATGCATCCGGTGGGCACCAAGGTGAGCGGTCAACTGGCGGTCTGCTATCTGGGGGATGTGTGCCCGGAAGGCACGGTGCAGCGTCTTCAGGAACGGATCACAGGCAGCGCGCTGGATGCGGTCACCTCCATCGGGGTGTTGCAGCAATTGCTGGAGGATGATCCCTATGCGCCGCTGCCCCAGATGGTGCTGACAGAACGCCCGGATCGGGTGGTCAGCTTTCTGCTGGAGGGTCAGGCGGTGGTGCTGTTGGATGGCAGCCCCCGGGCACTGGTGATGCCGGTGAATTTCTGGCATCTGTGCCACGCGCCGGATGACAGCAATATGCGCTGGCAGTATGGCACAGCCATGCGGCTGCTCAGGCTGGCAGGGGCAGCGGCGGCGCTGCTGGCTCCTGCGCTGTTTGTGTGCATCTATACCTTTCACCCCTCGCTGCTGCCCATGACGCTGCTCACCAGCATTTTGCAGAGCCGTACAGTGCTGCCCATCAGCATGTACGGGGAGGCGTTTCTGCTGCTGCTGATCTTTGATCTGATCAATGAAAGCGGCACCCGCGCGCCGGAGTTGATGGGATCGTCGCTGGGGCTGGTGAGCACGCTGATTCTGGGCACAGCAGCGGTGGAGGCAAGGCTGGTCAGTCCGCTGCTGCTGATCACGGTGGCGTTGAGCGGTCTTGGCAGCTTTGCCCTGCCGGATTATTCGCTGGCGTTTGCGTTCCGGCTGGCTCAATTGTTGCTTGTACCAGTGGCAGGCCTGACCGGGGCTGGGGGCCTCTGCGCCGCGCTGGTGCTGCTGTGCTGCTGGGTCGGCGGCATGGAAAGCCTTGGCGCGCCCTATCTGGCACCCACTGCGCCAGTACGTCCCCATAACCCGGATCTGATCTTCCGGGGGCCTGTCTACCGGCAGCGGCTCCGAGAAGCTGCCCCGTTTCACGTGAAACGCGCCCGGGGCAGGATGCGCCGGTGGTGAAAGAAGCGGATAAGCGGCATAAGAGGTTGCAGCTTTGCCGGATGGGGTCGTTTATGCAGTTGGGTTCCGTTGATTCCATAAACCACAGGAGGTGATCCCCATGCCCGGCATGCTGCGCAGCCTGCAAGGGCTGTTGATCCGGCAGAGGCAGACCCGGTCGGCGTCCACATCGTCCGGCGAGACCCGGAGGATCCGTCAGGCGGGTACGGGAATGGCGTACCGGCGGACGGCGGGGCTGCTATTGCTGGTGAATGGAATGCTATGGGCTGCCATCACCGGGGTGGCAACGGCAGGACGCGGAGTGTGGATCGCCGCGCTGGGGCTGATCCCCGCTGGCTGGGGGGTCTGGTGGATCTCCCGATGGGTATGGGGAGAAAACAGAGTCGGCATGACGTTTGCGGATGATCCGCCACGTTCCGCGCCGTCCAGACCGGCTGGGATGCGGAAAGCCCGGCCTTGGGAAATGCTGCTCCTGCTGCCCTGCGCCGCGCTGGACGCTGTCTGGCTGCTGAACTGTCTGCTGGCGGTGCTTCATCAGTTGATGCCCTCCTATCCCTCAGGAATCCTGCGGGTGATGCTGCCCCTTGCGCTGACGCTGGGGGTATTGCTGGGCAAACGCAATGGGGCGGCTTATGGCGTCAGCCTGTGGCGGTGGGTTTTGCCGCTGGCAGCAGTTTGGGTGATGGCGACAGTGCTCAGGAATCAGGGCATGGAGTTGCTGTATCCGCTGTTGGGCAGAGGGTGGATGGCAACGGGCCTTGGCACATTGACCGGATTGGGGACTTTGTGGTCCTGCGCGCTTTTGTTTGTGCTGCCGGATTGCGATATGCAGAAAACCAGTCCGCCCGGCAAGAAGAAAGATCATACGATTCACTATGTGCTGCTGCCGCTTTTGGCGGTGGCTCTGCTGGCGTTGGCGCTGGCCTGTCTGGGCGCATGGTATGCAGCAGACATGAACACGGGCCTGCGCTTACTGCTGGTGGGCCGCAGCGGCGGCAGCATGATGCTCAGCGGTCTCTGGGCAGCGTTCTGGCTGCTGGGCCTGATGACGGCATATTGCACCTCCCTGATGGCGGCCCAGAAACTGATCTGTCGGGTATGGCGGGGCTGCCGTGACTGGCTGCCGGTGGTTGTAATCGGTATTTTGGCAGCGGTCATGGTCTGGGTCTGGCATGATGGATCGCCCCGGTGGGCTGAGTGGCTGTTGCCATGGCGGTTCATGCTCTGGGCTTTGGCAGCGGCATGGGCAGGTATCCGGCGGGGTGCGGGTGCCAAAGGACAGGGGAAACAGCAAGAGAAACGCAGGAAATAACCGCCGGCAACCAGCCAACCCGCTGTTGCCCGCAAGCATGCTGACGAAGGGGAAGCGGCATGCAGGTAGAGTGCTTGGTTGTTTTGGCTGTGGTACTGGGCTTTGGCAGCGGTATGGGCAGGCATCCGGCGGAGTGCGGCTGCCAAAGGACAGGGGAAATAACAAGAGAAACGCAGGGCATAACGGCCAGCAGCATGACAACCAGCCTGTTGATCACAAGTATACTGCCAGATGGGAAAGCAGCTTGGGGCAGCAGGTACTCTGCCAATACAGCCGCCGCATGCTGTGCGAGGCTTTGCACGCTGGAACCATGACAGCCAGTCGTTGCCCCTGCATCTGCTATGGATCTGTATCACATCATTCACGAAAGGCGGGTTTCTATGTTGCGCTTCCAAACGTTGAAAGGCTTCTTTTGTCTGCTGCTTTTGCTGGTGCTGACCAGTTGCAGCGCATCCTCCGGGGAGAAGCAGATCTTCCCCATCTGCATGAGCATGGATCGGCTGGCGGACGGGCGGTTGCAGCTGGCGGTGCAGGTAAGCGACATGTCCGGGGACAAAGCCACCGAGTACACGGTTTTCTCCGCTGCCGGGGACAGTTTCGGGCAGACGCTGGAAATTCTGGGAGCCTCCATGCCCTATCCGCTGCATTTCGGGCAGTTACGCCTGTGCCTGATCGGCTATGAGCTGGCGACGCAGGAGGAACTGCAAGCATTGCTGATGCCGGTTGCGCAGCTGTACACCATCAACCCGGAAGCGGCAGTGATGGTGTGCATGGGCAACGCCGCCAAGACCATGGCAGCCCAGAAGCCGGATCTGGGGGTACGGCTGAGCACCTATCTGGATCAGTTGCTGGCGCGGCTTCGGCAGGAAAAGCTCACCCCGCCCGAGACCCTGCGGGATGTGATGGAAATGCTGCAAAGCGGGTATCGGGATCCGCTGCTGGGGCTGTGTGCCCTCAACGCCGCCACCGGCCCGGATGATGCGGCAGGCGGCAGCGGGTCTTCTCCCACCGGCGGAGGGGAGGCCAAAGCCGCTTTTAATCCCACAGGGCGCATCGCCATCGGCGAACCTTCCCCGGCGGACGATCTGCCGGATGATCTGACCGCCGGTTCTCTGCCCCGCAAGGGCGGCAATCCTGTGGAATACATCGGCTGTGCCGTGGTAGGAAGAGACCGTGTCGCCGGCACCCTGACCGCCTTGGAGACCCGTTTGGGTCTGACTCTTCGGCAGGAAGCGGTGCTCAGCAATGTCACGCCCGGCAGCGGGCAGCTTCGTCTGCCTGCGCAAATGAATTCGATTTTTGAGGATAGCGTACAACTTGTAACAAAATGGCAATTGCTTGGGTGCGATGCCCTTGGTGTAATCGCTTGCGCAGCAAGGGAAACCCGCGCAGAAGTTGATTTTGCAACGTTAAGAGATGCTTTTGATCCCGCTGCGTTCACATTGACAATTACTTGTCAATGATGTACAATGCATTTATCAAGTAACAACGCGCAGACAGCGAAAAAAGTCACAAAAATGAATTTTCATATTTGTTGGAATAATTGCTTGCGATGTTACATTGAGTTTGCTATAATGAGATGTATTGTGTATACATTTATCGTTTAAAAGCTGAGGTGATGAGATCCATGGCAAGACTGCGGGAATTGTTCTACCTGTGGGCTTTTTTGGATATCAATCACAGCGGCGATTATCAAAAGACCTTTTTCAAAGTGTTTGAGGACCAGAACTGTATGGACAACCAGGAGATGATCTCCCGCTTCTCCCTGGTGCTGAGCTTTGTTTCCTTCTATGTAACCCTGTTTCTGACCCATAACTACCCGAATTCTTCCAAATACATCTTCCATTTGCTGATGATGATCTTCATGTTTGCCTTCCTTTATGTCAGCAAATTGATGACCTTCCAGTATGTGCCTGCCCCCGTATCCCACACCACAACCGGTTTGTATATCTGTTTCCTGTACGGCATCACCATCGCCAACCAATTGTTTGGATTTCAGTTACCCAGCGCACTGTTCTATGTGGTCATGTCGCTGGCGCCGATTGCATTCATTCTGCCGCCGGTGATAACCACCGCTATCAATGCTTTCTGGGGTGTCGCGCATCTGGTGGTGGCGCACCTCCAGCTCTCCAGACTGGATTTCTATGAGGAAGTGCTGGCAGTCACCATCGTGCTGGTTGTCTCCGCCATGATGGGTTTCTTCATTGGCCGTACCCGTGCCGAACAGGCCTTTGCCAACCAGAAGAACAACGCCCTCACCAAGACCCTGCAGCAGACCAGCCTGACCGACCAGCTGACCGGCCTGTTCAACCACCGCAGCTTCCAGAGCGACTATTACGAACTCTATGACGGCTGCCAGCAGAACAAGCGCCATCTGGGCGTGATCATGCTGGATATCGACAAGTTCAAGCTGTTCAACGACTACTATGGACACTTGGAAGGTGACCGCTGCCTGAGCCAGATCGGTCACACCATTGGTTCCTTTGCCAACGAGGAGATCTCCACCTACCGCTTCGGCGGTGAGGAATTCGTGCTGCTGCTCCGCGGCACCTCCGCCAGCCGCACCATCGCCATTGCCGAGCAGGTGCGCCAGAAGGTGTACGACTTGCAAATCACCCACGAATACAGCCCCGCTGCTCCGGTGGTCACCGTCAGTATCGGCGTTCACGTGGGCGCGCCGCCCAAGCACGAAAAGCCCATGAACTTCTTCGACCATGCCGACCAGGCCATGTACGACAGCAAGCATCTGGGCGGCAACAAGGTATCTGTGTACAAGCCGGAGGTTGCCCCGGTCTCTGATCAGGAGGCGGCTGCCCCCGAACAGGCGCAGGCGTAAGGTCTGCAGACCATCCCATGATATAGCAAAGGCTGCGTCCACCGGACGCAGCCTTTTTGATTGTTCCATCCAATACCGACACGCTCAGTCAACCTGTCCCTGCCTGATGGCAGCCTGCTGCCGCCGGGCAAGCCATATGCCCAGCCCCAGCCCTGCCAGCGACAGGAGCAGTCCAATGGGGAGCTTGGAAAAATCGGGCCAGATGACAGACTTGACCTGTATTTGATCCACGGTGATGCTGGAAGCATAACCGGTCAGGGCGTACATGAGGCCAAAGACGAGGGCCGTCAGCCATTTCCACCTGCCAAACCAGTTG
This sequence comes from Clostridiales bacterium, assembly GCA_015056245.1. Classification (GTDB taxonomy): domain Bacteria; phylum Bacillota; class Clostridia; order Christensenellales; family Aristaeellaceae; genus Limiplasma. The sequence continues at coordinate 8,123 of SVGQ01000036.1, read as the reverse complement.
CGCCAGCCGATGATGAACGATGCAGCGAAAAACAGTACCGGCAGTACCACCCATGTGACGGACAGGCTGTACCCCACTGCATCCATGCCGCTATGCACCAGCCAGAAGGCGATCACTGACAGGGCCCATACCCCAAGCGTGACCAGAATCAGGGTGAGTTGGGAGCGACGCTCGTTGCTCCTGACGGTATTGGTGCTTTCCTCCAGATAGTCCCGATAGGTTTGATTCACAGAATCTTCCTCCTTCAGCAGGCGATCCAGACTGACGGCATACAGATCGCTCATGCGGATCACGCTGAGGATATCAGGATAGGTGCGGCCGGTCTCCCAATTGGAGATGGTCTGGCGGCTGACGCCTAACGCATCTGCGGCGGTTTCCTGCGTGATGCCCTTCTCCTGACGTGCCTTTTTGATGATGGCTCCGATCTCCATCGTCTGCGCCTCCTGTGTCATGTTTTTCTCCCGGTGGGGAGTGGGACTACCGTAGCGGATTTGTGGATGAATGTCTATCCAATGGCTTTGACATGGGACAAAATACGCTTGTCAAAATGCTTTGACAGGCCGGGAAACGTTGGAATAGCCCAGCCCGTGCGTATCGGTGCTCAGCCATGTCTGCACATCGTTTTCAGGGGTGCAATGCGTGAGCCACGCCACCGCAAAGCAGAACCGATGGCTGGCTGTGTGCTCCGTGAGCCGCAGACAGATGCCGAAAGGCTCGTAGCAGCCATCGAAATCGTAACCATTGGCAAGGATAAAATCACCCTCGCAGGCCATGGTCAGCTTGCCACCGTCCACATAAAAGGAAAGGGCCTCCTGCCACTGCCCGCTTTCCATCTCTCCGGCAACTGGCGCGCCTTCCAGCTGACAGCAGAGGGTATGGGGCTGCCCGTCGCTGTGAAAATCGTATTGGAGCAGATACGCACCGTCCACATCAGGAAAAGTGGGCTGCGGCTGAATGACCGTACAGATACACGGCACCGGTTGACTGTCCATGCTCAGTTGAATCCTGCCGTAGGGCGTGGTGAGCATCACTGTTTCTCCCTCCTGTTGTATCCTTCTGCATACTTTCCCAAGGCGCGGGGCAGCCTGTTGGTGTCTACCAAGTTTGGAAAGGAATGGTGCCACATGACCAAACCCCATTGCCTGCTGTGCGGTAGGGAATTCCCCACAGGGCTCAGCATCATGGGCTGTTTTCTGTGCTTCCCCTGCGAAAAGCGGCTGATGCAAACGCCCGCGGGCGATACGCCGCCCAAGACCCGCCAGCGGCTGTTGACTCTGTATTGTTCCCGGGGATCGTAAACGCAAAGCCCCGCCGTCCCACCGTTTTTCGGGCTGGGCAGCGAGGCTTTTTCGTTTGGCGGGAACCTCTCTCAGGCAGAGGCATCTGGCTGAGAGGGGCTCCTATTTATGATACCGCTCCCCTGCGTTCAGCTTGGCTGCCCGGTAGAGCTGCTCCATGAGCATCACCCGGGCCAGCTGGTGGGGAAAGGTCATGGCGCTCATGCTCATGTGCTCCTGCGCCCGGCGGGTGACAGCTTCATCCAGTCCCAGAGAGCCGCCGATCACAAACACAATGTCGCTTTTGCCTTCCACAAAGAGGGTCTTGAGCTTCTGGGCCAGCTTTTCGCTGGTAAGCCCTTTGCCCTCGATGCACATGGCGATTACATAGGCATTCTGGGGGATCTTGGCGAGAATGCGCTCGCCCTCCTTTTTTTTCACGGCATCACACAGGGCGGGGCTGGCATTCTGGGGTTCCCGCTCGTCGGGCAGTTCCACGATGGTTACCGGCATCAGGCGGCTCAATCGCTTCTGGTATTCCTTCACCGCATCGGCAAAGTAACTTTCCTTCAGTTTGCCCACGCATACAATGGATACGCTCATGCTTCCTCTCCTTCCCCGGCGGCGAGGGTGACCAGTGTGGCATCCACCGTTACCTTACGGAACAGACGCTCCCAGTAGGCGGCATCTCCCTCAGGCAGGTGCAGCAGATACAGACCGTCCTGCTCTTCCACCCGGGTCACGGTATGACGGTTGCCCAGCGCGTCTGTCAGGGTCGCGCCGTCCGGCAGGTTTGCCACCAGTCCCTCCGCCCGGGTGTCATCCATGCTCATCAGGATGACACCCAGCCCCGGCAGGGTCATCACATCATCCAACAATCGCAGCTCCATTGCGCCGCCTCCTATGCCATCCGGTACAGATACCCGGTTTGATAACGCCCTGCCACATGCAGGGTCACATCCCGGCCCACCACTGCGCCAGCGCCGGTCAGGGCCGCGTGGGTGGTGCGGTAGGCCAGATCAGGGTCGTTGTTTTCGCTGCTGAGATGCCCCAGCAACAGATGCTTCGTGCCGCTGGATACCAGCTGCAGAGCAGCCTGCGCGCCGCTTTCGTTGCTCAGGTGACCCTTTTTGCCCAGAATGCGGTTTTTCAGCGCGTTGGGATAGTGGGGATTCTGCCGGAGCATATCGGGATCGTGGTTGCTTTCCAGCAGCACCAGCTCTGCACCTTCCACCGCTGCCTGCACATTGGGGGCAAAATACCCCAGATCGGTGGCAATGGCAATGGAGGTCTTCGGCAGGAAAAAACGATACCCCACCGGCTCGTTGGCATCATGGGGAATGGCGAAAGAGGCCACCTCCATACCGCAGAGGAAAAAGCTCTCTCCCGGGTCGATGCGCATGCGCTGAGCAGCGGGGATCGCGCCCACGGTCTGTTCCATGCCCGACCAGGTGCCTTCCGTGGCGCAGATGGTCAGGCCCAGTTTCCGGGCCATGACGCCCACGCCCTTGGTATGGTCGCTGTGCTCATGGGTCACCAGCACTGCCTTCAGGCTGGCAGGATCCAGATGGGCGTTTTCCAACGATTGCAGCACCTGCTTGCAGCTCATGCCGCAGTCGATGAGCACCGCGCCTTGGTCGGTGGACAGGTAGGCAGCATTGCCGCTGGAACCGCTGAACAGGGTACAGAAGGTGATCATGAATCAAGCTCCTTTGGGGTGTTGGTGATGATATGGATAGAAGCCAGCAGACAGCAGCCGTGGCAGTTTATGCCACGGCGCATTGTTGCTTGTCTTTTGGTAGTTTTCCTGCCATCACTGCGCCCATAAAATGGGCGCAGAAAGCGGGTTTCCAAAGGGCCTCAGGCCCTTTGGCAGGGGGAGCAGGGGGACAGCGTCCCCCTGCTCTGCTCTGCCCATCCCCTCACTTACACAGCTTCACAAACTCATCCACTTCGCCGCGGACCACATCCAGCGCGCTGCGCCAGTAATCCACGCTGCGCACATCAATGCCCACGGAGGCAGCCACCTCGGCGATGGTGCCGCTGCCGCAGGAAGCCAGCATGGCATCATACTTGGGCAGGAAGGATGCGCCTTCCTTCTGGTAGAGGGCGAACACACCCAGACCAAACAGCAGGCCGAAAGCGTAGGGGAAGTTGTAGAAGTGCAGACCCACGTTGTAGTAGTGGCTCTTGTTGACCCACATGGAGGGATGACGGATGTCCTTGTCCAGACCGTCGCCATAAGCCTGCTCCTGGGCATCCAGCATCATCTGGTTCAGCTCCTGGGCGCTGGGGATGTGGGTCTTGCGGGCTTCAAACACAGCGCTTTCAAACAGGAAGCGGCTGTAGATGTCCACCACGGTCTGGGTGGCTTCCATCAGGCTGTTTTCCAGAAGTACGAAGCGGGTCTTGTCGTCAGCGGTTTCCCGGACGGTATGGCTCAGCAGGGTCTCGTTGAAAATGGAGGCGGTCTCTGCCAGCTGCATGGGGATGTCGGTCATGAGGACGGGTACCCGCTCCAGGCAGCGATCGTGCCAGCCATGGCCCAGCTCATGGGCCAGCGTGCTCACATCGGAGAAGCTGCCCACGAAGTTGGTCAGCACGCGGCATATCTTCTTCTGATGGTAGCCAGCGCAGAAAGCGCCGCCTTCCTTGCCTTCCCGGGGCAGGAAGTCGATCCAGCGGTTATCGAAGGCATGGGCCATGAACGCGCCCATTTCGGGATGCACCTTGGAGAAGGTGCTCACCAACAGCTCCCGGGCTTCCTCCACGGTGTAGCGCAGGCTGGCTTCCCCCACGGGAGCGAACAGATCATAGAAGGGCAGACCGTCCTGATGGCCCAGCAGCTGACCCTTGGCCCGCAGATAACGGCGGAAATCCGGCAGGGCTTCCCGGATGGCGGTGAGCATGGCATCCAGCGTTTCCCGGTCCATGCGGCTCTCGCTGAGCTGACGGCTCAGAATATCAGGATACTTCTGGGCTTCGCACATGGTCATAGCCTCGCCCTTCATAGCGCCGAGACAGAAGGCCATGGGAGTCTCCACTTTGGCGTAGGAAGCCAGCTCGGCTTCGTAGGCGGCCTTGCGGACAGCAGGATCGGGATCATACGCCATGCCGCGCACTGCGGGCAGGGGCAGACTCTTGCCGTCCAGCTCCACGGTGTGGCTGCCCATGAGACGGTCACGCATCTTGGAGAAGGCTTCCGCGCCGTCCAGAGACATACGCAGCATCCACTTTTCCATGTCCTCCGGCAGCAGATGCTCGGCCTGCTCCTTGGTTTCCCGAAGCATGAAGGCATGCTCTGCCAGCACATCGCTCTGAGCGATGCAGGCTTCCAAATCGGCAATGCCGCCCACCAGACGCACAATGGCGCTGTAGTTCAGCTGCACATCCACCATCATGTTGCTCATGCGGTCCTGATAGCGCAGGGCTTCCTCGTTGGTGCATTCGGTAGCCAGCGTCAGCTGGATAAAGCCAAACAGATTATTCAGCAGATTGTTCAGCTCGCTGGAGGCGGCCACCGTCTTTTCCAGCTTCTCGGTATCGCTGATGGCTTCGGCGGCGATGGTCTGGGCGGAATGGCTCAGTTCCGCCACCCGCTGGATGTCGCTTTCCAGCTGGGGGTCGTTGAAATCTTTGTAAAATACGGACAGATCCCATGTCATTTCCATGTGTGGTCACTCCTGTCTGATATTGGATGGTCGATATAGGTTGGATTTGTTGCAAACAGGGCATCGGACGAAGCCTCTGCCCTGTTTTGTTGCGCTATACAATTGGGGGATGCGGAAGGGACGAAGTCCCCGGATCGTACGCCAGATGGGTTTACACCCAACAACCTCGAAGAAAAGGGACGAAGTCCCCCCGGATCGTACGCCAGATGGGCTTTACCCAACAACCTCGAAGAAAAGGGACGAAGTCCCGGATCGTACGCCAGATGGGCTTCACCCAACCACCTCGAAGAAAAGGGACGAAGTCCCGGATCGTACGCCAGATGGGCTTTACCCAACCACCTCGAAGAAAAGGGACGAAGTCCCCACGGATCGTACGCCAGATGGGTTTACACCCAACAACCTCGAAGAAAAGGGACGAAGTCCCGGATCGTACGCCAGTTGGGCTTTACCCAACCACCTCGAAGAAAAGGGACGAAGTCCCCCCCTCCGGAGTCCTAGCCGTTTTGGGCCAGCTTGGATTCCTTGAGGGCCAGCAGGCAGGTTTCCTTGCTGCGCTCGATGTGCTTGGCTACAAGGGCGGTGAAGCGCTCCAGATCCTTGTTTTCCACGTAGTCCACCAGCAGGTGGTGCTCCTGATGGGCAGCGGCGCGGCGGTCTTCCTTGGCGATGGCTACGGCAGAGAAGCGGCGGATGTATTCATCCTGTCCCTCGATGACCCGCAGGATGCGGCGCTGACCGGAAATGCTGATCAGACGGGCATGGAAAGCACGGGCGGCGGGAGAGAGCTTCTCAATATCACCGGCGGCATCCAGCACATCCAGCTCCGCCAGCATCTGACGCAGCTCGGCGATATCGCCGGGGGTGGCGTTCTCGATGATGTGGGGCAGGGTGAGCATCTCCAGAGAGTTGCGGATGGTGTAGATTTCGTTCACGTCCGCGATGGTGAAGGCGCGAACCACCACACCGCGGCGCAAAACATATTCCACCAGACCGTCCCGCTCCAGCTTGCGCAGGGCTTCCCGCAGGGGGGTGCGGCTGATGTGCATGCGGTCGGCATAGTCCGTTTCCACAATGCGGGTACCGGCGGGAATTTCACCGGTGATGATGGCTTTCTTTAAGGTGTCATAAGCGATCTCGCGAATCGGCTTGCTTTCCGCAGAGGGCTGCAGGGTCATGGTGTTCATTCGCTGATCTCCTTTGTACTTATTTTGTATTTTGTATACAGATGTATCGTAACAAAGGAAGGCAGGATTGTCAAGCAAAATGGAAAGGTTTTTCCACATGAATTGCGCGCAAGGGATGACGCTGTGGATAAGCTGGCGAAGATTCTCTGACGGATTCAGCTTCCGGGGCTTTTTCCGCGCTATGCAGCAGCCCGAATATACGGAAGGAAACATGGGCCGGAGCCCCGGAAAACAGGCGCAGAGGCGCGGCAGATGCAGCCTTCTGGACTCATCCGGCAGAGATTAAACCAAGGCAGCCTTTATCCGTGATCTGCCGTATGCCGGGATCTTGCAAAAAACCGGCGTGCCCTCCCTTTCGCAGGAAGAACCGCCGGTATGGAAATTCAGACAAAAGGATGAATGCTGCTTGGCTGATCAGGTCACGGCCTGTAAGGCGCAGCGTCAGCCCATCAGCGCTTTGTAGCTCTGCAAAAAGCCGGGCCAGGATTTGTTCAGGCTTTCCACGCCGTGGACGGTGATGGGCGCGTCCGCGATGGAACCAGCCACCGCCAGCAGCATTGCCATGCGATGATCAGCGCTTACATCGGCTTCAAAGCCGCCGCGGATGGGGCTGCCGCCATGAACGATCAGGGTATCGCCTTCATCGCGAACCTCCGTGACCACGCCCATCTGACGGAGCAGGTGACAGGTGGCATCCAGCCGGTCGCATTCCTTGATGCGCAGACGGGCCACCCCTTGCAAAGTGGACACGCCGGGGATGGTGGCGCAGGTCAGGGCGATAATGGGCGCAATATCCGGGATGTTATCGCAGTTCAGGGTGATGGGCGAAAGACCTGCGGCAGGGCGCACGGCGCGGAACAGGCCGTCTTTTTCCTCCACGGTCATGCCCATCCGGCGCAGGACGCTGACGATCTCCGCATCCCCCTGGGTGCAGGTCTCGTCGGCGATCAGACCGGATACCTGCACATCCTGTCCCACGGCTCCGGCACAGAGCAGCACCGCCGCCTGAGACCAATCGCCTGCAACCGGCACAGTAGCAGGGCTGCCCGATGTGCGGGGCATCAGATCGAATTCGCCCTCGCTGGTTTCGGTGTAGCCTACGGCAAAACGCTGCATCAGGCTCAGGGTCATATCCAGATAGGGACGGCTCACAATGGGGCCGGTCACGGTCAGATGGGCCGGGGCAGGCTGACAGGACTCGTCCATGGCATGGGCCAGCGCGATCAGCAAACCGGAGGCAAACTGACTGGAACCGCTGCCGTCGATGGTGTGGCTGCCCGCCTTCATCCAGCCGGTAACGATCACCTGACACAGACCGTTTTCCCCGGCAGGAATGCGCTCCATGCTGCCGCCGATGGCTGCGATCAGCGGCTCGAATGCGTCCAGCGGGCGGCGGAACAGGGTAGGCTCCAGCCAGAACCGCACGCTCTGACCCCTGACCAGAAAGGCGGGGATTAGCATACGCAGGGCAGCGGCGCAAGCGTGCACATGACAATCCACCATGGGCTGTCCGGGTACTGCCTTGGGCGCGGGGACGATGTACAGGGTTTCGCCCCGTTGTTCCACGGTCGCGCCCATGCCCCGGATGCCATCGATCATGGCAAGGGTATCGTTGCAAAGGGGCGGAGGAAAACCGGTCAGGGTGACGGGGCTGTTGCCCAACGCCGCCAGCAGCAGAGCGCGGTGGGCTTCACTCTTGGCAGGAGGCACCGGGGCGGTGCCGCAAAGGCGTGCAGGTTTGAAAATGGCTGTGGTCATGAAAAATCCCTCCGGAAAACGCGCATGGGCGCGATGGGTTGTTGAAAAAGGGTGGGGTGCAGGGGCATCCGTTCCGCAACCTCAATCGTCATGCAGGCTACTACCGTAGCCCGCACTAGGTTGTCAAAAAAGGGGAAGGTGCAGGAAACTCAGTTTCCTGCCGGGTGTGGGCAGAGCCCACAAAACCTTGCGCCGCAGCGCTTTTCAGCAAGCACAGCGAGCACCGTAGGTGC
>SVGQ01000160.1 GCA_015056245.1 Clostridiales bacterium | reverse complement strand
GCCCATGCGTTCAATGGCGATATCGGCAAGCCCTACGACATGGAGTGCAAATTGGAACAGAAGCGTCTGGAGTGCGCCATGGCGATCTACGCCATCGAGCAGGAGGCAGCACAGCAGGCAGAATAACCGTAAACGATTGTTCGTCAATTGTGCAAAGAGTATTCACCGCCTGTTCACGAATTGGACAAAACTTTATGGTATGATAACGCTGTAGTAAGGAGGGATCACTACATGATGAATAAAAAGAATTTCTTTCGGACCCTTTCTCTGGTATTGACCCTTGCGCTGGTGATCAGCCTTGGCACCTCCCTGCTTCAGCAGGACAGTGTGGCCGGCGCAGAAAGCGTGACCCTGTCCCAGAATGCCACAGTCGTCACCAGTCCCTTCACTGAAGCGGTGCAGAAGGTACATGGCAGCGTGGTTGGCGTGAACAACTACACCATGAGTTCCGGCTACGGTAACTATGGTGATTTCGGTTTCCCCTTCAGTTTCGGTTTCCCCTTCGGCTATGGCTACGGCGGTGGCTATGAGGAGCAGGAACCCAAGGAAATGCTCACCGGTAGCGGCAGCGGCGTGGTAGTGGCGCAGGGTTATGTGCTGACCAACTACCATGTGGTAGAGGATGCCAGCCGTCTGGAGATCGTTTCCGGCGAGGAGACTTACGAAGCTGTTCTGGCTGGCTCTGATGAGTCTCTGGATCTGGCGGTGCTGAAGGTAAACGGCGAATTTCCCATTGCGCCTGTTGTGCTGGGCGACAGTGATGTGCTGAATGTGGGCGACTGGGCTATCTGCATCGGCAACCCCCTGAGCTTCACCGGTACCACCACTGTTGGCGTGATCTCTGCGCTGAACCGTGAGATCACCAATTCCACCACTGATATTTATGGCCGCCGCATCGATAGCGTCAACCTGATGATCCAGACCGATGCTGCCATCAATGCGGGCAACAGCGGCGGCGGCATGTTCAATGTGGCCGGTGAGCTGATCGGCGTGCCCTCCATGAAGTACACCGGCAGCTATATGTCCGCCACTTCTGTGGAAGGCATCGGCATGGCGATCCCGATCAATGTGGCAAAGCCCCTCATCGAGGATGTGCTGGCTGGCAAAGTCAGCGGCGCTCAGGAGAACAATGAAAACAGCCTGACCACTGCCCAGAAACCCCGCATTGGCGTGACGGTTGCGAATCTGAATTCTCAGCTGCCTGCTATTGTGAACGGCGACCTGCCCAATGGTGCATACATCACGGCGGTGGAAGCCGGCTCTCCTGCTGAGAAGGCAGGTCTGTTGCCTGGCGATATCGTGGTGGAAGTGGATGGCAACATCATCAAGAACACCACGGGCATGATCAATATTCTGCAAAACAAGCAGGCTGGCGATATCGCCACCATGAAGGTGTACCGTGTGGAAGGCCTGAATGAGATGGAATCCTTTGAGGATATTCCTGATGGCGAGTACATCGATCTGACGGTAGAACTGGCAATTCTGGACGAAGTAGTCCAGTAACAATTCCATCAAAACAAAGAAATCAGACAAAAAGCCCGCCTCTGGCAAAAATGCCGGAGGCGGGCTTCAGACTGTCGAAAAATCCATACTTCTGTTCAAAAGTCGCACATCTTGCACCTACGGTGCTCGCTGTACTTGCTGAAAAGCGCTGCGGCGCAAGGTTTTGTGGGCTCTGCCCACACCCGGCAGGAAACTGAGTTTCCTGCACCTTCCCCTTTTTTGACAACCTGAAAGCCCGCCTCTGGCAAAAATGCCGGAGGCGGGCTTTGATGTTGGTTTCAATGAATCTGGATCACCTTTATTGCTCGGGATCGTTGACGCTGCTCACAGGCTCCTCAGCGGGACCCTTTCCCCGGGGAATCATCAGGTACCCCAGCAGCACGGGCACAGTGTAGTACAGACCCAGCAGGTAGCGCATAATGGCAACGGGTCCCAACAGACACGTAAACCAAAGCGCCAGCAAGAAAACGAAAGCTGTCATCAGGCCGCGCTCTTTGCGGTATGCAGCAAAGGCAAAGCCAATGATGCACAGCCACACCTGCACCGCAGGATCCGCCAGCAAACTGGTTCCGGGTATCCCGGCAAAGGTCATCGTTTCATCGTAGGTTTCGTAGAGGGCGCGCAGCTGCGGCAGATAGGAGGTTACCTCAATGGGGAACCACTCTGGCTGCTCCACTGTAAAGTCGAAACTGGTATACATCTGGCTGCCGGGCATCAGATAAGGCAGATTCTGCGTCAGGAACGCTTCCACATAGGTACCAAAATGGGAAGGCAGCATCCGTGCCCACAGCGACAAAAGACCGGGAATGTTCTCATCCAGCAGATCGTAGTCCACAGGCCATTTGACCGGGTCGGAAATGCGTTCATCGTAGCACTCGGCAATGCTCACATCCCCATAGAGCGTACCAAGAACATCGTCTGTGTCCATTTCTGCGGCGGACGGATCATCCCGAAGGGTACGAGCGATCTGTTGCAGGGGAGTGGAGAGGATCTCTACCTTGCTGCCGCTTTCTGCATCAAGTACCGCTACCAAACCGCTGTTGGCAGCAAAGTACAGCCCGGCGCAAACCACAAGCAAAATGGAGGTTGAAAGCCGCTTTCCCTTCAGCCACCAAATGGCAAAGGGAAGCATCAGCACCAGCGCATAGACACCGTTGTTGCGGAACAGCATCATCAACACAGCGATGATCACAAACCCGATGATACGTTCCGCTTTCCATTGGAACTGCCACAAATCTAACAGCTGCAGGCAGAATACCAGCACCAGAACGCCAAAGATCACATCTTTCTGAGAATAGAAGGTCCACGGGGCAAAGAATGGGGATAAACCAAAGCCAAGCGTTATCAGCAACCGTACCCACACCGGCACTCCCCGCCGCTTCAGCCACCCGATAGCGTAGGCTACGCAGCCAGCCACAACGATCATCTGTATACCGCAGTACAGGGCCAGACCGTTTGTGGCATAACCTTCCGGGCTGGCATCAATGCCAAGCATCATGCAAAAACCCAGCAGCAGCGTATGCAGCAACGGGTGATGGGTGGAGTGATCCTCGTTGTAGTAGGAATAAAACTGGGTGATGGAATCGGCAGAAAAATGCCCGGGCCAGAAAGCCAGCCACACAGGCACCCAGCAGGCCAGCAGAAACAGAAATACCACAAAGCCATTGCCGGTGATGCGACCAAACAGTGTTTCCGGTTTGGGGCTTCGTTCTGCCTGACGGTTCATCAGCCCGAACAGCAACACCAGAACCGCGCTGAAGAGAAGCAGAAGCACCAGAAAACGCTGCCCATCCACCCAAGAGAGCTCCGCAAAGGAAAGGTTTGTGCGCAGTTCGCCGCAGAAAGTGCAGATCAGCGCAAAGATCACCGCTGGGATAAGAGCGGCGCAAAGCAATCGTTTGTTGACGAAAGACGGTTTGTTGGCAGCTTTGGTTTCCATGAATTCGTTGCTCCTTCCATCGGTTGTCAATCTGTATGATAGCACAGAGGGCTAACGGTTACAAGGCATCAAAAAGGGGCTGCTGCCATTGCTTGCAGCAGCCCCCATCGGGTCTGATCAGAACACCATCTTGCTCTGGATATAGGCGGGCAGATCTTCGATCTTCACGCGCTCCTGGGTCATGGTGTCGCGGTCACGCACGGTGACGGACTGGGTCTCTTCGGTCTCGAAGTCCACGCAGATGCAGAAGGGCGTACCGATTTCGTCCTGGCGGCGATAACGCTTGCCGATGGAGCCGGTCTCGTCGTATTCCACCATGAAGTGCTTGGACAACTTCTCGTAGATCTCGGTGGCAAGGCCGCCCAGCTTGTTCTTCTGCAGGGGCAGCACAGCGCACTTGTAGGGAGCCAGCGCGGGATGCAGGTGCAGCACGGTGCGCACGTCGCCGCCTTCCAGCTCTTCTTCTTCGTAGGCGTTGCACAGGAAGGCCAGCACCATACGATCCACGCCCAGAGAGGGCTCGATGCAGTAGGGCACGAACTTCTCATTGGTGGTGGGATCCAGATACTCCATGCCCTTGCCAGAGTGGTTCTGGTGCTGGGTCAGGTCGTAGTCGGTACGGTCGGCAATGCCCCACAGTTCGCCCCAGCCGAAGGGGAACAGGTACTCAAAGTCCGTGGTGGCCTTGGAATAGAAGGCCAGCTTCTCGGGCTCATGGTCGCGGAGCCTGAGGCTCTCCTCTTTAATACCAAGAGAGAGAAGCCAATCGCGGCAGAAGGCGCGCCAGTAGTTGAACCATTCCAGATCCTCGCCGGGCTTGCAGAAGAATTCCAGCTCCATCTGCTCGAACTCGCGCACGCGGAAGATGAAGTTGCCGGGAGTGATCTCGTTGCGGAAGCTCTTACCGATCTGAGCGATACCGGCAGGCAGCTTCTTACGGGTGGCGCGCATCACGTTCTGGAAGTTGACGAAGATACCCTGAGCGGTTTCGGGGCGCAGGTAGATCTCGTTGGTGGAGTTCTCAGTAACGCCGGCGTGGGTCTTGAACATCAGGTTGAACTGACGGATGCCGGTGAAATCCTTCTTGCCGCAGGTGGGGCAGACGATGTCGTGCTCGTTGATG
>SVGQ01000035.1 GCA_015056245.1 Clostridiales bacterium | reverse complement strand
GTGGATGGTCGTCCCCAGCGCATGAACGTGTGCACTCGTTGCCTGCGCAGTGGCAACGTGCAGCGCGCGCTGCCCACCAAGTCCAACGTGGAGGAATAATCTTTGTTGGCTTGAATATGTCCCGTACCTGATGGTACGGGGCGTTTTTTATTGTTCAAACAGCTCGCCTTTACTTTGCTTCCAAACCATGTTATCCTGTAAACAACATAAAAAAAGGAGGCGATCGGCATGAAACGCGTACGCCGTGATGAACCTGTGTCTGCTCCGAACATTCTTTACAAGGAAAATCAACCGCTGTAAAGCAGACACGGAACGCATCGTGTCTGCGGAAAGGACACTATGCTGAAACTGAAATATCTCATCGAAAACTTTGATTTGGCAAAAAACTGCATTCAACACTGGGAACACGATCCCGAAACCCTGACGGAAACGCTGGGCTGGTTCCGGATCTCTTCCAATGCTGTCTACCCCTTTCACCAAAAGGGCAGACTGTGTTTTCTGCGCCTTTGCCCGGCTGAGGTAAAGCCACTGTCCGAGGTGGAAAGCGAGATTGCTGTGATCCATTGGCTGCGGGATCAGGGATTTTCAGCCATGGCGCCTGTACCGATGAAAAACGGCAAGTTCTGTGACCGATTGGATACGCCGTGGGGCAGCTACGTTGCTTCCTGCTTTCATCAGGTGGATGGTCTACCATTGGAGGATTGCCCTGCCACGCCCCAACTGTTGGAAGGGTACGGACGCTGTCTTGGGCAGCTGCATCGGATGCTTGAACACTGCCCCTGTGGTCATCAACGGTCAGGGCATGAGGAATGGCTGGCGAAGGCTGAACAGCAATTCACTGCCTGCCATGCACCCGACTCTATGAAGGTCTGCCTGCAGGATCTGCGCTGCCAACTGGCTCAGCTTCCCCGGAACAGTGACAACTACAGCCTGATCCATTATGATTTCGAACCGGATAACGTGTTTTTCCATCCGCAAACGGGTCAGTTTTCTGTTATTGATTTCGATGATATGATCCATTGCTGGCATGGGCTGGACATTGTTCGGGCGCTGGATGGTCTGGACGACCTGCCCCAAGGAGATGAACCCCTGAGCAAGCACGAGCGCGAGCGGCTGTTCCTCACCGGTTACCGCTCCCAGCACCCCTTCTCCACAACAGAGGAAGCTGCCTTGCCACTGATGCGCAGACTGGTACAGCTGACTGAATATGCGGGGCTGCTCCATGTTCTGTCCGAGGAGGTTTCAAACCCACCGGAATGGATGATGCAGCTTCGCTGCCGCCTGACGGGGAAGCTGCGCTGGCTGGAAAATCAATTGCTTGGGTGATCCCCACGCAGGGAATCCCGTTGCAACCCACAACGAAAAATACAGAGAAACATTTTGTATACTGTATACATTTGTTTTGCAAACGTTTGCATTGCACTTCTTTTGTACTTTGCTTGCATCTGTGAATAAATTAACAGTATACTATCGGTAACTTCCCATCGTCCCGGCTCGCCCGGGCCGGGTAAACCTGACAGGAGGAAATAACAATGAAAAAGATTCTGGCTATCATTCTTGCAGTTATGATGCTCATTCCCAGCTTCGCCATGGCTGAGAACGTTGTGAAGATCGGCGTGTTCGAGCCCGCTTCCGGCGACAGCGGCGCTGGCGGCAAGCAGGAAATCCTCGGCATGCAGTATGCCAACAAGGTGCAGCCCACCGTGACCATCGGCGACACCGAGTACACCGTGCAGCTGGTTTACGCTGACAACGCTTCTTCCACCGATAAGGCTCCCTCCGCTGCTTCCGAACTGGTCAACCAGGGCGTGAGCGTCGTGCTGGGCTCCTACGGCTCCGGCGTGTCCATCGCTGGCTCTCCTCTGTTTGCTGAGGCTGGCATCCCCGCCATCGGCGTTTCCTGCACCAACCCCCAGGTAACCGCCGGCAACACCCACTACTTCCGCATCTGCTTCCTGGATCCCTTCCAGGGCACCGTGCTTGCCAACTACGCCTATAAGACCATGGGCATCACCAATGCCTACACTCTGGGCGAGCTGGGCAACGACTATGACCAGGGCCTGATCAAGTACTTCACCGAGGCTTTCACCGCTCTGGGCGGCACCGTTATGGGCGACAACTTCCCCAACGGCACTGCTGACTTCACCCCCTACATCACCAATGCCCAGATGTACGGCGCTGGCGTTGTGTTCGCTCCCTGCTCCATCTCCTACGCTACCCTGATCATCAACCAGGCTGCCGGTCAGAACGCTGAGTTCGCCCTGCTGGCTGGCGACACCTGGGACAGCAACAAGGTTCTGGAAGCTGCCACCGGCACCAACCTGAACATCCTCATCTCCACCTTCTATCAGGAAGGCGGCAACGTGGAATTCGACGAAGGCTTCAAGGCCTGGCTGAATGCTGATGCCGAAGCCATGACCAACAACGGCGGCAACGACATCATCGCTGCTGTGAGCGCCATGGGTTACGATGCCTACTTCGTGGCTCTGGAAGCCCTGAAGGCTGCTGGCTCCACCGACTCCAAGGCTGTGAACGAAGCTCTGTGGACCACCACTTATGAAGGTGTTTCCGGCGCGATCGCTTTCGAAGCCACCAACGGCGACGCTGTGCGCGACACCGCTTACATCAAGACTGTTGACACCGCTACCGGCGCTTGGCAGTTCGTGGCTGTGCAGGGCACCAACTAATTCCTGAACAGTACGCCGCAAGGCATATAAATCCCTGAATTGTGGCGTGGGCATTATCGCCCACGCCACATCCTTTATACAGGAGGCTTCCCCCTATGTTGAAAACCGTACTTCCCTACCTGTTGACCGGCATTGCTGTCGGTGGTCAGTACGCGCTGATCGCCATCGGCTATACCATGGTGTACGGCATCCTTCGCCTGATCAACTTCGCCCACGGCGATGTGTTCATGGTAGCCGGTATCCTGATGGTGTATATCATGGCCAGCGGTCTGCCGCTGTACATCTCCATCCCGCTGGTGCTGCTGCTCACCGCCGCCATCGGTTTTGTGATTGAGCGCATCGCCTACAAGCCCCTGCGCTCCGCGCCCCGTATGTCCATCATGATCTCTGCCATTGGTGTCAGCTACACCCTGCAGAATCTGGTTTTGTACATCACCGGCGGCCTCAACCAGTTCTACCCCAAAATTCCCTTCATCTCCGACTCCGTTGCCATCTTTGGCGTCAACACCAAGATGGTCACTTTGATCACCCCCGTGCTCACCATCGTGCTGGTGGTGGCCCTGGTGCTGCTGATCAACAAAACCAAGATCGGTATGGCCATGCGTGCCGTGTCCAAGGACTTTGAAACCTCTCAGCTGATGGGTATCAAGATCAACAACGTTATCTCTGTTACCTTCATCATCGGTTCCTTCCTGGCGGGCGTCGGCTCCATCCTGTACTTTACCAACTACAACACCGTTATTCAGACCTCCGGCGCCATGCCCGGCCTGAAAGCCTTCGTTGCTGCCGTCTTCGGCGGCATCGGCTCCATCCCCGGCGCTGTGGTTGGCGCTTTCATCATCGGCATCTGCGAAAACCTGATCAAGGGTCTGGACATCATCCTGTTCAAAGCCGGCATCACCCATGCCAGCTACGGTCTGGCTACCTTCTCCGATGCCTTCACGTTTGCACTGCTGATTATCATCCTGATCGTCAAGCCCACCGGCCTGTTCGGTGAGAAGATCACGGATAAGGTGTGAGGTGAGCGACATGATGAAAAATACGCAACCCGGTTCCTACGTGCAGCCTCAGGAAAAAACCGTGAAGCTGTCCACCGTTATCTCCGGATTTATTATCCTTGCGGTGTACGCGGCGGTGTTTATCGCCGAACAGACCCTGCCCTCCACCTCCATGCTCTTCACCGTGCTCAAGAAGGGCGCGACCTATGCGCTGGTGGCGGTTTCCATGAACCTGCTCAATGGCTTTACCGGCCTGTTCTCTCTGGGTCAGGCGGGCTTTATGCTCATCGGTGCCTACGCTTACGGCATCCTGACCATTCCGGTGGAACAGCGCATCAATGTATATCAGTACTACGATGGCGGCATCGTGCAGTTTGCGCTGCCCGTGGTGCCTGCGCTGATCATCGCAGGCCTTTGCGCAGCGGCTTTTGCTTTCCTGATCGGTCTGCCGGTGCTGCGCCTCAAGAGCGACTATCTGGCCATTGCTACCCTTGGCTTTGCCGAGATCATCCGTACCATCTTCCAGTGGGATAAGCTGGGCTTCCTCACCAACGGCTCCAACCTGCTGCGTGAGTACCCCACCTTTGCGGACTTCAACATCCGCAACGCTGAGGGCGAAGTGACCCTCTACCTGTCCACGCTGATCCCCTTCATCATCGCTGGCGTTTGTATCGCGCTGATCGTGCTGCTACTCCGCTCCAGCTATGGCCGTGCATTCATGTCCATCCGCGATGACGAAATCGCCGCTGAAGCCATGGGTATCAATCTGGCAAAGCACAAGCAGATCGCCTTCTGCACCAGTTCCTTCTTTGCCGGTATTGGCGGCGCTATGCTGGCTATGTACCAGAACACCGTGCAGGCCAAGGCCTTCACCTCAGCCATGACCTATGAGATCCTGCTCATCGTGGTCATCGGCGGTATCGGTTCCGTTACCGGCAGCTGCATCAGTTCCTTCCTGTTCGTTGCCTGCTCCGAATGGTGGCTGCGCTTCCTGGATCAGAAGCAGATGATCGGTAACTTTGAGGTTCCCTTGCTGCGCAACGGCTTCCGTCTGGTGGTGTTCTCCATCATCATCATGATCGTGGTGCTGTTCTTCCGTCAGGGCATCATGGGCACCAAGGAACTGCCTGACCTGTTCAGACCCAGGAAAGGTGCAAAGAAGGCCCGCAAAGCCGGCAAGCGCTCAGTGAAAGAAAACGCCGAAGCTGCCAAGGAAGCCGCCAAGGAACTGACCGTCTCCGAAGAGACTGAGACTGCCCTGGCTGACAGCATCGAAACCATCGATACCGATCCTTCTTCCCTCAAGGAAAAGGCCGAAGCTGCCAAGGAAGCCGTCAAGGAAGAACTGGCTGAGGCTGCCAAGCCGCTCCAGGCCGGTTATCAGGCTTATGCCAGCAACTTTGCTGCCCTGTGTGATTCCGCATCCCGTTCGCTGAACGATGCAGCCCAGGCCGCTCCCGCTGACCGCGTTACCAGAATTGACGCCATCAGAAGCGATCTGAACAAGCATCTGGACGAATTGGCTGCTATCGCAAAAGCCGAAGCTCAGGAAGGAGGCGAAGCAGATGCGTGAAGTCGTTCTTCAAATGGAAAACGTAACCATGCAGTTCGGCGGCGTTGTTGCCGTTGACAGCCTGAGCATGAACATCTACAAGGACGAGATCGTCGCCCTCATCGGCCCCAACGGTGCCGGTAAAACCACCGCCTTCAACGTTGCCACCGGTGTGTATGCCCCCACCAACGGACGCGTCATGCTCCGCGGTAAGATCATCGCACAGGGTCATCCCACAGGCAAAATGCGCACCATGTACGCCGGAACCCATATCGGTGAATATGGCAAGTTGATCAACCATACCCCGGACAAGATCTGCAAGATGGGCATGGCCCGTACCTTCCAGAATATCCGTCTGTTCAAAAACATGACGGTGCTGGAAAACGTGCTGGTGGCCCGCCACATGCGCCTCAACGCCGGTTTCTTCCAGTCTGCGCTAAACCTGAACCTGCACGAGGAACGCCGCCTGCGTCGGGAATGCTCCGACTTGCTGGATATGCTGGGTCTGGCAGATCTGATGAACGAGAACGCCGCATCCCTGCCCTACGGCAAGCAGCGCTATCTGGAGATCGCCCGCGCTTTGGCGACCGATCCCCGCATCCTGCTTCTGGACGAACCCGCTGCCGGTATGAACCCGCAGGAAACCGACGAGCTCAGCGGCTTCATCCGCAAGATCAAGGAAGACTTCAACCTGACCGTATTCCTCATTGAGCACCACATGAATCTGGTCATGGACATCAGCGACCGCATCTACGTGCTGGACTTCGGTAAGCTGATCGCCGAGGGCACGCCCGAAGAGATCCAGAAGAATCCCGCGGTTATCGCCGCTTATCTGGGGGTGGAAGAAGAATGAGCATGCTGGAAGTAAGAGATCTGGTCGTCAGCTACGGCGGCATCGAAGCCCTCAAAGGCATCTCCTTTGACGTGGAGGAAGGCAGCATCGTCACACTGATCGGCGCCAACGGCGCCGGCAAATCCACCACCCTGCGCTCCATCACCGGCATCGTGCCCATCCAGAGCGGCACCATCACCTTTAACGGTGAGGACATTACCCGCATGGATACCCAGAAAATCGTCTCCAAGGGCATCGCGCTGGTGCCGGAAGGCCGCCGCGTATTCGCCAACCTGACGGTTCTGGAAAACCTGAAAATCGGCGCTTATCTGCGAAACGACAAAGCCGGTATTCAGAAGGATATCGATTACATCTACTCTCTGTTCCCCCGCCTGAAGGAGCGCAACTGGCAGCTGGCTGGTACCCTCTCCGGCGGCGAACAGCAGATGCTGGCTGTAGGCCGCGCCATGATGACCCGCCCCAAGCTGATCATGATGGATGAGCCCAGCCTCGGTCTGGCTCCTCTGGTGGTAAAGGACATCTTCTCCATCATCAAGACCCTGAAGGAAACCGGCATCACCGTTCTGCTGATCGAGCAGAACGCCAATGCCGCCCTGAATGCCGCCGACATCGGCTATGTTATGGAAACCGGCAACATCACCCTCACCGGCACCGGCGAGGAACTGCTGGCCTCCAAGGATGTTCAGGAAGCCTATCTGGGCAAGAGCAGCAAATAAGCAAAAGAACGGACTGTCGCAGGCTTCCTGCCCGGGCAGTCCGTTTTCTTTGTTTTATTGTCAGGCATCTGTTCCTCAGCTACTGACAGCGCCCGCCTCATCGGCACACCACTTCCAAATCCCCTGCAGCCCATTGCCGAATGCTGCGCTCGTCGCAACGGTTCAGCGAGCTTGGCAGATTGTCCTTGGCAAAGAAATGGTGTTCCACTGCCTCATCTGTATCCTGCATGGGGTCCCCGATAAAATCATTGCTGACAAAGGTGATCAGCGTATAATAGCAAACATCTCCATTGGGATAAAACACATAGCGGTCGTTGCCGGTATAAACCCCCAACAGGCGCATATCCCCCACCACAACGCCTGCTTCTTCCCAGGCCTCCCGACGGGCTGCTTCTTCAGCCGTTTCCCCCATGTTCAGCGCGCCGCCTACAGGAGCCCAGCAACCATTATCCCGCCGCTTTTGCAGCAGAATCTCACCCTGAGCATTCACCAGCAGCACAGAGCATCCTGTCCCCATCAGCGGCGCATGGCCTACGATGCGGCGCATTTTGGGAATATAGTCTCCCAAATAGGTCCGTACCAGCTTTCGGGGTTCTGCCTCCCGGATACAGGCATCCAGTTGGCTTTGCAAATATGCAAGGGCATCTTCCTTGGTTTCCGGCTCGCCATGTCCGATCAGATAATGCACAAACGTCAAGCCGTTGATCCGGTCGATCCACTCCCGAAGGGGCTGCTCCTGATACATACCGCCCTGATGATAGTAATCCTCACAATCAGCGTCACCCGCAAAAAGGGCATTTTCCTGCGGAATATGGATGATCAATGCATCATCGCTGTGGGGTGAGGGGCAGGGCATAAACACGGCCTGAAGGCCTCCCAGATCGATTGTAAGGGGGTCTGTCAGCGCCACCTGAGGCAACGTGACACGGATCCGCTCCGGATGGGCAGCATACTCCCGCATGATGCACATATTGCAAAAGGGAATGTCCTCGCCGGTCTTTTCCCGATGATGCATCGCTTTCCGATTCCATGCCCAATGCTGCACCGTTTCCAGTTGATGAACGGTTGCTGCTGAGGCAATCGTCTGCCCGGATACAGCGCACAGGCCGAAAGAATGATCCCAGTGCCAATGCGTCAGCGCGGTCACCTCCGGCAGGGGAAGATCCGCTTCCCGGAGGGCGCGGTAAAAGGCCTCCACATGAGCAGGCGAAGCGCCCGCATCCACCGCCAGACTGCGCTCATCGCCACGGATATAGTACAGATTGGGCCGGTCGGTAAAGGAATCATAGGGCAGGACCCAGATCCGGTCTGTGATTTTTTGCAGGCACATGGTTTTTCCCTCCAATGCAAAAAACGGAAGGATTGTCCTTCCGTTTTGCTTTCATGCATGAAACGCGATCACTTACTGGGCAGCAGCAAGCTTCTTGGCCAGACGGGCCTTCTTGCGGTTGGCCGCATTCTTGTGCAGGATGCCCTTGATGACGGCTTTATCGATAGCGGAGGTGGTAGCGCTGTACTGAGCGCCAGCGTTGGCAGCGTTCACAGCGACCTCCGATTCAAACTTCTTGACGGCGGTCTTCACCTTCGACTTCACGATACGGTTGCGAAGATTCTTCTTCTCGCTCACCTTCACGCGCTTCATAGCGGACTTGATATTCGGCATGGTTTCACCTCCTAAGATATTTATCCAGTCGCAAGGTTCATTGTACCACCATGTGAGCAAAATTGCAATAGTTTTTGCGGAGGTTTTTTCGATCGCTTACAAACAAATCATTATCTTATTTTCCGGCTTCGAACAAAATCCATCAACCACGCACTGAGAGAAAACACCGTAACACACAACGCGCGAGAGGTAAAATACGCATGATTAAAGGTATGATTCTTGGTAACCCAAAACCATGCAAATGGCAAGCAAGCCAACATCCAAAGCACAGACTGCCTCGCCCAAGGTTTCCTACGAGGGGCTAATTTGCCAGAGATGCCCCTGATCAATGCGATCCCCCAAGCCGCCACAACCAGAAGCCCCAGCAGCAGATAAGCACGCTTCACAAAGATACTCAATACAGCCTTCAGCACATCCAGGTAACTCAATGTCACCTCACCGCTGATGTTAGAACTTCGCTCGCTGATTTTTGCAAACAAATTCGCCCAGAACCATTGTTCATTGCCAAACAGGCCAGCAATGATCCATTTGCCAGCCCACATACCGAAATACCCTAAAACCCAGCAAAAGCCGCACAAGAAGAATCGCTTCCACTCCTCCCCGGATGTTTTAACTGGAAAGCGGTACAAGCACAATATCATTGGCATCCCGAATGATGCAACCGGATACGTTAGGTAATCGATAAAGCTGGTTGTCATTCCAACGGTCAGAAAAAAAAGCAATAATCCATCTCTTTGAAAACATCTCTCGGGCAAATACAACAGTGCAAGTATCGCCACCAGCAAAGTTCCGAACACTGTTGAAAACTGCATGGAGAAACCAGTTGCCACAGGATTGATGATCACCAACGACAGCAAAAAGCTCGGAATCAGACGTCCCAATTTCTGTTTTGTCAAACCAGCAATCACCGCTGCCATCATACTTCCCTCAACGAAGACAAGCACCATGCGGATATCAATATAGCTCAAAAACAGCAACAACGGCTTCAAAAACAGCAGATATCCATGCCAATAGCGTGCAATAGGCCTGCGTTCCATTTCTTCTGGACCAGTTTCTCCGTATGTCAGGAAAGTCTGGTATGCGTTTTCGTGATTCACATACCGATAGCATTCCGTTGCCCGTTCCACAAGAGGCTCATCTCCCTGATAAGCCGCCACAATCAACATAGATGAATCTGTGGTATTGTCCAACTGCATCGATTGATAACCTGGCAACAATTGCTCGTTCATATCCTCATAAGCCCACATGCCATTCATAGCAGGCACTGAGGCTTGAACATGTTTTGCCATTGGCTCAACAGGTAATGCATAAACCGACAGCATCAGCAAAAAACCAATCACAATGCCACTCATCAATAGCACTAGCAGTTTTAACAAGAGATTATACCACTTCATTTTCTGCCATTCCCTTCTTGCAGTCATCCTTCGTGGTATATCATAATAAACCAAAGAAGTCAATAAATAGCATTGAGGAATACCGATGGAATTATAAGAAAAATTATACTTTTTGATTCAAATGAAAAGCCTGCCTCTACGAAACAGACTTTTTTGTTCATTAATTGATTGTCAATGCACCACCATGGAAACCACATACGCCGCCACGCAGGCAGCCGC
The DNA here is from genome assembly GCA_015056245.1 of Clostridiales bacterium. Taxonomy (GTDB): domain Bacteria; phylum Bacillota; class Clostridia; order Christensenellales; family Aristaeellaceae; genus Limiplasma. The sequence goes on along the minus strand of SVGQ01000035.1, from coordinate 17,546 downwards.
TGCCACGGTGAGCAGACCCTTGTTCAGCCAGCCCAGCACCACTGCTACCACCACGCCGGCGACCGCTCCGGGCAGGCTGCCTGTGGAGGAAAACACCGCGGGAATGGTCATGGCACCCAGCACCGCATAGGGCACATAATACAAAAACGCCTGTACAAACTTGCTGCGCACCTTGCCCCGGATGGCTGCCAGCGGCAACATACGGATCAGATAGGTAACGCCAGCCATCACCAGCACATAGGTCAAAAACGTACCCCAAGCCATCAGTCCAGCGCCTCCTTTTCATCGTCCTCATCCTCATTGAGCGGGGGAGGCAGCAGCCACGCGCCCAGCGCAGAGGCAACCACCGCGCAGATGATGATCCGGAAGCCATCCGAAATAAAGGACAGCGCAGGCAGGAAGGTGATCAGGCAGCTCATGGCAACTGCCATCAGCACAACCACACGAACCTCCCGCATGGCACGTGCGGGAGGCAGGATAATGGCGATGAACATACCATAGATGGCGATGCCCAGCGCATTTGTAACAGAGTCCGGCAGGAGGCCGCCAGCCAGCGCGCCCAGCGCGGTGCCCATCACCCAGCCAGCCACCGGGCCATTGGTGAGACCGTAGAGATACGCCCGGCCCACCTTGCCTTTCTGGCTGGAAGCCACTGCGAAAACCTCGTCCGTATTGGCAAAGGAGATCAGCAGGCGATGGAGGGTATTCATGGACTCATCCAGCTTCTGGCTCAGGCTGATGCTCATCAGGGCATAGCGCAAATTGATGGTCAGCTGGGTCAATGCCATCTCCGGCAGACCCGCACCGGCGGTCATCAATTGCAGACCAGCCAACTGACCCGCACTGGTCACATTCAGCAGGGAGATCAGCACCGCCTGCAAGGGGGTGAGTCCCAGCGAAATAGCCTGAATACCAAAGGCGAAGGATACGGACAGGTAGCCCAGTGCAATGGGGATACCGTCCCTGAAACCTTTCCAGTACCGCATGCTTTCAACTTCCCATTCGTATTATCTTCTGCGGAGGATCCGCATCAGGGCAAGGCCCAAAAGGCCGAACAGCCAGCCGTTGCCGCTGCGCTGCGGATAGCGTCTCTGGTAGTTGCGCTTGGCCTTGCGGGCGGGGTGGCTCTGGCTGAAGATGATCATCACCAGAATGACCAGAATGATCCAGCCGCCCACACCGATGCCGTTGTCGCCATAATCATGGTTCTCATAGTAATCAGTGTAGTGAGAACTGTTATCCTGCACGCCCTGCATGGTCTGGTACCACAGATTGGGCATGTAGGTGCTGTTCTGCCCATTTTGTCCATTCTGACTATTCTGCTGCACACCAGAGGTGATCTGCTGCCACAGGCTGCCGGCAGTGGTGGTCTGACCGGGCTGCACCTCATCTGCCACCACCTCGTCAGAGGCCGCCCTGCTGAGGGCCTTGGGCAGTTTCAGGCTTTCGTCATACCGCTTGTTGATCAGATCGTTGAAGGCCACGAAATACTTGGCAAATCCGATGTCGTACTCCTGAGCGGCAATGCGGTTGGCAAAGTCAGAGGAGGTGTACATCAGGTTATCCATGTTTTGCTTGCTGAGCTTGTTTTCCGCTTTCTTGCCCATGGCGGTGGCAAAGCTATCCTCGCCAGCGGCACAGAGCAGCAGCACAGCCTGATCGTCCAATTCCCACTCTTTAAAGAGCTGGTTGGCATAAGTCTGGGCATCCAGACCATCCAGGAAGTGCACGACCGCCACATGCATGTCCACGCCGGTCTCGTCCTTCACATCACCGGCGTATTCCACGATGGCGCTGCTCACTTCATTGCTGAGCACATCCGCGTCATCGGTGAGCGCGCCGCGGCTGACCGGCATACGGGCATCCGCCAGCGCAAAGGCGCTGGTCAAAACCAACATCAGGGAAAGAATCCCGCAAATCCACTTCTTCATGTTTACTCCTTTAACACACATCACAGCAGTGCGCCTCACTGGTACAGTTCACAGGGCTTTACACCCAGCACGGAAGCGATCCAGCCGGGAACGCCCTTGGTCAGCTGATCGTTAAAGCCTTGCGCTGCCTGATTGTACAGGCTCACCTTATCGGTGGAGGTGAGATTTTTCAAGTCGCCCTCCAGCATCGCCAGATACTGCTGATCCCGCTGGCTCTGCAGGAAGCTTTCGGATTCCAGCAGCTTGGCTTTCACTGCCTGCACAGCGGTATCCAGCTGATCGTTGGCAGCTTTCTTGCTTTCCAGCGGCTGGGTTGCATCGGTGAGAATGGCAGCATTCTGACTGAGGACAGCCACATCCGGGTCATCGGTCAGGTGGCGGCTTGCCACCACACAGAGGTTGTGTCCATCTGCGCCCCGGTAGCTGAGTACGTCCATCAGGCCGTTTTCGCCGCTGAGCAGCTTGGTCACCTGTTCCTTGTCATCGCCAAAGCCTTTGACGGTACCGAACGCCAGACCAAAGAGAACCAGCGCCAGAGAGATGAGGATACAAACGCTGATGGGTAAAGATTTCTTCATTGCGGTTCCTTTCCTTTGCGAAGACCACGGGGGTCTTTGGGTGCGCCCCGGCGCCTGAGCGCCGGGGCGGTTGTTTATATGGGAATTACTGAGCGGGGTGTCGGGGGATCATCCCCCAACCGGAGCGTGAGGCAGCGCCTCGCACCCTGCGCCGCAGCGCAAAAGCGCAAGCGCAGCGAGCGCCGAAGACGCAAGATGTGCGTCTACGCTACACAGGCCGGAAAAGCCAGCCATACAGGGCAACTACGCCCCTCCACCGTCATGCCTCTTACAGGCCAAAGCCCGATCAGGTGTGCACTTCCAGCAGCTTCTTCTTCAGGCTGACTTCCATGGTAGCCAGTTCCTGCTCGGCGGTCAGGCGCTTGTTGCGGCCTTCCTCCTGAATGCGCATCACCTCGTTGAGAGTGTCCATCAGGCTCTGGTTGGTCTGCTTGAGGGTTTCCAGATCGATGATGCCGCGCTCGGCTTCACGGGCGGTCTCGATGGTGCCGATCTTGAGGGCCTCGGCGTTCTTCTGGAGCAGATCGTTGGTCATGTTGGTAACGGCAGTCTGGGCCTTGAGGGCTTCCTGGCTGCGGTGCATGCCCAGAGCGATGAGGATCTGGCTCTTCCACAGGGGCAGAGTGTTGCTCAGGGTGGACTGGATGCGCTCCACCAGCAGGCTGTCGTTGTTCTGGAGCAGACGAATCTGGGGCGCCATCTGCAGGGCCACCTGACGGGTCAGCTTCAGGTCGTGGATCTTCTTCTCAAAGCGGTCGCAGTTGGCGGCCAGATCGTTGGCGCGCTGAGCGTCCATGGCATCTCCGCTCTGCTCGGCGGCATTCTTCAGGGTGACCAGATCACCGGAGCGAACCTCTTCCAGCTTCTTTTCGCCGGCGATGATATACATGGTCAGTTCCTTGAAGTACTGGGTGTTCATGTCGTAGAGGTGATTGAACATGCTCACGTCCTTGAGCAGCTGAACCTGATGCTGCTCCAGCTGACCAGCGATCACGTCCACGTTGGCGTCCACCTTCTGGTACTTGGTCTGCATATCGGAGATGGCCTTCTTGGCGTTCCAGAACAGGCCGCCCAGACCCTTGGGCTTCTCGGCAGCGGAGCCAAAGCCCTTGATTTCGTTGACCAGATTCACCAGCATATTGCCCACAGCGCCGGTGTCATTGGTGCGGACGGTAGCCAAAGCGCTTTCGCTGAAATCAGCGATCTTCTTCTGGGCATCCGCGCCGTAGAGCAGCACATGGTCGGTGTTGTTCACATCGATCTTCTTGACGAACTCTTCGATGTTGCGCTTGTCTTCCTCGGTGAGCATAGCCACATCCATGGCCTTGACGGATTCCACCGCTTCGGCGGCAGCCTGTGCGGCGGCAGCGGCTTCGGCTTCAGCCTTGGGGGCGGCGTTCATGGCGTCCTCGATGGCGGCGCTGGCTTCATCCAGCACCAACTGGCTGGAAGCGGCGGTCACGGGCTCCAGCGTGAGCACGGGAGCGGTGGCAACAGCCTGCTGGGTTTCGGGAATGATGGGGTTCTGATTGGTCTCGGTCATGGTTTGGTTCCTCCTCGTGCAAAGATATGGGTATGGTTACTGCATTTTCTGTTGGGTGGGGGCCTGCTGCACCGCCTGCGCCTGATCACCGTAAGCGGGGAACATGCCGCCGCTGAGGGTGGGGGCCTGCGGGAAGTGCTGCTGGGCCTGCAGCTTTGCGTAGTCCATCTGCTGCTGCACGCCGCTCTGGTTCATCACCGGAGCAACGATGGGCTGCTGAGCAGGAATGGTCTGGGCCGTCTGCTGAGGCACCTGCACGTTCTGAACGGTCTGCTGGGCAGCCTGCATCTGCTGGCGCATGGCCTCCAGCTGGCTATCCAGCTGTGCTGCCTGACGGGCCTGCTGGGCCGCTTTGCGCAGGTCGTTCTCAGTCAGACCGTCCCGCTTGAGCATCTGCTCCAGCACATCGATATCAGTGGTGATATCCAGCATATCGTCCCGGTAGAGCTGGTCCAGCATATGGCGGCAGCCGTTGTTCACCACGCCCAGCGCCTCGTCGATGCGCTGGCGGGCTTTCCGGTTCTCGGCATTGCCGTAGTCACGCTCGCTCAGAAGGCGGTAGTTCTTGACCATCTTCAGCGTGGTGGGCAGGTAGTACTCCATGAATTTGCGGATCTGGGGAGCTTTGGCGGGCTTATCATACACCGCACGGAAGATCTCCGCGCAGGAGTTTTCCAGCTCATCCAGCTTGGCAGAGAGGGATTCGTCGGGGATCCGGTCGTTCTCGGTGCGGATCTCCTTGATCATCTCCCGGCCCCGGTTCAGCAGTTCATCCACCTCGGGGTTGCCGGTATCGGCCTGTACCTTCTGCAGGCTTTCGGGCTCCTTGTTGTGGGTGGTCAGATCCAGACCCTGCGCCATGACGCGCACAACGGAACCGGCGAAAAAGCTCAGCACTGCTGTCAGCAGATATCCACCCAGCGAATGGGGATGGAAGATGGACGAAAACACCGCGAACACCGCGCCAAATGCGATGATCCCTGCGCCCGTACCGCTCTTTTGCTTCTTCTTTTGCTTGGCCTGTTTCTGGTTAGACATGCTGATGCACTTACTCCTTCACAAAAATACATGGGCAAGACACGTTGCCACCTTAGATTATACCACAGTTTCCCTTGCATGAAAAGGGTGACAGGGCGGCGGGATCCTTCGCTCCCCCTGCGAGATCAATGATACCATATTCCAGTCTGAAAAGAAGGGGAATTCGTTTGAAAGCAACTATACAGTTGCTGAAAAATACATTAGAAAATGATGAAAGCAGTAGGGAGAGGGCCGGAAATACCGGCTCTCTCCCTGAAAAATTCACGGTTTGTTTACGCGGGGGATGTGGGGTTCCACCCCACACCCGGGCAGGGAGGTGACCCCCCTGCACCCCACTCTTCATCCCTATACCCTGCTTACTTGCCTTCCGCTGCGATCATATTGATCAAGCCGCCAAACAGGATCATCTTGCGCTGACGGTCGGTGAGTTCCAGCTTCATCATGGCAGTGAAGCCCTTGGTCTTGTTTTCCACGGGGATCTCAGTAGCGCCGCTTTCCACCAGCTGACGGATGCCGGGGAGGGCAATGCTGTCCTGCTGATCGAAACGGTCGTAATCCGCTTCATTGACAAACACCAGCGGCAGAATGCCGTTGTTGATCAAATTGGCCTGATGGATACGGGCAAAGCCCTTTGCCAGCACGCCGCGGATCTTCAGGTACAGGGGCACCAGCGCCGCGTGCTCACGGCTGGAACCCTGACCATAGTTCTGACCAGCCAGCAGGAAGCCGCCGCCGACAGCCTTGGCGCGGGCGGGGAAGGTGGCATCCACGGGAGCCAGGCAGTGCTCGCTCAGCTTCGGAATGTTGCTACGGAAGGGCAGCAGGGAGCTGTCGCTGGGCATGATGTGGTCGGTGGTGATGTTGTCCTCCATCTTCAGCAGCACATCGCCGGACAGATCAGCGGCCAGCGCGTCTGCCTGGGGGAAGGGCTTGATGTTGGGGCCGCGGACAACTTCCACCTCAGCGGCATCCTCAGCGGAGGCCGGAGGGATGATCAGGTTGTCGCAATAGTCGAACAGGTCGGGCATCTCCACATTCAGATCCGCGTCGGTATCCCGGGGATCCGCCAGATAACCGGTGAGGGCAGTCATGGCAGCGGTTTCGCAGCTGACCAGATAGATACCCGCGCTCTTGGTGCCGCTGCGACCGAAGAAGTTGCGGTTGTTGGTACGGACGCTGACAGCATTGGTGCTGGGGCTCTGGCCCATGCCGATGCAGAAGCCGCAGGCGGTTTCGGTAATGCGGGCGCCCGCCTGAATCATATCGTGGAGCGCGCCGTTCTGGCTCAGCATCGCCAGCACCTGACGGCTGCCGGGAGCGATGACCAGCGACACATCCGGATGCACGGTCTTGCCCTTCAAAATGGCAGCCACACGCATCATATCCTGATAGCTGGAATTGGTGCAGGAACCGATGCACACCTGATCCACCTTGATCTGGCCCGCTTCCTTGACGCTCTTCACGTTGTCGGGCATGTGGGGCAAAGCCACCATGGGTTCCAGAGTGGACAGGTCGATCTCCACGGTCTCGTCGTACTCCGCATCAGCATCAGCAGTGAGAGGCATGAAGTCCTCTTCGCGGCCCTGCGCCTTGAGGAACTGACGGGTCACTTCATCGCTGGGGAACACGGAGGTGGTAGCTCCCAGTTCCGCGCCCATGTTGGTGATGGTGGCGCGCTCAGGGATGGACAGGGTGGCAACGCCGGGGCCGGTGTATTCCATCACCTTGCCCACGCCGCCCTTAACGCTGAGGCGGCGCAGCAGCTCAAGGATCACATCCTTGGCGGCAACGCCCCGCTGCAGGCTGCCGGTGAGGCGCACATTCACCACACCGGGGCAGCTGAGGTAATACGCGCCGCCACCCATGGCAACCGCCACATCCAGGCCGCCCGCACCGATGGCAATCATGCCCAGCGCGCCGCCGGTGGGGGTGTGGCTGTCGCTGCCCAGCAGGGTCTTGCCAGGCTTGCCGATGCGCTCCAGCTGCACCTGATGGCAGATGCCGTTGCCGGGCTTGGACAGGTACACGCCGTGCTTCTTGGTAACAGTGGCGATGTACTTGTGGTCGTCGGCGTTTTCAAAGCCGGTCTGCAGGGTGTTGTGGTCGATATAGGCAATGCTCTTCTCGGTCTTCACACGTGGGATACCCATGGCCTCAAACTGCAAATACGCCATGGTGCCGGTGGAGTCCTGAGTCAGGGTCTGGTCGATGCGGATGGAGATTTCCGTGCCGCGCTTCAGCTCGCCGCTTACCAGATGGGCCGAGAGGATCTTCTGCGTTACGTTCATGTTCTGCCTCCAATAATTTGATACTGCCGCCAAACCGGTGATGTGCTGCCAGCGGCGGGGATACACAGCTTCGCTTGCGGGGAGCAACTTGTCTTGCTGCCCAGCGGTATCCAGTATACGGTTGTACTGCGATTGTTTCAATGGATGCAGAGCAAAAAGTGCAGGAAAGGAACATGGGGAAATACAGGAAAAATGCAGGGTTTCGGGAACCAACAAAGCGTCATACCGCCAAGCCCGCTCGATCAACAGCATACAGCCTGCCGCCCCTCCCCATCCCCGGCGCGCTGATTCATTGGAATACAAAACCGGAGCCCTTTCGGGCTCCGGCGCACTACCTCAATATTCGATTACTTCTGGGGCAGCTTGGTGGTCTGACCGGCTTCGTACGCAGCCAGACGCTCGTCGATGATCTCCTGATAGCCGGCATCCAGGTATTCCTGGGACAGCTCGGCGTAGAGAGCGTCGAACTCAGCGGGATCGCACTTCACCAGCTTGGCGTAGTATTCCTGCCACAGAGACAGCAGGGTGGCGCTGTACTCAGCTTCGGACTCGATCGCCACGGCGAAGATAGGATCGGAGTAAGCATTGCCGTTGTCAGCGATGGCCTTGGTGCCGGTGGTCCAGCTCTGGATCATCGCATCGGCGAAATCCTGGGGAGCAACAGCGCGGATGGAATCTTCCACGGTGCCCACAACCTTGGAGGCGTGCACGAGGCAGGTCATGTCGATGTTCATGTTGTGGTTGAGCATGCCTTCGCCCATGTAAGCGCCGTCCACAACGGGCAGGCCGTTCTCGCCCATCACATAGGTGGTGCCTTCGATGCCGTTCTCAAGCACGAACAGGTTCTCGGGCTGGATCATCCACTCCATCAGCATCCAGGCAGCCTTCAGCTGGTCTTCGGTAGCCAGAGAAGAGAAGCCAACGATCATGCCGAAGGGGTTGTCAGCGCGGTTGCGGGCGGTAGCCACGCCTTCCTCCTCCACGGAGTAAGCGGAAGCGATGGCCAGCTCGGCGCCGGGGTTGTTCTCATAGAAAGCGTTCAGCCAGTCCACGTTGGCAGCCATGTAGCCAGCATAGGAGTAGGTCTTGCCGTTGATGAAGTCGGTCTGCATCTGGTCGGCAGCGGCGCCGGCGGTGTTTTCAGCCAGATCGAACTCGGAGGAGTACCAACCCATGTTGTACTCAGCGTTCAGGCGCTTGAGCATGCGCTCGGTGGGCTTCCAGGTCATGGAGGCGGTGCCCAGAGAGCAGTGCTGTGCCCACTCAGCCTCGTTCAGGTCGGCATCGTGGTAGGAGAAGTTGGCAACATAAGCAGCGGAGGGAACGCCCAGACCCAGAGGAGCCTGATCGGTCAGACCAGCTTCGATGATCTTGTTGATGGCATCCACCTGCTCGGCGTAGGAAGCGGGCACGTGGTCATAGCCCACAGCGCGCAGCCAGTCCATACGAACGAAGGTGTAGTAGGTGTAGTTGGTGTTGAAGTAGGGACGCTCGGACAGCACGAAGAAGTTTTCACCGTTCATAGCGGTGTAGCCCAGCTGGTTGTTTTCCACCATCTTGCCGTAGTAGGTGGGGGCAACAGCGGCAAAGGCTTCCAGATCGATGGGCTGCATGGCGCCGTCGGTGGCCCACTGGGCTACCTTGGGATAGTCATACTCCATCATGATGGTGGGGGTTTCCTTGGCAGCGATCAGCATGGAGTACTTGGTCATCACATCGCCGCGGGGGATGGCAACATAGTTCACATCGATGTTGTACTTGTCGCCGAATTCCTTCTGGATCCACTGGGTCCAGTGGTTGTCGTCAACAGCGGGGTAGCCGGCCTTGGCACGATCGTACACAGGCACGGTGATGGTAACGGTCTCTTCGAAGGGAGTCCAGGCAGCCATACCGGTTGCTTCAGCGCTCGCAACAGCGAACATGCTCAGCACCATGATCATGGCCAGAACCAGAGAAACAATGCGCTTCATAGTTTGTTTTCCTCCTTTGATATATGATAATGACGTCTCATCCTCCGTCATTATTTCAGAGTGGGGAGCATCAACCCTTCACCGCGCCGATCATAGCGCCCTTGACGAAGTACTTCTGTACGAAGGGGTACACCATGATGATGGGCAGGGTGGCGAACATGATGGTAGCAGCCTGCAGCACCTCGGGGGTGGAAACCACAGCGGCGTTTTCCGACAGGCTGATGGCATCCGTACCGGAGGAAAGCACCATGTTGCTCAGCAGATACTGCAGCGGCTGCAGGGCTTTCTTGGTGATGTAGTACTTGGCATCGGCGTAGGCGTTCCAGCGGCCCACCGCGTAGAACAACGACAACGTCGCGATGATAGGCTTGGACAGGGGCAGCACGATGCGGGTCAGGATCTGGAAGTGATCCGCGCCATCCAACTTGGCGGCCTCGTAGAGGCTGTCCGGGATGGTGGAAGAAAGGAACGACTTCATGATCAGCATGTTATAGGGGGAGAAGGCCAGCGGCAGAATCAGCACCCAGGGGGTGTTGAGCAGCTTCAGGTCGCTCATGAGCAGGTACTCGGGGATCAGACCTGCGGAGAAGTACATGGTGAACATCAGGAAGAAGGCGAAGAAGCCACGGCCCTTGAGGCCTTTCAGGCTCAGGGGATATGCCGCGCAGATGGTGACGATCATGCCCACCACGGTAAACGCCAGCGTGATCCAGATGGTGTAGAACATGGAGTGCACCAGCTGACCATCCTTGAAGATGGAGGAGTAGGCCTCGAAGGTGATGCCCTTGGGCCACAGGTACACGGACTTGGACATGACGGCGGTGTTGGAGGAGATACTCTTGGCTGCCACATGGATAAACGGCAGGATACAGGTCAGGGACAGGATCAGGATGACGAAGGCGATGACGAAGTCGCCAACGCGCACCCGGTTGACACCCTTCCAGAGGGAGGGCTTCTTTTCGGCTACCACAGGAGTGTTGTTTTGCATCTCTCAGCCCTCCTTACAGCAAGCCGTCTTCGCCGAGACGCTTGGATACCCAGTCGCTGCCCAGCACCAGCAAAAGGCCGGTGAGGGATTGGAACAGGCCCACGGCGGTGGCGCGGCTGAAATTGGAACCAGCCAGACCTTTTTCGTAGATGTAGATGGCCAGCTGATACTGGAAGTCCTTCACCTGCACGTTGCCGAAGGAGTCCAGACGTTCGAAGTTGGAACCCATCACGCGGCCCAGATTCATGATCAGCAAAGTGACCATGGTGCCGCGGATACAGGGCAGGGTCACGCTCCAGATCTTGCGCAGGCGGCCCGCGCCATCAATGGTGGCGGCTTCGTACAGCTCGGCGTCAATGCCGGTGATGGCTGCCAGATAGATGATGGAACCCCAGCCCATGTTCTGCCACACGCCGATGAGCAGGTAGGTGACGGCCCAGTGCCATTTCTCCGTCAGGAAGGGGATGCCTTCCTCGATCCATCCGGCGTTTTTCAGCAGGATGTTGATCAGACCGGTTTCGGGCTTGAACAGGTTCAGCGCCACGGAAGCGATGATGACCCAGCTTAAGAAGTGGGGCAGGTACAAAACGGTCTGGGTCAGCTTCTTGTAGCGGGGGAAACGCAGCTCATTGAGCAGCAGCGCCAGGATGATGGGCACCGGGAAACCGATGGCCAGATCCAGGAAGTTGAAGGCCAGCGAGTTCTTCAATGCCCGGTGGAAATCCTTGTCCCGGAAGATCTTCTCGAAGGTTTCCCAGCCCACCCACTTGCTGCCGGCGTAGCCCTTGGCGGGCTTGTAGTTCATAAACGCCATGCGCAGGCCCGGATAAGCCGCATACTTGAATACGATCACAAAAATAACGGGGATCAGCAGCAGCAGGTACAGCTGCCAGTTGTTGCGGAAGTACACGCCCAGCACCTTTTTCCTGCCGGGACGGTTCACCACGGCCTTCTGTGCCATTCCATTCCCTCCAGTCGGACACTTTTGTCTAATTGCTGCTTGCTTGTTGTCTATATTATAGACCACTCCTCTGTGCAGAACCTACTACAAAGCAACTGCAAACTGCTCAAAAACGACCATCTAAGAAGGAAATAACATCCGCTATGGCGAAAAAGAGTGATAGACTGGTAGTGAAACGGTCAAAATTGACATTTCAGAGAAAGGTTGATGGACAAATGGCACGAAATGCACATAATGTGGTTGAATATCGCATCTATGAACTGCCGCTGGATTTTCCCGTGCTGTGCCTGACAGGCGACAGCTGGCGCATTTCCGATACGCCTTCCAATCGTCTGCACTTCCATAACTGCCTGGAGATCGGCTTCTGCCATACGGACAGCGGTACCATCACCTTTGAGGACGGCCCGGTGCCTTTTTCCGCAGGGGATGTGTTCCTGATCCCCCGGCATCTGCCCCACACCACCTGCTCCACCAAGGGTTGCAAGAGCATGTGGAGCTACCTGTTTGTGGACTTTGACGCGCTGGCGGCGGATGTGCTGCCCTCCGGGGAGGCATATGACAACAAGTGCGTGCTGAGCATCGGCAAATATATGAAGATCACCGCCCGCAGCGATGCCCGCCTGCACTTCCTCTGCAACACCCTGCTGGAGGAAGCCAAGAAGAACGACGCGGAAGCCCAACAGATGATCCGGCTGTATTCGCTGACCATGGTGGCTGAATTGCAGCGGCGGCTGATGGAAGGCGGCAAGCCCGCCACCAAGAACAGCAAGGTATTCCCGCTGAAGCCCGCGCTGGAATATATCCACGACCACTTTACCGAGCCCTGCGATACCGCAACCTTAGCCAACCTATGCCACCTGAGCCAGACCCATTTCCGGCGGCTGTTTTTGAGCTGCATGGGGTCAACGCCGCTCCAGTTCGTCATTTCCACAAGGATCTATCAGGCGTGCATTCTGCTGGTGAATACGGACGACCCGGTGCTGAATATCGCCCAGGCGGTGGGCATGGCATCGGTGAGCAGCTTCAACCGGAATTTCCAGCAGGTGATGGGCATGAGTCCCCGGCAGTACCGGGCATCGGCTCATCGGCCCAGCCCGAGGAAGGGTAGTATATTGCCCTATCGCGGGTGGACATTGCCGGAGAAGTGATGTACGGATGGTAGTGAAAAAGAGCGGGATTCCAAAGGGCATCAGGCCCTTTGGCGGGTGTGGGCAGAGCCCACAAACCCCATGCCGCAGCGCAAGTACGCAAGCGCAGCGAGCGCCCAAAGGCGCAAGATGCGCGGCTTGTGTATCCCCCGCTTCTTTCCCGGATGCCTCTCTGCCCACTCCCTTCCTGAAAACGACCGTAAGCTACAACCAAACAACACCAAAAGCCCTCCGCATGAAACCAATCATGCAGAGGGCTTCGCTGTTTCATTTCACCTTTTCACACACAGCCCCATACGCCGTCACCAGCCCGGCGCTCACCAGCACCCCGCCGATGATATCGCTGAGCCAATGCACACCGGAAACCAGCCTGCCCAGCACCATCAGCACCGCATAGGCCCAGATGACCACCAGCGCAAGCCGTTGCCGGAACACGCTGCGCAACCGTTGCTTCACCTGCATGGCAGCGGTGAGCATCACGCACAACACCAGCACAGTGGTGGAGGAAGGATAGGATGCTTCCAGCATCCCTTCCAGCAGCACAGGCCTGCGATTGATGACCACCATCTCAAAGAAGAGATACACCGCCAGCACCAGCAGATAGAAGCCGCCCAGAACCAACAGGCTGCTGTCCACACGGCTGAGCCGCCCGCGCTTGATCCATTGCGCCAGTCCCAGACAGGCAAATCCCAGCCCAAAGGCCACCGGCACCAGACTGAGCCAGTCCGTGAGCGCATACAAAAGCAGATGTACCCCTGTCCATTGGTGAAAGAGCCCGTTGATGGTACCAAAACCCACTCGCGAGCCTTCCGGCCCGATGGGCTGCACATCCACGCAGGTGACGGCAGCTGTCCACAGCGCAAAGGCAGCCAGCAGCAACAGCGGCAACCGAAAGCTTCGTTTTTGTTTCATCAAAGAATAACACCCTCCTGTTTCGGAATTCGGCACTTGCCAGAACCACCGTACAGGAGGGCGCGGAAATCCACAAGAAACGGCCTGTCACAAGGACGACACGATTCGTGTCATGGCTTTTTAAGCAGCAGCAGACCCTTGATCACCAGAAAGGCGAAGAGGTAGGCGGCGGCATAGGGCTGCCTGCCGATGATCATCAGCAGCACAGCGGCGGTGTTCAGCCCAAGGGAGAGCACATCCTTGCTGCACAGCCAGAAAGCCTTGGAACAATTCTGCAAAGCCAGCGTCATCAGGCCCACCGCCACCATACCAACGGTCACAGCCCAACAGGCAGCTTTCAGAAAGACAGACACGCCCGCCAGAGACAGCAGGGATACCGCACGCACCGTTCCATTCCCTTCCTGGGCGAAAAACGGCAGGAACAAGAGCAGCGCGCAGCTGACATCCAGCAGGCCATAGACCAGATCCCGCAGATGCCGCTGGCTCTGCTGGCGATCCTCCTGCGCGAGGGTAAGCAGTTCTTCACCGGAGAGCAGCTGGTCAATGGTTACGTGAAAAAACGTGGCGATGGCTTTCAGGGAGTCGATGCTGGGGGTTCCCCGGCCTGATTCCCACTTGGAAACAGCCGTCCGGGATACATAGAGCATCTCCGCCAGTTCTTCCTGCGTCAGACCCCGCTGCTTTCGCAACTGCTGCAATTTCTCGTTGAATTCCATATCGGCGCTCCTGCTGAATCAGAATGGCGTTTCCGCCGGATCCCTGTGAATGGATACAAAGATCCTATCATTTCAACGCTGAGAACGCAAGACAGGAAAACAAAATAGTGCGAAAATCGAAAGAAACCCCGCCTGCAACCAGCATGCAAGCCAGCAGCAGGGCGGGGTTGGTTTCTTTTTCCGATTACAGGGTCAGCAACCGGGTCTCCATGGGGGCCAGTTTCAGCACGATCTCACCATTGGGGGTGGAAACTACGGTCTGGGTTTCCGCCTCCCGGTTGTTCAGCACCACCAGCGTGGCATCGGCGGGATAATAGGCGGTTTCCACATGGGCGCTGTCGCTGAGGTACAGCTCCTTGGCCTCCACGCCAGTGAGATGCAGCAGCATCTCCAGCAGCATGCGGGTGCTTTCCGGCGTAACGGTGAAATCGCTCAGGTACACGCCGTGCCCCTTGCCAAAGGGATGCACCGTCATCTGGGGCACACCGGCAAAGTCGCTGTACACCGTAGCCTGACCATCGGTCAGGTACAGGGCGGTGTCCTTACCCAGACCCTCGGTGGAAAGGGCGAAGGGCGCATCCGTCACCTCATACTGCCATCGACCGTGGCAGACCCGCGCGCCGGTATCCTTGTCGATGCCCAGCACATGGGCCATGCGGAAGAAGGTATGGTAACCAGATACCGCGGAAGGCTCCTTCACGCCGATGAAAGCGCCGCCTTCGTGCACGAAGCGGGTCAGTTCCTCCACCAGCTTGTCGCTCTTCCACGCATCGCCGCCAGACCAAGCATCGCCAGCACAGCCCGCGTTGATGACCACATCCACATCCTTGAGCGCGCCAGCTTCCACATCGGCGAAGCTCAGGTAGGAAACCTCCACCGGCAAGCCGGACAGGGCCTCGTTGATATGGATCAGGGCATGCTTGTCGGTCTCGTGGAAGTGACCGGACAGCGTCCAAGACCGCAGGCTGCCCCAGGTGTGGATCACCGCCACCCGGCACTTGCCGCTGAGGGGCGCGCCGTGGCTGTAGAGTTCCTTGATGCGGCGGAAGTCAATCGCCATGGTTTCGATGGCATCGTTAAACTCCGGGAAGCCCTGCGTCAGGTGCAGGTAGCCGCCCAGACCGATGCGGTCCACGCTCTGTCGCACCAAGGCGCGGCGCACATGCTGCCAGTACTGCCATGCATCCCGGGCGGGATCGCCGCCTTCGGCAAAGGTGGGCAGGCCGCCCAGACCCACCGGGAACAGGTAGGGATGGAAGCGGATCTCATGGGTGGGCACCTGCGCGTTAGCGCACAGGCGGCACTCATAGCCGGAGAACACGCACTTAATGAGGCCGTCAAAGCCCACCTTGGCAAAGTAGGGGCCGTAGGGCTCCATGCCCACCCAGCTGTCATCGTAGAACACATAGGCCTGCTTGCCATGCTTGTGGATGATGTCCACCAGCGCCTTGGCTTTCTCGGCCACAAAGCGCTGAATCATGGCCATGTAGTCCAGCTTGGCCTTGGTGGGGGGCATATGGGTGACCTGCAATTTCCGCTGGTTGATGAAATCCTCAGCGGTGAGGGCGTAGCCGTATTCTTCCTCGAAGGCGCGCAGAGCGGCGGGGCTGACGGTGAAATCGTAGCTGGCCCAGTCGCAATACTGGTTGCGGCGGCGCATGTCCGCGCCGAAGATCCATACGAAGTTGTAGAACAGACTGGTCAGGCGTACCACGTCCGTGTCGGGATTCTCCACGCACCAGTCATCCAGCCACTTTTGCAGGTATTCCCACGCGGACGGGTGCCGGGGATCCAGCTGGCGCAGATGCTCGCTGGTCCAGCTGTTGGTGGTGTGGTTGTACATGTTGATCTCTTCCCAAATGCGCCAGCACAGGAAGGACACGGTGTACTCATGCCACGGGGTGCAGCCGGTGAGGGTGACTTTGCCATCCGCATACTGCCAGCAGTCGCGGGGCAGCTCGGTATTGGTGGTGCGGTCGTATACCTGCCAGTAGGGCATGGCATCAGGGGTATCGTTCAGTTCAAACTGCTCGCCAAAGAAACCATCCATGGGGTCGATCACCAGCGTATCGCCGGTGGCCACCACAGGCTCAGAGCACAGGAAGGTCTGCTGCTGACTGTCCGGGTGCTCCGCCGCAAAGGCGTTGTGCTGCCGGATGATGCAGATGGTGGAATAGATGCTGTAGCCTGCCTGAACGATCTCGTCGGACAGCTTGGTGCCGTCGCTGTCGCGGATCACGTCCGCGCCCCATTTTTTCGCCAATTCAAGGGTCAGCTGTTCGTAGCCGGCTTCACCCGGCAGGGTAAAGCCGCCCTGATGATATTTCTGATCCATGGTTTCATTCCTC
The DNA here is from genome assembly GCA_015056245.1 of Clostridiales bacterium. Classification (GTDB taxonomy): domain Bacteria; phylum Bacillota; class Clostridia; order Christensenellales; family Aristaeellaceae; genus Limiplasma. Next base: position 1,125 of record SVGQ01000035.1, on the reverse strand, counting down.
CAATGCGAGATTTCTTGGGTGACCAAGGGGGAATGGTTCTTTGTCATATGGGAAGCCGTCTCAGCCATTGGATGAGAATGACTGACGGGTAGCCCCTTTCGGCAGGCGGCAGGATGAGATACCACCTATCGAAAGGGGCCGCCGGAAGCCCGGCGAGGAAACAAACAAAGCGTGCGGGGTGCAGGGGGATCATCCCCCTGCCGGGGTGTGGGGTGGAACCCCACATACCCGCGCCGCAGCGTCAAAAGCGCGAGCACAGTGAGCACCGAAGGTGCAAGATGTGCGGCTTTACCACCAAGGTGCGGTTATTCAACGATTGAGGGCCGCCGGAAGCCCGGCGACCCCCAACCTGTTAGGATAGTTGATTACTTCTGAGCAGCCTGATAAGCAGCGTTGTACTCTTCAATGATCAGAGCGCCGCCCTCATCGTACCACTGCTGCCAGGCAGCGCGGAGGCCATCTTCATCGATGATGCCGGCAATGTACTGCACAGCAGCGTCGGAGATGATGGTGTTCAGCTGGGTACCGAAAGCAACGTTGGTCTCAGAAACGAAGGGATAGCAAGGATCGCCCACAGCGTAGGGAGCCAGTTCCTTGTTGAGCTCGTTGTAGCGGGTGCGCAGGTCGGTGATACCGGTCACCTTGGCGGGGATGCACAGGTCGCCGGGGAGGTTCATGCCCAGCTGGTTGAGGCTGTGCTGGATGGTCTGAACCTGCACGGACATATCGGTGCCATCGGCGGGGGTGGTCATGCGGTAGCCTTCTTCGTCCAGCCAGTAGGTCAGGTCAGCCAGACCCCAGTTGATCAGCATCTGGCCTTCGGCACCGTTGACCCAATCCAGGAACTTCATAACCTTGGGCAGGTCTTCTTCGGAAACGGACTTGGTGACCACAACTTCGCCGGAGAAGCCAGCGTTCTGGGGCCACAGGGTGATGGAGCCGTCAGCCTTGGCGATGGGGCCGCAGATTTCGAAGATCTGCTCGGTCACGCCGGCTTCCTTCTCGAACCACTCCTGCTGACGGTAGCCGTTATCCATGCAGTCGAAGCGCATGAAAGCCTTGTTGGTGCGCTCGATGTTGTCCCACTGGGTGGAGTCGATGGTGGCGAAGTTGGGGTCGATGCCG
>SVGQ01000159.1 GCA_015056245.1 Clostridiales bacterium | reverse complement strand
GGCGTTGGAGAGAATGATGATCTCGCGCAGCAGCACCTGCAGGGGCCACTTGTCGCGGGCACCGCTCATGTAGATCATGGCGCCGAAGTAGCTGTTCCAGTGGCCTACCGCGTAGAACAGGCCGAAGGTGGCCAGCACCGGCAGGGACAGGGGCAGCACGATCTTCCACAGGATGCCCAGATCGTTGCAGCCGTCGATGGCGGCGGAGTCTTCCAGCTCCTGAGGAATGCCCTGGAAGAAGTTCTTCACGATCATCATGTTATAGGCGCTGATGGCGCCGGGCAGCAGCACGGACCAGTAGGTATCCTTCAGCTTGAGCATGTTAGCGATAACGATGTAGCCGGGAATCATGCCGCCGGAGAAGAACATGGAGAAGATGACCATGTTCAGGATGAAGTTGCGGCCCCGGATGCGGGTCTTGGAAATGGCGTAGGCCATCGTCACGGTGAAGAACAGGTTGATCAGCGTACCCAGCACCGTAATGAAAACGGAGTTGCCGAAGCTGGTGAGGATCTTGTTGGAGGAGAAGATGAACTTGTACGCGTCCAGCGTCACATCCCGGGGGATGATGAACATCGGGCGGGTGGCCAGTTTAGACTCGTGGGCGAAGGATGCGCCAATGATGTAGATAAACGGCAGGATGGTAGTGAAAGCCACCAGCGTGAGGACGACGTAGTTGAGCACGTCGAAGACGCGGCTGCCGATGGTGGCATCCTGACCCACGGGGCCGGAGGACACCTTCATCTGGATCTTGCGATCATCGGAAAGGGCGGGATTATTCGTCATATTCTTGTCCTCCTTTCCTTAATACAGACCCTGTTCACCCAGCAGGTGAGCGATCTTGTTGGAGCTGACCACCAGAATGACGCTGACCACGGACTTCATCAAGCCCACGGCAGAAGCGTAGCTGAACTGGCCCTGCTGCAAGCCCTGCTGGTACACGAACACGTCCAGCGTCTGGGATGCGGAGCGGTTGAGGCTATTGGCCATCAGGATCAGGTGGTCAAAGCCGGTATCCAGCACGCTGCCCATGCGAAGGATCAGCATCAGCACGATGGTGGAGCGGATAGCCGGCAGCGTGATGTGCCACAGGCGGCGCAGGCGGCCCGCGCCATCTACCATGGCGGCTTCATACAGCTGGGTATCCACGTTGGTCAGGGCCGCCAGGAAGATGATGGTGCCCCAGCCGGTTTCCTTCCAGATGGTCTGACCGATGATCATCCAGCGGAAGGCCTGCGGGGAGCCCAGATAGTTGATGGAGCGTCCAAGGAGCATTTCCGTGCCCTTGTACACGATGCCGCTGGGCCCGAACAGCACCATGGTGATGGACACTACGATGACGATGGAGATGAAGTGGGGCACATACAGGAAGGTCTGCAACAGCTTCTTGTAGCGCAGGCCCCGCATCTCGTTGAGCAGCAGCGCCAGAATGATGGGCGCCGGGAAGTACAGGATGATGTTCATGAAGCTCAGGATCAGCGTGTTGCTCAAATAGCGCTTCCATGCCGGGAACTTGAAGAAGTATTCAAACCACTTCAGGCCCACCCATTCGCTTCCCAGTACGCCGGAGTAAGGTACATAGTTCTCAAAGGCGATCACGATGCCCCACATGGGCAGGTACTTGAAGATGACAAAATAAATCAGGCCGGGGATCAGCAGCAGGTACAACCAGCGGTCCCGGTACAAGTCGGCTCCCAGCCGCTTCCAGTATTCCTTGCCGGTGCCGTGGGCAGCCTTGGGGGTTACCGTCTTTTCGCTCATGGGCTTTCCCTCCCTGCGGTAATGGTCGGTATGAATGCAAACCAGCAACGAATTGATCACTTTCGTCAGGTGGTCTTGTATCTTTCATGCCTTTCGATGGCCTTATCATACATAAATTCGTCCCATCGCACAATAGAAAATGGCATTCATGGTCGTTTCTGAGGATGAGGACATCGTTTTTAGGCAGAATGCGCGTCCGACCCGTCCTGCGAATGCAGGGCGGGGTGTTCGCGCCGGTGCTGGACATACAGAAGCCGCGGCTTAAAGGGGCGACGGAGGGAAGCGGGTGCCCAGTGGGCACTTGCGCGAAGCGCAAAGCGACCCGCAGTCGGGGAGTGAAACGAGCAGCAGGCACGGCAGTGCCTGCTGCGACGATTGAACGACCGGGAGGGGCCCTTCCCTTCCCCACGCCGCTCGCTATTGGGCCCGTCCTCGCAGGTGGAACGCCCGCGCTCCCGCCCGCAAGCGGTCGGGCGGCGGATCGTCCCCCTGCTGCGTTGCGGGCCCCCGTGGGGTGGGAGTTGGCTTTGGGAATGTGGGGTGGGTTCCTTTGGGAATGTGTTTATGGAGCTGGAGAACGAAAAAGGCTCCCTTGTGAAAGGGCGACGGAGGGAAGCGCGTGCGCAGTGCGCACAACGGCGAAGCCGTTAGCGACCCGTAGTCGGGGAGTGAAACGAGCAGCGGGCACGGCAGTGCCTGCTGCGACGATTGAATGACCGGGCCGGAGGCTGTCAGCCGTTAGGCTGACTGAGGGATTTTGAGTGGCGGTAAGCGGTGGTTGGGGTTAGCTATGAGTCGCTGTTTTGAGTAGCGGCTTAGAATCCCTCCGTCACGGCTACGCCGTGCCACCTCCCTTTCACAAGGGAGGCTTTAGCTGGTGGGCGTGCTTCTGTGGTGTTCCAAGCATGGGAGTTGTTGGAGTTTCGCTAAACAGAGCAACTTTCTCCCCACGACGCGTTCGCGAGCCAGCGCAAACACCGAAGCAGCCAAGAGGCTCCCCGCACCTGCGACGGTAGCGGACGACGTCAAATCCCTAAGCCGTTTTTCGGGGCGGGAAAAAGGGCATGCGTGGTATTGTCCGTGGTACGGGGTTGCCACCAAGTGACGGCGGAGACCCGAGGATCATGCCCGCCGCCCCGAAAAACGGCAATCTAAATGAGGCCCAAAACTGCCAAAGGCAGGTTTGGGCCGAATGGGGATTTGACCAAAGGGAGCGTGTCGCGTTTTCTGCCTACTCTTTTCTAAAAAGAGTAGGCACGGGGTGCAGGGGCGTGTAGCGCCCTGCCCTGTCCCGCGGAACAGCTTCCGCGGTGCGGTGTGCTCACCGCTGCCTTGGTGGCAGCTTCCCACCAAGAAATCACCACCCTAGAGGACTCCACGCCTCCAGGATGGTGATTTTCCTCATCAAAACAGCTTAACGCCCTGTCCAGCAGGAATCTCCTGAATCTTCCTGCCCACGCCGGGCAGTTCCACCTGAATCCACACGCTCTGAGCGTTGGGGTTGTACACCCAATCGCCAGCAGCCGTATATTGCAGGCGGGCGGCATCCTCCATGTAGTCCACAATCTCGATATTGGTGGCATACCAGATGTCATCCCTGCCGCCGATGAACTGGCAGAATTCCTCCATCACATGCCAGTTGTCCCGGTCGGTGAACTCGTAGCTGTGACCCCACACGTACATCATGTACAGGTACTGGCTCTTGAACAGGTCGGCGAAGGCTTGGGCCTTTTCCATCAGCTGACCGTTGTGGTGGCAGGTGCCCGACCACTCTAAAAAGTTGTCCGGCATGCCGAAGTGACCGGTGGTGGGCACCACCCGGGCGTGTTTGATGCCCAGCGCAGGCAGCATGGCGATGATGTCCTTGGAATAGGAGCCATTGGGATAGGCAAGGCCACGCACCGGGCGGCCAATGAGATCCTCCAGCCCGCGGCGGTCGGCCAGGATCTGCTGGGCCACCTGTTCCAGCGGACAGCGGGCGATGGTGGGATGGGTGTAGGTGTGACAGGCCACCTCATGACCTGCGTAGACAGTGCGGTACTCATTGAGGGGGATGCGCTTATCATCCCAGTCGATGCCCGCATTCAGGTTGAAGGTACCCTTGATGCCGTGCTTGTTGAACAGCTCCACAAGGCGGTAGTCCTCCTGACGGCCATCGTCATAGCTCATGGTGAGCACCTTGTGCTTGCCGCCGGGGAAACAGGTATAGATCACAGGCAGACGGAACATGGTCATTCATCCTCCTTTGCGGGCAGCCACGGATACACCTGACGGAAGTCCATATCCGAGGCATAGTAGAACGAGGGATACACCGGCTGGTTATAGCAATTATTCTGCCACGCGATGCCGCAGCGGTACTGGGGATCGTGCATCAGGGTGGGCAGTTTGTGGGGGGTTACATCTGTGGTGGTGTAAATGCGGATAGCGGTGCTATCCTCGGTGCGCAAAAGCAGCTCTTCCCGGAAATCGCCGAAGATATCGCCTATCAGGCAGGGATTGCCCTTGGTGCCATTGTTGGTGAGGGTGCCCTCCGGCTCCAGCACCACGCCCCGGCGCAGATCGCACACCCGGCCTGTTTTGTGGCTGTGCAGATAGTCCGGCGTGTCGGTGACCTGAGTGGTCAGATCGCCCATCCAGTAGATGCGGGCATTGGTGGAGGGTTCCGGGGCATCCAGCTTGTTGCCCTTGCAGTCATACATGCCCTTGGACCAGACCTGCAGGCCCCGCACCTCCGGCAGCACATCGCCGATCATGCAGCGGCCCAGGTCGCCCTCGTAATACTCGCCGAAGCGCACCGCGCCGGTTTCCGAATCCCGCAGG
>SVGQ01000158.1 GCA_015056245.1 Clostridiales bacterium | reverse complement strand
CCTACCACCGCCGGGGTCGGGCAGGCTGCACCAGCCATCACATCCGGGTGGATAAACTGGACGAGCTTCTGAAGATCTACGTCCGCAAGCTGATGCACGCCTCCGCCGGGATGATCGACAAGCTGAACGCCGACCTTGCGGACGAGAACGACAGCATCACCGAAACAGAGCAATCCGCCGACCATCTGGCGGAGGTGTTGGAAGAACTTCAGGAAGAGCTGAAGATCACCAAGCGGCAGCGTATCCGGGACTTGCTCAAGCACCCGGATCAGGAAAAGCTGCTGGAGGAAACCTACGATGAGCTGGAAAACGACCTGCAACAGAAGATCGCCGGGCTTACCAACCAGATTCAGCTGCTTTCCGACAAGCGCAACACCATCATTCAGGTGAACCGGGTGGCCAAGACCGCCATGGATGTATTCAACGACATCCTGGAAAAAGCCAAACTGGATCGCACCGACTTGGAACTTATCATCCGGCAGATCAAGGTCTACGAAGACCATCTGGAAATCCAGCTGCAAGCCGACATCGACACCCTCATCCGCACGGAAGCCATGGAGGACACCGTAAATTTTAATCAGGGCATCGAAGACTTGAGTTGCCGTATTGTCCAGTCTGCCAAGAATCAGAAGGACAAGGTTTTCGATGTCCATGTTATCAGTGACGGCGACCCACTGGAGATCTACACCGACCGGGACGGCGAGGTCATTCTGAAGAAGTATTCCCCCATCGGTGAAATGTCCGCTTTCGCCAAGGATTATACGGAATCTATCTTTCGTTCCATGGGCCATATCGCCTGCATCGTGGACAGGGATCAGGTGGTTGCTGCCAGCGGAGTGAGTAAAAAGGAGCTCAACGACAAGCCCATCAGCCCCGAGCTGGAAACTGCCATTGCCAACCGGCAAACGGTAGCCATCAACCGGTCGGTAGGTGGCAAAATCGTTGCGGTGACCAACGAGGAGGACATTGCCGGATATACCGCGCAGGTGGTCTCTCCCATTATTGCGGACGGCGAAGCCATCGGCGCTGTGCTGCTGCTCAGCAAAGAAAGCGGCGCCCGCATGGGCGATGCGGAAATGAAGGTGGCAGAAACCGCCGCAGGCATCGTAGGCCGCCAGATGGAACAGTAAACCGAATAGCCTTGCGAAACCGCGACAATGCGCATATAATAGCATTGCTGCGGTTTTTTGGATTTTGGAGGCAAACGGTCAGCCGTCCGAGATGCCTTAAGCAATCCTGCCGCGCCAAACCAACCAAATGATGGAGAAACAGTTCATCCCATTGGCATGCCAAACAGGGAGTAATGCAACGGCTGCCGACAGCTGAATTTCGTTTTTCACTCATCGGAGGGAACAACTTGAGCAACACACAGAAATCCATCGTCAGCGGCATGACGGTTCTGAGCCTTGTGGGCATCATCTGCAAAATCGTGGGCGCGCTGTACCGCATCCCGCTGGCGTGGCTCATCGGCGACGAAGGTATGGGTACCTATCAGTTGGTATTTCCTACCTATAATATGCTGCTGACCATCTCTTCGGCAGGATTGCCGGTAGCCATCAGCCGCATGGTCAGCTTTGCGCTGGCAAAGGACGATCCCCGCACCGCCAAGCGGGTGTTCCGGGTGGCCTTGTGCCTGCTGAGCGCGTTGGGCTTCATTGCCATGATGCTGATGATCGTGATGAGTCCCACGCTGGCAGTGCGTTCCGGCGATGTATCCACCCAGCCGGGCTTTGTAGCCATCGCGCCTGCACTGCTGCTGGTGTGCGTCATGTCTGCCCTGCGCGGCTTTATGCAGGGCCAGCAGAACATGGTGCCCACCGCCATCTCCCAGCTGATCGAACAGGTGGGCAAAGTGTTTGTAGCCCTGCCCCTGGCATGGCTGGGCAGCCGGGTCTCCATCGCTTACGCCGCTGCCGGTGTACTGCTGGGCACCTCATTGGCTGAAGCCGCCGCACTTTTGTACATGGTGCTGGTGTATCACCGGAAAAAGCCTGCGTTTGCCGCCATTCCTCAGGCAGAGGACGCGGAGAACGAATCCGGCAAGACCCTTCTGCGAAAGTTGCTGTCCCTCAGTATTCCCATTACGCTGGGCGCTTGCATCGTGCCCATTGCTTCCTTTATTGACAGCGGTCTTTTGCTCAACCGGCTGGTGGTGGCAGGTATTCCCCGCAACGAAGCGCTGGGACTGTACGGACGCTATTCCGGCTATGTGCTGACCCTGATCAACGTGCCCACTGCGCTGGCAACCGCCATTGCCATGAGCCTGGTTCCCTCCATATCGGCAGCCATGGCCAAGGGCGACGGCAAGCAGATGCGCCATCAGAGTGCGCTGGGGCTGCGGCTGTCCTTTGTGGTAGGTCTGCCCTGCTCCATCGGCATGAGCATGCTCAGCAAGCAGCTTCTGGATCTGGTGTACCACTTCAACACCCCGGAAGCTTTGCAGGTGACCGCCAACCTGCTGAGCCTGTCCAGCCTGACCATCGTGCTGTTCACGGTGGTGCAGTCCACCAGCGGCATCCTGCAGGGGCTGCGTAAGCAGCGCATTCCCATGTATACCCTGCTGGCAGGCGTAATTGTGAAAGTATTCCTCAACTATACCCTCATCGGTACCCCCAGCGTGAACATCTACGGCGCGCCTATCGCGTCCCTGAGCTGCTACACCATCAGCATGCTGCCCAATCTGTTCTACGTGCGCAAGTACACCGGCATGAAGCTGGATTTGTGGAACATCGCAGGCCGCCCCGCACTGGCTACCGCCATCATGGCGCTGGTACTGTGGGGCAGTATGCGGCTGCTTCCCACCCACGGGATCTGGACGCTGATCCAAGTCGCGCTGGGCATTGCTGCCTACGCAGGCGCAGCCCTGATGACCGGCGCCATCACCCGGGAGGATATGGCTCCCATCCTACGCCGTTTCGGGCGCAAAGCCGCACCAAAGAAGGAGGACAAGTAATATGGAACAACTGACCATCGTGACGCTGGGCACCGGCGGAGAGGACTTTCTGACCCGTCAGGCGGAAAACGCCCTGCGCAAGGCCCCTCAACTGGTGCTGCGCACCGCCCGGCATCCCATGGCGGACTGGCTGAAGCGGGAAGGGATCGCCTTTGACGCGCTGGACAGCCTCTACGATGCCTGCGAGGATTTTGACGAATTCAATCAGAAAGCCGCCAAGAAGCTGCTGAAGCTCTGCGCCACTGCCCCCGTATGCTATGCTGTCAGCGATGCGGCTTTTGATACCACCGTGGCAGCTGTGAAGCAACTGGCAAGCGAAAAGCAGGCGAAGGTAAACGTACTGCCCGGCGTAAGCCATGCCTCCCGCTGCCTGGCCCTGACGGACGCATCCACCGCCGCTGTGCGCCTGTATGCTGCCAGCGAGTTTGACCGGGCTCCTCATTCACCGGAGGAAGCCCTGTTGCTGACCGAAATGCACTCTCAAGCCTGTGCCGGCGATTGCAAACTGAAGCTGATGACCCTTCTGCCGGAGGAAACCCCCGTCACCTTCATCTGGGGGGAGGAAGCCACCGGAGAATTGCAAGCCGCGCAGATCCCTCTGTTTGAGCTGGATCGCCAGAAGCGCTACGACCACCTGACGGCAGTGTATGTGCCCGGTGTGTCCTACTTGCAGCGCAGCCGCTACAATATGGATGATCTGGTGCAGGTGGTCATGCGCCTGCGGGCTCCTGACGGCTGCCCCTGGGACCGGGAGCAGACCCACGAAAGCATCCTGCCGGATCTGCTGGAGGAAAGCTACGAGTTCATTCAGGCTACCCGGGAAGAGGACATCGACCATATGTACGATGAGCTGGGCGATGTACTTTTGCAGGTAGCCATGCAGGCAGAAATCGCCCATGAGCACGGCGAGTTTGACCTGCTGGATGTGACCAGCGCCATCTGTGGCAAGATGATCGAGCGGCATCCCCATGTGTTCGGGCAAGTGAAAGCCGATACCTCCGAGCAGGTGCTGGAGAACTGGGAAGCCCTCAAGCGCCAGCAGCGGGGCATCACCTCCCACGCGGATGCCATGGACAATGTGTCTACCGGCCTCTCTCCCCTGCTGCGCGCCAGCAAGGTGCAGAAAAAAGCCGCCAAGGTGGGTTTCGATTTCGACAATGCCCAGGACGCACTGAAGAAAGTTTACGAGGAAGCCGATGAGGTAAAGGAAAACCTTGCCCAGCAGACGGATCCCGAGGAAGAGATTGGCGACTTATTTTTTTCAGTTGTTAACGTATGCCGTCTGTGCGGCAAAAACCCCGATATTGCTTTATTTTCTGCAGTTGAGAAGTTTATCTCCCGTTTCCGCGGCATGGAAAATGCAGTGAAAAGCGCAGGAAAATGCGTTGAGGACTTGACTTTATCAGAAATGGATGTATACTGGGAAGCAGGAAAACAAAACAGATAAAGGGTTTGGTTTGAAAATCCTTTATTTGCAAGCTTTTCCCACGGATTTCTTTACAGCCCATGCTTTGCATGGCTACAACAAAAGGAGGTACTACCGTTATGAACAAAGCTGAATTGACCGCCGCCATCGTTAAGAAGACTGGTTTCACCAAGAAGGACGCCGAAAAGGCTCTGGGCGCTGTGAC
>SVGQ01000034.1 GCA_015056245.1 Clostridiales bacterium | reverse complement strand
TGACCCCGGACGAGATCTGCGCCGTCTTTGCCCACGAACTGGGCCACGGCCTGAACCGGGATGTGCCCAAGCAGCAGCTGATGAATCTGGGCAACATGCTGCTCATGGCGGCGCTGGCATGGTTCAGCGTGCGCACACTGGGAATGCATCAGGCCTTCGGGTTTGACAGTGTCAACTACGGCTTTGCCTATATTCTGCTGGGCTGCGCGTGGCTGGCTCTGTTTACGCCGCTGACCGCGCTGTGCATGAACGCCTACAGCCGCCACGCGGAATACCGGGCCGACCGGCAGGCTGTGAAGGATGGCTACGGCGCGGCTCTGGTATCCGGCCTGAAAAAGCTGGCAAAGGGCAATTTTTCTCATCTCTCCCCGTCTCCCCTGCTGGTGAAGCTCACCTACAGCCACCCGCCCCTGAGCCAGCGCATCGCCGCCATTGAACAAGCCATGGCAGCGCAGGCTGTCCCCTATGAAGAAAACCGGTAAATTCGCGCACCAGCCCGGCAGGAGAATCCCCTTTTCAGTCGAATTCCCTATCACAAACAACAGGCGGCACACCAGCCGCCGGACCAAAGCGAGGAAAACACTATGCGCATTTTTGAAGGATATCAGAAGGGCATCAATCTGGGCGGCTGGCTGAGCCAGCTGGTGGGCAACGATGACGCTCACTTCAACGGCTTCATCACCGAGAGCGACATCGCCCGCATCGCCTCCTACGGCTGCGACCATGTGCGCCTGCCTGTGGACTGCGACACCGTGTTTGCCGATATGGGCAACACCATCCTTGACCGGATCAGCTACATCGACCAGTGCATCGACTGGTGCGGCAAGCATGGCCTGAACCTGATCATCGACCTGCACAAGACCTTCGGCTACATGTTCTCCACCAACGACCGGGACTTTGGCGCTACCTTCTTCCACGATGCAGATCTGCAGGCGGCTTTCCTGCGCATCTGGACGGTATTCGCCCAGCGCTACGGCAAGTACGCGGACCGGGTGGCTTTCGAGCTGCTCAACGAGGTGGACCTGCCCGATGTGGTGAACGAATGGAACGGCATCATCAGAAAGGCCATCGAGACCATCCGGCCCATCGCGCCGGATACGTGGATTCTGGTGGGCGGCGTGCGCTACAACGCGGTAACCAGCGTGCCCACGCTGGATCTGCCCTACGATGAGAAGATCGTCTACAACTTCCACTGCTACGAGCCGCTGATCTTTACCCATCAGCGGGCCTACTGGGTCAACCATATGCCCCGGGACTTCCACATCGGCTATCCCCAGCCTGTGGGTGATTACATCAAGGCCGGCGAGGAACTGGGCATGTGGCAGGCCGGCGAGGCCAAGCCCGGCGATGAGCAGCTGATCAGCCCGGCGTACTTTGAAAACATGTTCAAGGTTGCCATCAAGGCTGCCCAGGAGCGCAACGCGCCCCTGTACTGCGGCGAATACGGCGTGATCGATCTGGCTCCCGCCCCGGATACCCTGCGCTGGCTGACCGATATCAACGCGGTTTTTGCCAAGTACGGCATCGGACGCGCCCTGTGGACCTACAAAGTGCATAACTTTGGCTTGATCGACGCCCACTATGATGAGATCCGTGAGGAAATGATCAAGGTGCTGTAAACCCAAACGGCCGTTGCGGACTTGGATCCGCAACGGCTCAGGTTGTCAAAAAAGGGGAAGGTGCAGGAAACTCAGTTTCCTGCCGGGTGTGGGCAGAGCCCACAAAACCTTGCGCCGCAGCGTTTTTCAGCAAGCACAGCGAGCACCGTAGGTGCAAGATGTGCGACTTTTGAACAGAAGTATGGGTTTTTCGACAGTCTGCCCCTTGCTGCGCAAGGGTTCCGAAACCACCGTACACGCCGCTGGTTTCGGTTTGGCAATTGGAGGGCTGCGGCCCTCCAATACCTCCATGGGTTGTTCGACAGTCTGGGCCGTTGCGGACTTTGCTCCGCAACGGCTTTTTGGTTTTTCTGTTTCGCCTGGGGTTCTTCTGCCGGGGGGCTGCGCATAAACTGGGGCAGCACCCACGGAAAGGAAGGAACCGCCATGAACCGTCATTGCTTCAATACCTGTTTTCGCACACCTAAACGATCTCCTGCCCGCCATTTGCCCGCACTGCTGCTGGCTGGCCTGCTGGCGCTGCTGCCCTCCGGCCTGATGCCAGCCGCCGCCGAATCCGCCGTCCCTGCCAAGGGGGATTATCAGGACGGAATCTATCAGGATCTGGCCCCGGGCTACGGGGATGATGTGATTGTAACCGTAACGGTGCGGAATGGACGCATGGTGGCGCTGGACGCCAAAAACCGCAACGGCGGCGAAAGTGAGTACTTCTGGAAGGCCCGGGACGGCATGGCGCAGGCCATCCTGCAAGCCCAGACCCCGGAAGGGGTGGAGGCGGTCTCCGGCGCCACGGGCACCTCCACCAGCATTCTGGCTGCCATGGAGCATATGCTCAAGCAGCTGCGCTACAATGGTCTGCCCCATGCCGCCGCTGGGGAATAATGGCAAACGCTTGAAAACCGTCCCCTGCTGTGTTACCATAGAAGGCAAGGAGGACGATGCAATGAACATCCGTGAATCTGCCGAGGATTATCTGGAGATGATCCTGATGCTTTCCGAGCAAAAGGGCGAAGTCCGTTCCATTGATATAGCCGCCGGGCTGGGGGTCAGCAAGCCGTCCGTCAGCGTGGCGATGAAACAACTGCGGGAAAACGGCTACATCCTGATGGATCAGAGCAACCTGATCACCCTGACGGATGCGGGCATGGTCATTGCCCGCAAGGTGTACAACCGGCACAAGACCATCACCCGCTTTCTGATGCAGCTGGGGGTGGATGAGGAAACCGCCAAGGAGGATGCGTGCAAGATCGAGCACGATCTGTCCCCGGCAACCTTCGAGGCCATCCGCGCCCATACAAGGGATGAGTGAATAACTGTTGACCCCTGCGGCAAAGGCTGCGGGGGTTTGCTGTTGGCATTTGTTTTGGAAGAAAGAGGAGGCATTTCTATGATGGAACCCCTGTATACCGGCCCAGTCCATACCCTGCGCCTGATCGAAGGCGCCAAGCAGGCCCGGGGCCTGTGCGTGATTATTGATGTATTCCGGGCGTTTTCGCTGGAATGCTACCTGTACCATCGGGGCGCGGCGCAGATCCGTCCTGTGGGCAGTGTGGAGGAGACCCTGGCGCTGCATGACCGCATCCCCGGCAGCCTGCTCATCGGCGAGCGGGGCGGCGCAAAAATCGAGGGTTTTGACTACGGCAACTCGCCCTCCACCGTACCGGCGGAGGCTGTAAAAGGCCGCACCATCCTGCATACCACCAGCGCGGGTACGCAGGGCATCGTCAATGCGGTGCATGCCAGCGAGATCCTCACCGGCAGTCTGGTCAACGCCCGGGCGATCGCCGGGTATATCGCCCGCCGCCAACCGCAGGAAGTATCGCTGGTGTGCATGGGCTACGCAGGCGTGGCTCCCGCCCAGGAGGACGAGCTGTGCGCCGCTTACATCGAAAGCCTGCTCCGGGGTCAGCCCATGGAGGATATCGCCCAGCGGGCAGCAGCCCTGCAAACCAGCGGCGCCGCGCATTTCTTTGACCCGGAGCGCCAGCACATCTACCCGGAAGCGGATTTTCACCTGTGCATCCGCAGGGATGTGTTTCCCTTTGTTTTGCGGGTGGAACAGGATGATCTGGGGTTTGTATCCCGCCGGGTGGATGAATAGGGCATTTGGCAAGGAGGTTTTCCCGATGGCGAATGATTTCCGTTCTGCGCGGTTCTGGGCGCAGGAGATGATCGAAGCGGCCCTGTTTGAGGGTGCGGTGGCGGTGGATGCCACCATGGGCAACGGTCACGATACCCTGTGGCTGTGCCGTCAGGTAGGAGACAGCGGACGGGTATATGCCTTTGATGTGCAGCAGCAGGCAGTGGACAACACCGCCGCCGCGCTGGAGGAAGCGGGTGTGCGTCACCGGGCTGAGCTGTTTTGCGTGGGCATCAGCACATGGCAAGCCACGTGGACAGGCCCGTGGATGTGATCATGTTCAATCTGGGCTGGCTGCCGGGTGCGGAGCACGGGGTGACCACCCTGCGGGAAACTACCCTGCAGGCCGCCGATGCGGCCCTGAGCCTGCTGAAGAAGGACGGGCTGCTCACCATCTGCATCTATCCTGGTCACGAGGAAGGCATGCGGGAGCTGGAGGCGCTGCTGAACTGGGCGGCCCAGCTGGATCCCAAGAAATATGATGCCCTGCTGAAAACCTATGTGAACCAGCCCAATCACCCGCCGAGGTTGTTGGCGGTGAGGAGGGTGAAGTAAACGTCCGATGAGAGTGGAAAAGCTGTCGGCAGAGGATCTGTCGGTTTTGACGGAGCTGTTTGAATACCATGATGTGCAGCAGATGGTCACGGAATGCGCCCGGGAGATCCGGAGCCGGAAGATCGATATCTTTGTGCTGTTTGATCGGGAATTGCTGGTGGGTGAGCTTCATGTCATGTATGAAAGCGAAGATATTCGCATGGCTGCTCGCGGCAGGCGGGCGTATCTGTTCGCATTCCGGGTGCGGGAGGGTTTTCAGGGAAGGGGCTATGGAACCTGCCTGATGAAAACAGTACTCGCTGCGCTGAGCGAAGATGGATACAGCGAATTCACCATCGGCGTGGAGGATGACAACCAACGGGCGGCACGCCTGTATCAGGCCTTCGGATTTACGGAACTGATCGCGCGCAAGCAGGAAGCGTATCAGGGCGATGCGTATGAATATGGGCTGTATTTGAAAAAGTGAGTGCCGATTGTTAGCGGGTTGCATTCTTTCTGTCTTGTCTTTGGCAAGTGAGCCTTGGTTGGTAAAATGTTGCGTATGGCAGCAAGCAGCAAACAAGCCCGCCGTCAGGCATCGCCTGACAGCTTCCGGCCCGGTCATTCAACCGCAGCAGCAGACACTGTCGTGCCCGTTTTCCCCCCCCCGACGGCGGGTCGCTTTGCGCAAGTGCCCACCGGCACACTCTTCCCTTCCTCGTCTTTTACCGGTCTGGCAGGTTACCCAAGATGCTCCCCGCACCTGCGGCAAATCCCTGTGGTGTTTTTCGGGGCAGGAAAAAGGGCATGGGCCGGGGCTTGACGGCGGCGGGGCTGTTTGTGCCGGGGGATGAAGCCTTCCTGTTTTGTTCATTCCCTGTGAAATGTGCTATACTATACCCCACCAAGAGGAACCATCATCCGGAAAGGAGGCCCCGCTATGACCCTTTGGAAAACCCTGTTCCCGTGGATGCAGCGGGATGCCGCCCCGGATCCACAGCCAGCGGAGCATCAGCCCCGGGCGGCTGGCAATCACAAGTCAGCCCCGGAAAGGAAACAGCCCACTGCCGTCCGGCATGACCTGAGCCGTCTTTCCAGCCTGACCGCGCCGCATACGCCGGATCCCTTTGGGGAGCCTGCGCCCGTTCTGTCGCAGGAAGCGGCGGCCCTGTCGCTGGCGCTGGCAGAGATGACCTATACGCTGGATATCACCCCGTGGATGGCGGCAGGCTGGCGTGATTTTTCCTTTCAGGTGGACGATGTGCTGGAAAGCGGATTGGATTCCAGCATTCATACGCCGGAGGACGCCGCTTTTCAGCAGCTGGCAAGCCTGAACCGGATGCGCCGGGCACAGGCCGCGCTGCGGGCCCGCAACCCCATCGGGCAGATGCTGGCGGCTCTGCGTCAGCGGGAGGGCAGCGATACGGTGAAGGCCGTCTGCATGGCCCATCCCCTGCCCCATGGCAGGGAGTTGATCGCCATCGGTTTCATGGGGACGGGCAAGCGGTTCTACGATTGGTTTTCCAACTTCCGCTTCGCGGATGATGCGGGGTTTCATCAGGGGTTTTCACAGCTGTGCAGCCATTTTGAGGCGGCGGCTGATCAGATCTTTTTCCCGGAGGCGGCTGCCCGGCTGGGCTGTAATCAGCTGACCCTGCGGGAGATCCTCAACGAATTGCGCGCCCCGGACAGCCGCTTTCAGCTCTGGATGGCAGGGCACAGTCAGGGCGGCGCAGTGATGCAGGTGTTCACCCACCGGCTGTTGCAATCGGGCGCGCTGCCCAGGCACATCTGCGGCTACGGCTTTGCATCGCCTACGGCAGCCTCCGCTGCGCTGACGGCCTGTCCCGGAGCGTATCCCCTGTGGCATATCCAGAACCGGGATGATCTGGTGCCCCGCATCGGCGCGCAGGTGCATCTGGGCCGCTGCGCGGAGTTGCAACCCTCAGGCATGTTCCGGCAGCAGGCGTATCAATATTCGTCCCTGCCTGCGGACGAAGCCTGCCGGGCATGGATGGAGCCGCTTTTGCTGCGCATCCGGGATACGGCGGATAATCTGCTTCATGTAACTGCGCTGATGCTCTGCACCGCTGAGGAAAAGGGCGAGGATGCGCTGAACCTGCTCATGGACCGGGGCCGGAGTCTGGTGGTGCTGGACTGGCTCTACGCCTTTGCAGGCGACCGGGCGCAGAACATGGTGCAGCAGTTGGAGCAGCACCAGCGGCGCATGTACCGGGAATTGACCGGGCATGACATGGACGCCCGCCGGTTGCGGGCTCTGAAAAACGAAATGCGGCCTCATGTGGCAGCCACGCCCCTGCGGCGCATCCTGACCACCCTGATAGCCTGTCTGACTCAGCCTCACCTGATCAACGATGACCATCCAGCCCGGCCCAAAGCCTATGCGCTGCTGGTACAGCAGGGGATGGACGTTCTGCGTCCCTTCCGCTGGGAGATGCGGGCAGGGCAGATGATGAAACGGTATGCTGCTGCACCGGCTGGGGTGAGCGGACATGCCGGAACGGCAGGCCGGAAGGCTGGGCGCAGCCGCCGGGCAGCCCTTGCCAGGGGGACCGCGCGTCTGGGAAAGTGCAGGTGAACGGTTCTCTCCATAGCCGATTGATGCCTGTCCGTGGTATCATGAAGCATCTGTGGCAGGCATGAGGGACAGGGCGCAGCGAAAGGACATGCCGCAGCGGCTTACTGGCGCACGCGGCTACGCTGTTTATCAATCCGTAAGGAGGGTTCCTCTATGACCCTGCGTCTGATCCCTGCATCTCAAGCCCCTGCCTATCAGCAGGCCATCACCGATATGATCGGGGAATGGCAGCAGACTGGCGAAAAGATCATTCCCTATGCCATCCGCCGCCATGATGTGCATGATTTTGCCGCCTATTGCGAGGCATTGGATTTGAAAAATCCGCCGGAGGGCATGGTGTCGGATTCCACCTTTTTCTGCCTGGAAGAGGAAACCGGGCAGATGGTAGGCGCGGTGAACATCCGTCACTGGCTCAACGATGCGCTTCTGCTGAATGGCGGGCATATCGGCGACGGCGTGCGCCCCTCCCGCCGAAGAGAAGGCATCGCCACCCGGATGATCGCCCTTGCGCTGCCGGAATGCCGCAAGCTGGGCATCTCCAAAGTGCTGATGGTCTGCGACCGGGAAAACACCGGCTCCCGCCGGAGCATTGAAAACAATGGCGGTGTTCTGGAAAATGAAGTGCTGGTGGACGGTGTGTGGGAGCGGCGGTATTGGATGGCGGTGGGGGATGGGGTTGATGATAAGCAAGTACAGCGAGCTTGAGGCGCAAGCGACGCGGAATGGGTCGGCAGAAAGGGTATGATGGAAACTTGTGACAAACGGTTGATATGTGCAGCAAGCCTGTATGAAAGTAACAAGCACGTACCAAACAAGTGTCTGAAAATAGGTAATGCAAATCAACATAGGGTCGATGATGTTCGCAGTTTGTCCAGCACCGATATACATTGAATATTGATCGAACAGGCTTCAACCACATTCTCAGATACTACGGAAACATAATGAGTATGAGCGTAATATGAATGATTTTGAAGACGTTGCAAGAATGGGATATGCGATTAGGAAGTTACGGTCATATTCATATTTTGGAAAGCCATAAGGAGAACCATCATAGCGTAACAGCCGAATCAACAGAAAAGAATGCCGTCGCCGATCGTTTATGAAAAGTGTGACTCAAACGGCGTATATAAAAATGCCGGAGATTACGCGACTGCTGAAGATGGCAATGCCCCCCAGCTTACGTCCGAAACGCCAAACGCTTCTCTCTCCGACAGGAAAAGAATAGCACGGAAAAGTCAGATGCGCAACGGCAATGGTTCTGCTATCGACTATGCGACCTGCAAGCGGCAGCTGGATGCCTCTGAAATTGCGGAATACAATGGCAAATCCGTTAGCAACCCGCAGCGGCGGGCTGTGAGTTGTTTGAGATTGCAGAAGGAGATTTTGAAGCGGGATCCAAGGGCAGCGTCTCTGGCTAATGAAGCCCCCGCATCCATAAGGAGGTTTTACCATGGAACCCATTTCTTTAACTGCTCCCCTCAGCCGGGAGGATATCCAGAAACTCCACGCCGGGGACAGCGTGCTGCTCAGCGGTGTGATCTATACCGCCCGGGATGCGGCCCATGGTCGTCTTTGCGCCGCTTTGGCTGCCGGGGAGCCGCTGCCGGTGGATCTGAAGGAACAGACCGTCTTTTATGCAGGCCCCACCCCGCCGCCGCCGGGCAAACCCACGGGGGCCATCGGGCCTACCACCTCCGTACGCATGGATGCCTATACCCCTCAGCTGCTGGAATATGGCGTAAATGCCCTCATCGGTAAGGGCGACCGCACCCAGCCGGTGCGCGTCGCGCTGGAGGAAAACGGCGCAGTGTATTTTGCCGCCATCGGCGGCTGTGCAGCCTATATGGCGGCCTGTGTCAAACGCTGCGATGTGGTGGCCTACGAGGATCTGGGCACTGAAAGCATCAAGCGGCTGGAGATCGAAAACATGCCCCTGACCGTGGCGGCGGACTGTCACGGGGGCAACGCTTATCTGGACGGCATGAATGCCTATGCCCAGTGGATGGAAGCATAAAGGATGTTCCTGCACGCCCCTTTTCCCAAGCCTGTATTCCATGGTATAATATTCCCGGCGGCATAGGCCGCCTCTACCTGAAAGGAGTATGACGGATATGAACAAACCCGTATTGATCATTATGGCAGCTGGTATGGGCAGCCGCTATGGCGGCCTGAAGCAGATGGATCCTGTGGGCGCCAATGGCGAACTGATCCTGGATTATTCCCTCTTTGATGCACGCCGCGCTGGTTTTGAACGCGCTGTGATCGTTATCAAGAAGGAAAACGAGGAGGCTTTCCGTCAGGTGCTGGGCGACCGGGTCAGCAAGCATATGCAGATCGACTATGCCTATCAGGATCTGCTGGATGTGCCCGAAGGCTATCAGATCCCCGAAGGCCGCAAGAAGCCCTGGGGCACTGGTCACGCCATCTACGCCGCCCGCGATCTGGTGGATGCGCCCTTCTGCGCCATCAATGCGGATGACTTCTACGGCTACAACGCCTTCAAGCTGGCCTATGAGCACCTGTGCAGCCTGAAGGATGACGGCGATGTGGCGATGGTGGGCTACCTGCTGAAGAACACCCTCAGCGAGAGCGGCTCCGTGGCCCGCGGCGTGTGCACCACCGATGAGACCGGCAAGCTGCTGGATCTGACCGAGCGCACTCACATCATCCCCTCCATGGACGGCCCCCTCATGACCGAGGATATGCAGACCTATACCCGCCTGAGCGAGGATACCGTGGTATCCATGAACATGTGGGGCTTCCCCGCCGCCATGATGCAGGCCATCAAGGATGGTTTCCCCAAGTTCCTCAATGAGGATGTGCCCAAGAACCCCGAAAAGGCCGAGTATTTCCTGCCCAAGGTAGTGGATACCCAGCTCAGCGCCGGCAACGCCCGGGTCTCTGTTCTGACCACCCCTGACAAGTGGTACGGTGTTACCTATGCCGCTGATAAGCAGGATGTGGTGGATGCCCTCAGCCGGATGCATGAGGCTGGGGAATATCCGACCCCCCTCTGGGGGTGCACGTCCGACCCGTCGTAAACGGGTCGTTCGCGCTAGTATCTGGACAGACAGAAGCCGCGGCTTATGTGGCAGGGGCCCTGCCCTGCCACCGCCGCTCGCGTGAGGGCCCGTCCTCGCAGGTGGAACGCCCGCGCTCCCGCCCGCTTTGCGGTCGGGCGGCGTTCGTCCCCCTGCTGCGTTGCGGGCCCCTGTCCGGCGGGTCTTGGGTTCGGGATGATTGGTATGTTTTGGTGGAGGTTGGGAAGTGCCGAGAGATGGCATAGCCACCGAAGCAACCAAGTAGCGGCTGCCAACAAACAAGGCGGCACATTTGCTGCACTAAACCCAGCCTTTCCGTCCCACGACGCATTTGAGAGCCAGTGCAACGCCGAAGCAGCCAAGCGATAACTGCCACCAATCCAGGTTCCACAAAAGCTACACCAGCCCACACTCCCCCGCCCCACGACGCGCCCGGGAGCCAGCACAGCCACCAAAACACCCAAGCCGCTCCCCGCACCTGCGACGGTAGCGGACGACGGCAAATCCCCCGCCCTTTTTTTCGGCGGGTAAAAGGGCATGCGCTGCATTGTTCAGCAAACAAGAAAAAAGCCAAGACATGGCGTTGTCCAGCGGGATCATGCCCGCCGCCGGAAAAAAGGGGAATCAAGGGGATTTGACCAAAGGGAGCGTGTCGCGTTTTCTGGTCACTCTTTTCTAAAAAGAGTGACCGCGGGTGTGGGAGCGCGCAGCTCCCACCCAGTTCCGCGTATCGGCATACGCGGTAAACCCACCCCACCCCGCAGCAAAGCTGCAAAAACAAAGAGGTACACAACATTGGAAGAACGCAGAATCAAACCGGGTACCATCCTGCTGGTGGTATTCCTGCTCATCGGCGCGGCGGCGGTGGCCATCCAGTGGCCCATGAATCAGGAGATGAACCGCACGCTGGCGGTGGAATCCGCAGCCACGCCCACGCCCACATCGGATGTGCGCAGCATGATGGCGGTCACACTGCCGCCGGGGGTCACCCCCAAGCCCACGGTGATGCTGCTGAAACCCGGCGTGCAGGGCGATGAAGTGACCAAATTGCAGAACCGGCTCAAGGAGCTGGGGTATTACACCGGCGAGGTGGACGGGCAGTACGGCCCGGGCACCCAGCAGGCAGTGATGCTGTTTCAGGCCCAGCATGGGCTGGATGAGGACGGCATCGCCGGAGAAACCACCCGCAATACGCTGTATGCGACGAATGCGCAGATGTATATTCCAACCCCTGCGCCCACGGAGACCCCCTCGTCCCTGAGCAAGGGAGCCGAGGGGGATTCTGTTCAGCGGATGCAGGAGCGATTGAAGGAACTGGGCTTTTATGATGGAGACTGCGACGGCGATTTCGGGCCGGGTACCCAGCAGGCGGTACGGCTGTTCCAGAGCCAGCACGGGCTGGAAGTGGATGGCGCGGCGGGAGAAATGACGCTGGGGCTGCTCTACAGCGAGCAGGCCAAGCAGGTCACGGTCACGCCCACACCCGACCCCAACGCGCCGCCCTTGCTGGTGAACCGCACCCATAAGCTGGACAGCAGCTATCAACCGGCGCAGCTGGTGCTGCTTCGCAACGCCCTGCCGGAGGATGTGGTCTATGTAAAAGGCAGCGAGATCGAAGGCGATCCCACCGCCGTTGCCGCGCTGGAAGAGATGTTCCGGGCCGCTATTGCCGATGGCGTGGAGGACTGGCAGATCAGCGCAGGCTACCGCAGCGTGGGGTATCAGGAAAAGCTGTTCAACAATAAGGTGGCGGAGTACCGCGACGAGGGCATGAGCGGCGACCGTGCCCGGTCCGCTGCCCGCCAGACCGTGGCGGATCCCGGCACCAGCGAGCATCACACCGGGCTGGCCTTTGATATCACCACCCCCGGCAAAACCTTTATGGGCACGCCCCAGCAGAAATGGCTTCATGAGCATTGCTGGGAGTACGGGTTCATCATCCGCTATCAGGAGGGCAAGGAGAAGATTACCGGCTTTGCGGCAGAGTGCTGGCATGTGCGCTATGTGGGCACGGCCCATTCCATTCCCATGCGGGATCAGGGGCTGTGTCTGGAAGAGTATCTGGGAGAAGTGGAATAATACGACAAACCGGGAGGGTTGCCGCAATGTGCGGATCACCCTCCCGGTTTTGTGTTGTTTGTGCTGTATGGTTGATTGTTCCATGGTGCAGGACGGAATCAGTTGGCAGGCGGGCGTTCATGACCGTTGCCCACCTGTTTCTTTTGTGCTTTCCACAAACAGAGGGAAGTGAACAAAAGCGCAGGTACAGCCAGCATGCACAGAACGGCTGCCGCAGTCAGCAAAGCATCCGGCAGGTGCAGAGGAATCAGATGGTTCAGGTTCAGAAGCAGGCTGCACAGCCCGCAGATCATCAGCGAAAGCGCCCAAAGGCGCATGGCGGTGGAACGCTTCATGGTTGGCCCTCCCCAACAAAGGTATCCCGGATCATCAGCAGGGTGGCGATGATCATGATGCCAAGACCCACCCAGAACAGCGCGCCGGGACGCTCGCCCAGCAGAACCATGCCGAACAATACACCCAGGAAGGGCGCGATGGAATAATAAGCGCTGGTCTTGGCGGCGCCCAGATGGTGCTGGGCTTTGATATAGCAGCGGATGCTGAGGCCATAGGCCACGAAGCCCAGCAGCAAAACCGGCAGCAGCCAGAGAAGATCGGGCAGGGTTTCGCCGGAGATCAGGGCTACCAGCAGGCTGCCAAGGCCGGAGCCAAAGCCCTTGATGATGGTGGTCTGGCTGGCGCTGCGATGGCTGAGCATGCGGGTGCAGTTGTTTTCCAGACCCCAGCAGGAGGCAGCCGCCAGCACCAGCAGGGAGCCGCTGTTGAAGCGGAGACTGCCCGCACCCTGATAGCTCAGGGCGATGCTTGCCAGCGTTACCAGCAGGATAGCGATGGCCAGCCGCCAGCCGATGCGCTCCCGGAAGATGAGGAGGGCGATCAGGGAGGTGGCGACGATCTCGAAATTGTTCAAAAGGGAGGCGTTGGCGGCATCGGCGGTGCCGAGACCCAGCATCAACAAGATGGGCGCGGCGATATCCAGAAGGATCATGCCCAACACATAGGGCCATTCGTTGCGGGTGATGGGCTGGCGCAGGGACTCTTCCCGGCGGATCAGGCCGGTGAGGGCAACGCCCATGCCCGCGCCTACATAGAGGAAGGCAGCCATCATCATAGGGGAGATGCGGGAAAGCAGCCATTTGCTGCAAGGGATGTTGACGGCATACAGGGTGGCTGCGGCGATGGCGTACAGGGTGGCAGTTTTCTTGGTATTCATGGGAACGCTCCGGTTGTGTTTGGGATGATGTGGGAGACAGACAGCAGGCAGGGGGGCCTGCGGGCTGTGTCCCGGCAATGATTATAGCATAGTTGGGTGAATGAAGCCATGATGGTTATGCATAGGATGCATAGAGGAAAACGGGCGGGCATCCTGTTGGAAAGAAAGCGGTAAATGCAGTCAAATAAAGGCGGTTCGAGCGAATCCGACAGAGGAGCCGGAGGCTTGGCCGTCTGCTGTGTATGCATGCATACGGTCTTTTATGCATACGGATGCATGGGCGGGAAGCAGCGGGGGCAGCATCGGCACAGGGGCTTGTGATGTTTGCAGACAAAGAAACATGGGGCTTTGGCGTGGGAAAAGCCCAAAGGGAAAAATAGGCTGGTCAGGCGGCGGCGCGAATGGTTTTCGGGTGGGCGCGAAAGGAAAGGACAGCTTGGATACAGAATGGAGAAACCGTTGTGGTGCATCAATTTTCCAGTGCACCGGAACAGTTCAGAAAACTTTTTTGAATATTTATGCAAAAACCCCTTGACAGGATGAATAGACCGCAGTATACTATGCACGTTCCCAAGAGGAACCCAACATCGTTACCAAAAAACAGGAGGATATAATCATGAAGAAGTTTGTTGCCATCATCGCCGCTATGATCATGGCCCTGAGCTGCACCATCGCTCTGGCTGACACTGTTATCGTTGCTACCAACCCCGAGTATCCCCCCTTCGAGTACGTTGAGGGGGAAGCCACCGTGGGTTACGATATCGACCTGTTCGACGCCATCGCCAAGAAGGCCGGTTTCGAGTACGAAATCGAAGCTATGGCTTTTGACGCTGTTGTGAGCGCAGTTGCCACCAACCCCAACACCGTGGGTCTGTCCGGCATCTCCATCACCGACGAGCGCAAGCTGAGCGTGAACTTCTCCGAAGGCTACATCAACGCTGGCCTGGTGGTCATCGTGAAGGCCGACAGCGGCTACACCACCACCGACGACCTCAAGGGCAAGCTGATCGGCGTGCAGCAGGGCACCACCAGCGACTTCGCCGCTGAGGAAATCACCGGCATGGAAAACGTGCAGCGCTTCGGCACCTTCCTCAATGCCATCATGGAACTGTCCCAGAACAAGATCGACGCCGTCATCATCGACAAGCCCGTTGGTCAGGCCATCATGGCTTCCCTGAAGGACGATTCCCTGGTCATGGTTGACATGGGCCTGCAGGCTGACTGGTACGGCATCGCTGTCAACAAGGACAACACCGAGCTGCTGGACAAGATCAACGCTGCTCTGGTTGAGCTGGAAGCCGAAGGCTACTTCGACGAGCTGGCTGTGAAGTACTTCGGTGGCGACGCTGAAGAAGCTCCCGCCGAGGAAGCTGCCGCTGAATAATTCCGGCGCATCAAGGATGCATCATCGCCGTAGAGAGGAAACTCTCTACGGCATTTGTGCGATTATTGCAGCAATGCATGCTGTAAAAGGGTTGCCGCTGGCAGGGGCAACCCCTCAGTTGGCCCTTCGGGCTGCCAGCTCCCCTTGTACAGGGGAGCCTATGAACCGACTCAACCCCGTATCCTGATTTTTGCACCATGAAATGGTGCAATCCGGAGGTGCAGGAGGCACTGCCTCCTGCCGGGGATCCAAGGGGCAGCGCCCCTTGGCTACCCACCGACCATCTATGGAGGGAATCCCCTTGAGTGAAATTTCCATCTTCGAGCAGTGGTGGCAAGCCATCCAGCCCGGTATCGAGGCCAACACGCTCAACTTCTGGCAGAACCTGTACAAAGAAATCTACATGAACCTGATCTCCGGCGACCGCTGGCTCCAGTACCTGAAGGGTCTGGGCGTTACGCTGCAGGTTTCCTTCTACGCCATTCTGGTGGGCGTGCTGCTGGGCACGGTGCTTGCCATCCTGCGCCTGCCTCAGGTGCAGAGTGTATCCGCCCGGGGCAAGGGCTTCTTTGCCAATCTGGGCGTAGCGGTGGTCAAGCTGCTGAGCAAGTTTGCGGGTTTCTATATTAACCTGTTCCGCGGCACACCGCTGCTTTTGCAGGTGTTGATCATTAACTTTGGTATTTTCGGTCAGGTGCGCATTGACAAGGTGATTGTCGGCGTGATCGCCTGCGGCCTCAACAGCGCTGCCTATGTGGCGGAGATCGTCCGCGGCGGTATTATGTCCGTGGAAAAAGGCCAGACCGAAGCGGGCCGTTCTCTGGGTCTGAGCAGTTTCCGCACCATGATGTACATCATCCTGCCCCAGGCCGCCAAGAGCGCCCTGCCCGCCATGTGCAACGAGTTCATCTCCCTGATCAAGGAGACCTCCGTGCTGTCCTACATCGCTCTGACCGAGCTGACCAAGGCTGGCGACTACATCCGCTCCCGTACCTACTCCGCCTTTACTCCCTACATCGTGTCCGGTCTGCTGTACCTGTTCGTGGTGCTGACGCTGACCTGGCTCATCGGCATTCTGGAAAGGAGGCTGCGCAACAGTGACCACTGATATCATCATTTCCGTCAAAGGTCTGGAAAAGCACTTTGACGAAGGCAAGCTCAAGGCCCTGCGCGGCGTGGATGCCGACATCAAGCGGGGCGAAGTGGTGGTGGTCATCGGCCCTTCCGGTTCCGGTAAGTCCACCTTCCTGCGCTGCCTGAACCTGCTGGAGACCCCCACCGCCGGTACCGTTACCGTGGAAGGCACCGACATCACCAACCCCAAGGTGAACATCAACAAGCACCGGGAAAAGATGGGCATGGTGTTCCAGCATTTCAACCTGTTCCCCCACATGACCATCCTGCGCAACATGACCCTTGCGCCCATGAAGATCCTGAAAAAGCCCAAGGCCGATGCGGAAGCCAAGGCCATGCAGCTGTTGGGCCGCGTGGGCCTTGCCGAGCGCGCCAACGCCTACCCCAGCCAGCTCAGCGGCGGTCAGAAGCAGCGTATCGCCATCGTGCGCGCCCTGTGCATGGAGCCGCAGGTGATGCTGTTTGACGAGCCCACTTCCGCCCTTGACCCCGAAATGGTGGGCGAGGTGCTGGATGTTATGAAGCAGCTGGCCCAGGAAGGCATGACCATGGTGGTGGTCACCCACGAAATGGGCTTTGCCCGTGAAGTGGCGGACCGCGTCCTGTTCATGGATGAGGGTGTCATCGTGGAAGAAGGCACCCCCGAGCAGATCTTCTCCAATCCTCAGAATCCCCGCACCAAGGATTTCCTCAACAAGGTGCTGTAAGGGCTGTATCCCGGCGCTTGAGCCCGGGGATGCAGCATAATTGAAAAAGGCCATTGCCGATCGTGCAATGGCTCAGACTGTCGAAAAACCCATGGAGGTATTGGAGGGCCGCAGCCCTCCAATTGCCAAACCGAAACCAGCGACATGCGCGGTGGTTTCGGAACCCTTGCGTAGCAAGGGATTCCTATCGCCGTTTGCCGCCCGGCGAGCCGTAGGCTCGTAGGCAAACGGTGCAACACTCGTCAAAAAAGCCGCCGTAGGCGTGTTTTTTGACGACCTGAAAAGGCCATTGCCGATCGTGCAATGGCCTTTTGTGTTGTCAATCCAGAGGAGCGAGGGGGGAATTCGTAGCCCCCCGGACGGTCAGGAGACCCGCGCATGCTGATCGAAGGCGCAGCCCTTGCCTGTACTGGGGAAACTCAGTCCTGCAGCCAGATCCCGTCATAAATGAAGGTGGCGGGGCCGGTCATGTAAACGTGGTTGTCATTTTCGTTCCATTCCAGTTCCAGCACGCCGCCGGGCAGTTCCACTTCTGCCTTGCGCCCGGTGAGCCCGTTCAGCACACAGGCTACCAGCACCGCGCAGGCACCGGTACCGCAGGCCAGCGTCTCGCCGGTGCCCCGCTCCCACACACGCATTTTGGCATGGGTACGGTCAATAACCTGCACAAACTCGATGTTGGCCTTATTGGGAAAGGTGGAATCGCATTCCAGCAGGGGGCCGTCCACGGTAACCGGGGCGGTGCCGGGATCCTCCACAAAGCACACAGCATGGGGATTGCCCATGTTTACAAAGGTGAAGGCGTAGGTGTTGCCATTGGCGGTCAGCGGGTGCCCGATGACCGGCTCTCCCGCCACCGTGGAGGGGATCTTCAGGCCGTTCAGCTCCGGCTGGCCCATATCAACCCGCACCGCTTTGGTCTTGCCGTTTTCCAGCATCAGGTGCATCACCTTCACCTGCCCGCCGGATTCGATGGTGAATTCCGTCTTGTCGGTCAGGCCCCGGTCGTGGCAGTAGGCCGCCACGCAGCGGATGCCGTTGCCGCACATTTCGCTTTCGCTGCCGTCGTTGTTGAACATCTGCATGCGGAAATCGGCCTTGTCGCTGGGCAGGATCATGATCAGGCCGTCGGAATAGCAGCCGAAATGATAGCGGCTCATCTTCACCGCCAGCTGAGCCGGGTTTTCGATGTGCTCCTCAAAGCCGTTGATGTATACATAATCGTTGCCGATGCCTTCCATTTTGGTAAAGCGGATCATGGGGGAGACCTCCTTGCGGAATGGGCGCAAAAAAGCGCCGGGATGCGCAAACAGTATAGCATCCGGGCGCGGGGGAATACAAGGCGGGTACACAGGAAGAACAGGGGGGGCCAGCGCAGGACAGCACCGGTCAGGCAGCCAGTCACCCCTGATTCCCGCCCCCCAGCAGCACATCCAGATGACTGGCCCCCGCCCCCAGCAGTTTGATCACCGCGCCCAGCAGCGCACGGTGCTGCTGCGGGCTCAGCCCGGCTGTGGCTTTGAGCACCTGATCCAGATTCATCAGAGCTCCCAGCGGGATCTGTCCGATCTTCTTTGCCCCGGTGGCGGAGAGGATGCTGTAGAGGGCATCCACCACGCTGCGCCGCTGGCGAATGGACAGGCTGGCAAGGAAGGTGCGCAGGGTATCGCTGGCATAGCGGTTCTGCTGGGTGAGGCTTTCCTCCTTCACCAACGCGCCGCCGCTGAGTTGCCACAGGAAGGTGTTGTGCTGCTGCAAGCCGCTGCCCTCGGAGGCAATGATGGTGTAAGGTTCGCCGCCGTTCATCAGCATACCCACCACGCTGTCCTGGGGCACATAGGTAGTCACCCGGCCTTCCAGCGCCCGGTAGCCCGGAGACTGGCGGGTCTGCTGATCCAGACCGGGGCCGTCAAAGTTGATCACATGCAGGATGCGGCTCTGCAACGCCGGGTTGCAGCGGGCGGCTGCAAACAGCGCCAGATTGCCGCCCTTGCTGTGGCCTACCACATAGGCGTGGGAATACAGGGCCAGCATGTCGTTGAGGAATTTGGCGGCATCCTGCTGGGCAGGCACCGGGGATTCAAAAGACAGATTCAGGTCCTCCTTCCAGCCCACAAGGGTGGAATCGGTACCCCGGAAGGCGATCACCCCGGTCTGGGGCGCGATGCGGAAGGCGCAGGCGGCGAACTGCTGTTGCTTTTCCGGACTGAAATGCGCCCGGAACCCGCCGAATTTGACCTCCCCAAAACGGGTGGTCTGGCTGGCTGCCATCCACAGTTGCCGCCGCTTGCGGGCCATGTCGGTTTCATCGTACCGGGCGGCTTTGGGGTAGAGCACATTGCCCGTCAGGCTCAGGGGCCAGCCATAGCCGTTGCCGCCCAGCCGCTCCATGGGGCAATACGCCATGGTGGCAAAGATCAGCAGGTCCGCCTCGGTGGGAGGGGATTCCAGAAAGCGCAGATGACCCATCTGGCGCAGGTATTGAAATAGCAACGAAGCACCTCCATAGAGTTAACAGGCTGCTCAATCCAGCTGAGTGTAGGTACTGGCAGCATGGTCATACCGCCAGCTTTCGCCACGCAGCGTGTATTCCACACTGCCGTCGGGGGTGGCTTTCAGATGGAGAATCTCCTCGGTTTCGCCCTCATCGGTGACGCCGGTGAGCAGATAGGTGCCCACATGCAGGCCGCTCTCCAGCTGCTGCTCTTCGCATTCCAGCGCAAAGGAGGCATAGCCCATGCCCCATTCCGGCTGGATATCCGAACGGGAAACTTCGTTTTCCCCGCCCCAGGTCATGGAAAACTTGTAGAAATCCTGCGTGGTATACTGATCGCCCGCCCGGTCGTAGCGCATCTTGGGCATGCCGCCTTCATAGGTGGCATAGGTGATGGTGCCATCACTGAAATACCGGGTGGAATACCGGGGATTGCCGGTTTCGTAGGTGATCAGGTTGATGGAATCCACGCGGCCGCGTTCCCGGTTGATGGCAATGCACACTCCATCCCACAGACCGTTCTGATAGCCGCCCATATTGATACCGTAGTTCGTGCTCCCCTCTTTGCTCTCGTACACAATGAAGCCCGCAGGGTCGTCATGCTCGTCGGTCTGACCATAATAGAAACTCTTGCCGGAAGTGCCCATCTGGTACCACTGAATCTGGGCGGTTTCCTCCACCGGCACGATGGTTTCCAGCGGGCAGGGGAAGGCGCTGCTGTGGGTGATTTCCAGCTCATTGTGCTCGTAATCCGCCTCCAGCTGGTACCGGAGGAACACATGGCAGGCCTGTACTTGAAAATCTCCGTTGCCGCCCATGGCAAAGGTGTTCTCACCAATCCCTTCGGGAGCCAGCCAGGCGGCATAGTACCAGTCGTTCCCCACAAAGGGATCGGCAACATAGTACAGCACCTGCTTCATGCCCAGTTCCTCTTCCAGATAAGCAGTATACTTTTCCACCGCTTCCTGCACGGAGACATCACTGCCCTCATAGATATGGCTGATACTGTAGTCATAGTCCGTGGTCAAATCGGTGGGATACAGGCTGTACGAAAAATCCAGCGGATCGGGCAGAAGGGGTCCGTTGGACGTATCTTCGCTCTGCTCTTCACTCTGCTCCGTGGGCACCCACTCATCCGGGCAGGGCAGAGTCGGGCTGTGGCAGATGTTCAGCAAGCTGTAATCCCCGTTCAGCGTGATCATCAGCATCACATGGCAGGCATCCACCTGATAAAAATCGCCTCTCATGGCAAAGGTGCTGCCGGACAGTTCATCGCCGGGCATCCGGTAGGCGGCGGCATAGTCTCCGCTTTCCGGGAGAGAATCCCCGGTGACCGGCAGTACCTCCTCCATGCCCAGCTCATCCACCAGATAAGCTGTGTATGCATCCACTGCCGCGCTCACAGCGGCTTCGTTCCCCTCATAGAAATGCATCCAGAACGCGCCGTAATCCACCGCCTCCTCGCGCTGGGTCAGCCCGGGGGCAAGGGAAATCGGATCAGGCAGAAGGGGCGGCTGTGCCGTTTCTGCAGCACCGGGCAACAGGCTCAGCATCAGCAGCAGTGTAAGCAGAAGAGCAGAAAAACGTTTCATGATTCGTCACCTCGTCAGGTATGAATTTGTCGGGAAGGGTTTGGGTTCATTATAAAAACTGCTGCAAAGGCTGTCAAGTACGGCGCGTCGGGCAGCAGGAGGGCGCAAGGTGTGTCCAACTCGTAAATTCTTGATTTTCCCTTTTGTTTTCCCCTCATCCTATGCTATAATAAAAAGGCCGTGCACATACGGTTTATTTTGCTATGGAAAAATGCCGGTCAAGGGCTGCCGCCCTGCCGTCAAGAGATCGCGGCGCAACCGCCGCAAGGAGGATTTGCTGTAGATGAAGAAACAACGTGGGATGATGGGCTATGTGGTACTGATTGCCTGTTTCATCATCATCGCTCTGGTGCTGAACAATGCCATGGGCCCCGCCAGAGACCCCCGCATCGAGTACCCTGAATTGCTCAACGCCATCCGGGAGGATAATGTGAAGGCGGTCGCCATCCGCAACACCTCTCTGGTGGGTTTGTACCGCAACAATTCCGTGACCGCCGAGAAGGATTTCCCCGAGAATGGTCACGACTTTGAAACCACCATTGGCGACGATTTTATCGACACTGCCCGCCAGATGACCGCCACCAAGAATGGCAAGACGCTGGAAGAGGTCTCTGTCAGCGATCTGCCCTTTGAGGTGATCTACCGCGCCCCGGTGCAGATTCCCTGGTATGTGGATCTGCTGCCCTTTGTCATCATGACGCTGATCACCATGGGCTTCCTGTATTTCTTCATGGCCCGTTCCGGCGGTGGCAACAGCAAGGTGATGAACTTCGGCAAGAGCCGTGCCCGGGTCAGCGATCCCTCCAAGAACCAGATCACCTTCGCGGATGTGGCTGGCTGCAAGGAGGAAAAGGAAGAACTGCAGGAAATGGTGGACTTCCTCAAGAACCCCAAGGCCTATACCGATATGGGCGCCCGCATTCCCAAGGGCGTGCTGCTGGTGGGCCCTCCCGGCACCGGTAAGACGCTGCTTGCCAAGGCCGTTGCCGGCGAGGCCAAAGCGCCTTTCTTCTCCATCTCCGGTTCCGACTTTGTGGAAATGTTCGTGGGCGTTGGCGCCAGCCGCGTGCGCGACCTGTTTGCTGAGGCCAAAAAGAACGCTCCCTCCATCGTGTTCATCGACGAGATCGATGCTGTAGGCCGTCACCGTGGTGCCGGTCTGGGCGGCGGTCATGACGAGCGCGAGCAGACCCTGAACCAGCTGCTGGTGGAAATGGACGGTTTCGCCATCAATGAGGGCGTGATCGTGATGGCTGCCACCAACCGCCGGGATATCCTGGACCCCGCTTTGCTGCGTCCGGGCCGTTTTGACCGTCAGGTCACCGTCAACTACCCCGATCTGGAAGGCCGTGTGGAGATCCTCAAGGTGCACAGCCGGGGCAAGAAGCTGGATGAAAGCGTGGATCTGGAGAACATCGCCAAGCGCATGCCTTTCTCCAGCGGCGCGGATCTGGAAAACGTAATGAACGAAGGCGCGCTGCTTGCTGTGCGCCGCAAGAAGAAGGTCATCTCCCAGCAGGAGCTGGTGGATGCCGTTGCCCGTGTGCAGATGGGTCCCGAAAAGCGCAGCCACAAGGTGACCGAAAAGGACCGCAAGCTCACCGCCTATCACGAGGCCGGTCATGCGGTGATCTCCAACCTGCTGCCGGACTGCGATGATGTGCATCTGGTCACCATCGTGCCCCGGGGTCAGGCGGGCGGCTACACTCTGAGCCTGCCCAGTGAGGAAAACGACGGCTATCGCCGCAACGAGCTGATCTCCCGCATCACCATGATGCTGGGCGGTCACGCTGCCGAGCGCATCGCTCTGGAGGATATCTCCACCGGCGCTTCCAGCGATATCAAGCGTGCCACCGAACTGGCCCGCGGCATGGTCACCAAGTGGGGCATGAGCGACGAGATCGGCACCATGTATCTGGGCAGCGATCAGGAAGTGTTCGTGGGTATGGAATTCGGTCAGAGCCGCGAGTACAGTGAACAGTTCGCCGCCGCCATCGATACCGAGGTGAAGCGTCTCATCGACCTGTGCTACAAGCGTGCCTGCGAGCTGCTTACCCAGAACCAGGATAAGCTCACCGCCGTTGCCGAAGCGCTGCTGGATCGTGACACCCTGAACCGTGCCGAGTTCGAGGCCGTAATGCGGGGCGAGGAACTGCCCCCCAAGACCGAAGCCGAAAAGGTGCAGGCTCAGAGCGACATGGCCGGTGAGGACACGGTCCGGTTCACCGCCGTGGATCCTGAAGAGGAAGCCCGCCGCCGCCAGCTGGAGAAGAATCTGGCGCATCTGACCGGCATTGTGAACGAAGAGCGCGCCCAGCTGGAGAAAGAGCTGGATGAGCTGGAGGGCGAAGCTTTCACCGAGCCCCAGGAAGGCCGTACGGACTTCCGCCGCAAGCTGGATGAACGTTGGGCTGAGTTTGAGCGCAGTCTGAAGGACAGCGATTCCTCCGATCAGGACAACGACCAATGAGTATCCAATATTCCATCGATTTGCATATCCACAGCACCATCTCTGACGGATTGTTCACCCCGGCAGAGCTGTACGCCCGCGCGCGCAGGGAGGGCATGACTGCCATTGCCCTGTGCGACCACGATACCGTGGCGGGCGTGCCAGTGATGCAGGAGGTCATCCGTCAGGATGCTGTGCTGAACCCGGACAGCCCGCCCATTCGCTACCTGCCTTCCATTGAGCTGAGCACAGGCGACGGCGGGCACGCCCATTTGCTGGGCTATGGCGTGGATCATCAGGATGAAAAGCTGCTCAGCGCCCTTGCGGAAATGCAGGAGGAGCGCGCCCAGCGGTCCCGGCGCATGATCTGCCTGCTCAAAAAGCAGGGCATCCGCTTCTCCACCCATGTGGAAGAGGAGCTGACCCGCCCCGGCACAGGCCGGGCCCACATCGCCCGGGCGCTTTTGGACATGGGCGCTGTCAACACCATGCAGCAGGCCTTTGACCGGTATCTGGCCCGGGGCAAGTGCGCCTATATCGCAAGGCGGTACATGTCCATCGCTGACGGCGTCAGCCTTTTGGCAGGCGCAGGCGCTACCGTTGTGCTGGCCCACCCCTGCCGCCTGAACCCGGATCCCCAGGCCCTCCGGGCGCTGGTGATGGAGCTGATGGACGCAGGCCTGTCCGGTCTGGAAGCGTACCATCCCTCTGCCTCCCGGCAGCAGGCTCCGCTGATCGACAGCATGGCCCGTTCCCTTGGGCTGCTGGTCACCGGCGGCAGCGACTACCACGGCGACACCAACTGCTGCGTGCGCATGGGCCACATGCCCTCCGGATGGAACGACCCGGAAAGCGATTTGCAAGCATTGATGGAACGGGCGGCAGGAAAGTGATGCTGCCCCTGCCAAGCAGGGAACCACCTACAACAGATCAGGGCGGCAATGCCGCCGCACATTACATCGGTTCACAGAGAAGGAGCAATTTTTCATGTATCAGCAAGGCTATCAGGACGGGCAGGGCCAAGGCGGACAGGAACGCGCATGGTATGCAGCGCCGCCCCGCGCCGATGCGCCTGCGCCCCGGCGCAGAAGCCGCAGCCGCGCCCAGAACGATGCAAATGCACAGGTTCCTTCCCCTCAGCAAGCCCCCGCCTATGAGCAGGGGCAATCTGCCGCGCCTCAGGGCAGGTATGGCTATGCCAACAATGGTCTGAGCCATCCGGCGGATCAGCCCGGCGGCCCCGGCAACGGCTACAGCGGCTATACCGCCCCCGGCGGATATCCCCAGCAGGGCTACCCCCAGAATGGTTATCCCCAGCAAGGCTATGGTCAGGGCGGGTACGGTCAGCCCCAGCAGGGCTATTATGATCCAAATGGCTACCCCCAGCAGCCCCAGCAGGGCTATGGGCAGGGCGGCTATGGTCAGCCCCAGCAGGGATACTACGATCCCAGCGGCTATCCCCAGCAGCCCCAGCAGGGCTATGCGCAGGGCGGCTATGGTCAGCCTCAGCAGGGATATCCGGACGCCTATGCCCAGCAGGGTTATGCCAACGAGTATAACCAGTCCGCGCAGCAGGCGGGCTATCAGCAACCCTCCCATCCAGCACCGCAGGAGGAGTACACCGGCGCCCCCAACGGTTACGGCGAGCAGGGCGGCTATGGGGCAGGCTATCGCCCCGCCCCGCAGGAGCAGTACCCCGGTCAGGCGAACCCCGGCAACGGGGGCGGAACGCCTGTCAACCCTCGCAATATCCTCATTGCACTGGTAACTCTGCTGGTGATCGTTGGCGGCATCGTGTTGATCGCCACGGCTTCCAGCGGCAAAAATCCCGGCAGAAATCAGGGTAATCCGGGCAAGGTTGCCGCCAACGGACAGCCCGCCGTTACCTTGAACAAAAACGAAGTCACAGCCTATGCCACCACCTTTTTGCCCAATGTTTACGTGGATGGCATCTGCCTGACGGACAAGACCTTTCAGGAAGGCAGCGATGCCGTTTGGGCGCAGGCGCGGGAAAAGCAGAGCAGCTGGTATGTGCGCCTGAAGAACGAAAACGGCAGTTACAAGGACATCACAGCCGATATGCTGGGCATTTCCTTCGATCCCACCAGCGCATTGCAGCAGGCATGGGCTGTCGGTCACACGCCGGATGCCAACGGTCAGGTAACGGACAAGGCGCTCCTGGATGCGGTAAACATGGCGCTCACCACCGAGTATCACTATACGTCTGCACAGCAGAGCGCCAATACCAGCCCCATCGATACCATTCTGGACACCTTGCAGACCAACGCCTACCGCGCCCCGCAGGATGCGGTGATCCTTTCCTTTAACCCGGATGATTTCGTCAACCCCTTCACCTTCCAGCAGGAAACCTGGGGTCAGTGGCTGGATATCTCCGCCGTGAAGCAGGAGATCCTGAACATGGTCTCCACCCTGCAAAGCGGCGAAGTGATGCTGCAGACCACCCCCATCGCGCCCAATGTGACAGTGGCGGATCTGCAAAAGACCGTCACCCTGCGCTGCCGGGCCGTGACACCCATTTCCTCCAGTTCCACCGAGGACCGTACCAACAACATCCGCGTTGCCATGAGCAAAATCAACGGCAAGAGTCTGGCCCACGGCGACAAGTTCAGCTTCAACAAGTTCGTAGGCCGCCGCAGCCTTGAAAACGGCTTCTTCCAGGCCATCGAATACGCCTATGGCGAAGAGGTTATGGGTGTTGGCGGCGGCGTATGCCAAGCCAGTACCACCGTGTATTTGGCAGCCGTCCAGAGCGGCATGACCATCACCAACCGGGAGGCTCACTCCAACCCCGTCAACTACACCAGCCTCGGCATGGATGCCACCGTCAGCGACACCCGTGGCCGCGAGGTGGACTTCACCTTCAAAAACGAAAGCGGCGGGCGCATCTTCATCGCCGCCCACGTGGTGGAAAGCGGCTCCAACCGTCGCAGCCTTCTGTGCGAGGTGCGCATCTACGGCCCCTCTCTGGAGGATGTGCACTACAAGCTGGAAAGCGAGACCATCGAAGTGATCCCCAAGCCGGAAGAACCCAAGCTGAAAGAGGACAAGACCGGCGAGCATGCCTTCTATGTGGATGAAACCAAGATGGCCTCCAAGGGCCGCGAAGGCTATGTGGTGGATACTTACCTGTGCACTTATCAGGGCGATACCCTGATCAGCCGGGACAAGATCAGCACGGATACCTACCCTGCCCGTCAGGATGTGATGTGGGTGGGGATCAACATGCGCTGAGTGCACGTCCGACCCGTCGTAAACGGGTCGTTCGCGCCGGTGCTGGACATACAGAAGCCGCGGCTTAAAGGGGAAGGGGCCCTGCCCTTCCCCACGCCGCTCGCTATTGGGCCCGTCCTCGCAGGTGGACGCCCGCGCTCCCGCCCGCAAGCGGTCGGGCGGCGGATCGTCCCCCTGCTGCGTTGCGGGCCCCGTTTGGCGGGTGTTGGGTTCGGGATGAATGGTATGTTTTGGTGTGGGTTGGGGAGCGTAGGGCGGCAGTGCAAACACTGAAGTAGCCAAGCGGCGGCTGACACAACGCAAGGCAGTGCATTTGCTGCATCAAGCCCAGACCGCACCTCCCCGCGACGCGCTGGGAACCAGTGCAACACCGAAGCAGCCAAGTGGTGGCTGCCACAACGCAAGGCAGTGCATTTACTGCATCAAGCCCAGACCGCACCTCCCCGCGACGCGCTGGGAACCAGTGCAACACCGAAGCAGCCAAGTGGCGACTACTACAACGCAAGGCGGCGCATTTGCCACATCAGACCCAGCCCTCCCCGCCCCACGACGCGCTGGGGAGCCAGCACAAACACCAAAACACCCAAGCCGCTCCCCGCACCTGCGACGGTAGCGGACGACGGCAAATCCCCCGCCCTTTTTTGCGGCGGGAAAAAGGGCATGCGCTGCATTGCTCAGCAAACAAGAAAAAAGCCAAGACATGGCGTTGTCCTGTGGAATCATGCCCGCCGCCGGAAAAAAGGGGAATCAAGGGGATTTGACCAAAGGGAGCGTGTCGCGTTTTCTGGTCACTCTTTTCTAAAAAGAGTGACCGCGGGTGTGGGAGCGCACAGCCCCCACCCTGCCCCGCGTATCAGCATACGCGGTCCACGCGGTCCTCTTTTATTGAAAAGGAGTCATTCTGCATGAAAGTAACCTTAGGTTCCATTCGCCGGGCGGATGAACATTTCGGCATGATCCAGCCCGGCGACCGGATCGGGATCGGTGTCAGCGGCGGCAAGGACAGCCTTCTTTTGCTCCATGCGCTGGCCTTGTACCGGCATGTGCGCCATTGGGATTTTTCGCTCCACGCCATCATGCTGACCACCGGCAAGGAAAAGCCCGATACCAGCGTCATCGAGAAAATGTGCGCGGATCTCAACGTGCCGCTGACGGTGCGGCACACGGAACTGTACGAGATCCTCTTTGAGATCCGCAAGGATCCCCATCCCTGCGCCCTGTGCGCCAAGATGCGCCGGGCCATGCTGTGCGATATGTGCAACGATCTGGGGCTGAATAAGCTGGCGCTGGGTCATCACCGGGAGGACGCGCTGGAAACCTTCCTGCTGAGTCTGGTGTACGAAGGCCGTCTGCATGTGTTTCATCCCAACAGCTACCTGAGCCGTTCCAATCTGTGGGTGATCCGGCCCATGATCTTTTTGCCGGAGAAGCATGTCATTCACATGCAGAAGGAACTGGAACTGCCGGTGCTGAAAAACCCCTGCCCGGCGGATGGCTACACCAAGCGTCAGGAAATGAAGGAGCTGCTCAGCGTGCTGACGAAGCGCTATCCCA
>SVGQ01000033.1 GCA_015056245.1 Clostridiales bacterium | reverse complement strand
GGCGATAGGTATCCCTTGCTACGCAAGGGTTCCGAAACCACCGCGCATGTCGCTGGTTTCGGTTTGGCAATTGGAGGGCTGCGGCCCTCCAATACCTCCATGGGTTTTTCGACAGTCTGAGGGCATGCCCGCAATGAGGTGGGCATGCCCTCTGATCATCCGTTTCCTTACGGCTGGATATTTTCAAACAGATCTGTTTTTTCCACATCCGGGCCAACCTGACTTCGCCACAGGCCAAAGAGACTGTTATCATTCTCCCCGCCCACCTGCATAAACCACTCGCCGCCCAGCTGGGACTTGTGGCACTGAAAGCCCAGATCCGCCACCTGATACGCGGTAAGCCCGTCAAAGGCCTGAAGCGGCTGATGCCAGTCCATCTGGATCTGGTTTTCATCATGCTTGTGCACATACACCTTGGGAATATCCCATGTGCCATATTCCTGCGCGCTTTCAGGATAACAGGCCGGATCCGCAGCGGCTGCCGCCGCATCCCGCCCCGCCTCCGACACAACGATATGCGCACCATGGCCCGACTCACCGTCCGCTGCATGCAATACCACCACTTCCGGTTTGTAACGGCGGTAAAGAGCGGTCATATCCGCCCACAGCTGTTCCCCGTTCCAGCGGCGCAGTACCAAGTCCCTCTGCCCGGTGCAGATGTCAGGGTACTGCATAAAGACCGGATAGGTGCGTACACCGCAGGTCCACAAACAATCCAGCAATTCAAGCCGGCGGTCATTGCGCGCATAGGAGGTATTGACCACCAGCACCTCCTTGCGCTGCTCCCCTGCGTAGGTGGGCAGCAAACCGCCGAACCACAGCACCTCATCATCCGGATGCGTGGCGATCAGCATCAGGTCCACATGGTCGGAAGATTTTTGCCACTGCTGCACATCCGCAGGCAACTCGCCCGGCGTAAACACATCCATGGAGCTGATCTCCAGACGTACCTTTCCCATGGTTTCCCGCTCCATCAGCCGCACTGAGGTGAGCCCGTCCAGTGGAATATACTGGGCAAGAAATTCGCCCTCGCAGCTTCCGATCATTTCCCATTGCCCTGCTTCGTTGCGGGTTTCCAATGTTAATGCCAGAGGCCAGGAATCCCAGCGGATCAGCAGACCGCCAATGGTCTTTCCTTCCGGGGCTTCCACCACGATGGAAAAACGGTCGTGGTATCGGCTGCTTACCCAGACGGTTCGATAGCTGTCATCCTTAAGGCTTCTTCCCTTGTCGCCGTTGAACAGGCAGTCCCCCGTGATGTCCTCAGCCATCTCTGCGTGGGCGATGCCGAACAGACACAGCAGAACCATCATCAATGCCATGGTCAGACGGATTCTTGTGAACATGCAATGCCTCCTGTCATCCTTCGGTGTGGAACCAGTATAGCACAGAAAACCGGGAGGAGACAACCTTCCTGCCTCCCATCAAGAAAGGAACCGGATGGTCCTGACGACCACCCGGTTCCTTTGATATGCGTTTCTCCCTGCACAGGGCAAGAGATTATCCGCGGATGACAGCCTCGTGCTTCTCAGCGCAGACCTTCATCACCTTTTCCACGGCCTTCTGCACTTCCTCATCGGTGAGGGTGCGGTCGGCAGCGCGGAAGGTCAGGGAGAAGGCCACGGACTTGTTGCCTTCGCCGATCTGTGCGCCGCGGTACACGTCGAACATCTCGATGTTCTCCAAAAGGTTGCCGGCAGCCTTGCGCATATCCGCCATCAGGGGGCCAACCAGCACGGTTTCCTTCATCACCAAAGCCAGGTCGCGGCTCATGGCGGGGAAGCGGGGCAGGGGCTTCATTTCGCCCATGGGCTTGCCCATCTCCAGCAGCTGCTGCAGATTCACTTCAGCGATGACAGCGCGCTTGGGCATGTCGAAGTTCTCCCGGACGGTGGGATGCACCTCACCGATGACGGCGAACACCTGACGGCCCCGCACCAGCTTGGCGCAGCGGCCCGGATGATGGTACACTTCGCCGCCGGCTTCCACTTCGCACTGGATGCCGAAGGAGCGCAGCACAGCTTCCACAGCGGTGCGCACGGTGAAGAAGTCCGCGTCCTCGCCGTAGGAACCCATGCACAGGGTCTGGGTCTCGGTGGGCAGACCTTCCTCGGTCAGGTTGTGGTGATCGAACACCGCAGCCATCTCATACAGGCTGGCAGCCTCGGTGGCGTGGTTCATGTTGTAGGAGAGGGTCTTGCACATGCTGCCCACCAGGGTAGGACGCATGACGGCGGTATCCTCGCCCAGGGGGTTGCGGATGGGCATGGGGTCCATGCGCCAGTCATCCTGAGGCAGTTCCAGCTTGGCGATCTCCTTCACGCCCACAAAGCTGAAGTTCATGATCTCCAGATAGCTCAGACCCTGCAGGATCTTGCCGATGCGGTTCTTCATGGCCTTCATGGGGCTGACGCCGCCCTGGGTGGTCAGGCCGTGGAGGGGGGTGGCGCCGATGTGCTCATAGCCGTACATGCGCAGGCATTCCTCGCAGATGTCGGCTTCGCCGTCCAGATCCTCGCGGTAGGCGGGTACTTTGGCAACGATCTTGCCGTCCACCATTTCGGCTTCGAAGTTGAGCTTGTTCAGGATGTCCAGCATGGCCTGATCGGGGATCTGCACACCAGCGCGGATGCGGATGCGCTCGGGATCGGCAACGATGGTCTGCTGGGGCTTGGGGTTGGGGTACAGGTCGATGCAGCCGGAGACCACATCACCGGCATCCAGCTCGTTGACCAGATGGCAGGCGCGGTCAAGGGCTTCCATGACGGTGGCGGCGCACACGCCGCGCTCGAAGCGACCGCTGGCATCGGTGCGCATGCCGTGGGCACGGCCCGACAGGCGGATGCTGGTGCGGTCGAAAGAGGCGCACTCGAACATGACTTCGGTGGTGGCTTCGGTGATTTCGGATTCCTCACCGCCCATGATACCGGCGAAACCGGTGGGGGCTTCCGCGTCGCAGATCACCAGATCAGCGGTGCGCAGGTCGCGCTCCACGCCGTCCAGGGTGGTCAGCTTCTCGCCTTCCGCAGCGCGGCGCACGATGATCTGACGGCCCCGCACCTTGCTCAGGTCGAAGGCGTGCATGGGGTGACCATACTCCAGCATCACATAGTTGGTAATGTCCACGATGTTGTTGATGGAGCGCAGACCGGCGGCGTGCAGGTACTTGCGCATCCACATGGGAGAGGGCGCGATGCGCACGTTCTTGATAACGCGGGCAGCATAGCGGGGGCAGCCCTCGTAATCATCCACGCGGATCTTCACTTCGTTGTTGATGTCGCCGCCAGCTTCCACGACGGAAGTATCGGGCTTGTTGTAGGTGGTGCCCAAAGCAGCGGCGGTTTCCCGGGCGATGCCCACGGCGCTGAGGCAGTCGGGACGGTTGGCCAGGATCTCGAAATCCACGGCGTAGTCGTCAATGCCAAGGATGGGGCGCACATCGCTGCCCACGGGATAATCCTCATTGAAGATGAGCAGGCCTTCGTCGCCCACGCTGGGGTACAGCTCCTGGGGCACCTTCAGCTCGGTGGCGGCGCACAGCATGCCTTCGGATACCATGCCGCGCAGCTTGCCCTTCTTGATCTTGATGCCGCCGGGCAGCTTGGAGCCGTCCAGCGCCACGGGCACCAGCACGCCGGGCTTCACGTTGGGCGCGCCGCAGACGATGTGCAGGGGCTCTTCGCCGCCCACATCCACGGTGCACTGATGCAGATGGGTACCTTCCACGTCCTCGCAGGTCAAAACGCGGCCCACAACGACCTTTTCAATGCCGCCGGAGATGTCGTCCACACCCTCCACGGCAGTACCGGACATGATCATCCGGCTTTCGTATTCCTTGGGAGTAACGGGAATGTCCGCGTACTCCCGGATCATATTCATTGCAAGTTTCAAAGGAATTGCCTCCTATATATG
Source organism: Clostridiales bacterium (assembly GCA_015056245.1). GTDB lineage: Bacteria > Bacillota > Clostridia > Christensenellales > Aristaeellaceae > Limiplasma. The sequence goes on along the minus strand of SVGQ01000033.1, from coordinate 23,947 downwards.
GTGAAACAGTTGAGTGGTTGAAATATGGGGTTGGGGGATGATGGGGCGTACAACCCCTCAGTCGCCTTCGGCGACAGCTCCCCTTACACAGGGGAGCCTTATGATGTTGGCATCCCCCTGCGCTCATGGAATGAGCGCAGTCCGGAGGTGCAGGAGGCACTGCCTCCTGCCGGGGCGTGGGGCAGCGCCCCACATTCCCCCCCCCGTATTACCGCAGCTGGCTGAGCAACCGTGCGTCGCCTTCGTAGAGCATGCGCAGGTCGGTGATGCCGAAGCGCTTCATGGCGATACGCTCCAGACCGATACCGAAGGCAAAGCCGGAGTACTTGGTGGAGTCGATACCGCACATCTCCAGCACCTTGGGGTTGACCATGCCGCAGCCCAGCACCTCGACCCAGCCGGTATCCTTACAGATGCGGCAGCCCTTGCCGTGGCAGGCAGTACAGGTCAGGTCCACTTCCGCGCTGGGCTCGGTGAAGGGGAAGAAACTGGGGCGGAAACGGGTGGAAACATCGTTGCCGTAGAGCTTCTTGGCGAAGGCTTCCAAAGTGCCGCGCAGGTCGGACATGCTCATGTTCTCATCCACCACAAGGCCTTCCATCTGATGGAACACGGGGCTGTGGGTGGCATCCAGCTCGTCGGCGCGGTACACGCGGCCGGGGCAGATGATGCGGATGGGGGGCTTGCGGGTGAGCATGGCGCGGGCCTGCATGGGGCTGGTATGGGTACGGAGCACGATGTTGTCGTCCATATAGAAGGTATCCTGCGCGTCGCGGGCGGGATGGTTCTTGGGCAGGTTCATCAGCTCAAAGTTGTAGTGATCCAGCTCCACTTCGGGGCCTTCCATCACCTCGAAACCGAGGCCGGAGAAGCACTCGATCAGCTCATCCATCACCAGGGTGATGGGATGGGCGCTGCCCACTTTGGGCAGCTTGCGGGGCTCGGTCACGTCGATGGTTTCAGCCTTGAGGGCAGCTTCCCGCTCGGCCTTTTTGATGGCAGCTTCACGATCCGCCATCAGGGCGGTGAGATGCTCGCGCACCTCGTTGATCTGGGCGCCCACCTTGGGACGCTCTTCGGGGGCCAGCTGACCCATGCCCTTGAGCAGAGCGGTCAGTTCACCCTTCTTGCCCAGCACCTTCACCCGCAGGCCGTCCAGCGCGGCAGAGGTGTCGGTGGCTTTCAGTTCACTTTCCACCCGTTGGGTAATCTCCCGCAGGGTATCCACGATTGCCATGTGCGTTCCTCCTTTGATATGTATCCGTTGAGATGGTTGAATTTGAGAACAGCGTTTTTCCTGTAAAGAAAAAGCCTCCGTCCGCATGGGACGAAGGCATGATGCCGCGTGTTACCACCCAAATTCCGCACGGGGAAACAGCATTCCCGATGCGCTTTTCGCCTGTAACGGAGCCAACCGTTTCCCCTTACTGCTATTTCGGAGGAAAAGCTCGGAAGCGAATTTCCCGCAGGTTTCCGGGGCGGCTTTCAGCATGCGCGGGCGCATACCGCCTTCTCTGACAGAGACCTGTTCACCGGGCGTTGTTCTTCCTCATCGCCGATTGGGGGTATTATAGCATTAGTTGCAACGCTTTGCAAGCACAAGATTGTTCCGGCGCGGCTTATGGGGCTGCCAGATGCTGTGCGATATAGCCTGCGTAATCCCGCTTCATCACGCCCTGAGGATGCTGGCAGTACCATTCCCAGCTTTCCCGGAGGCCCTCCATCAGCGGGGTCAGATCCGGCAGAAGGGATTGCTGCCTGCGCACATCCAGCTGATAGCCATAGGGATAAAAGGGGAAATAGGAACGCTGGGGATGTTCCCCGCTTACGGAAATGAACCGGCAGGGCGCGCCCACCGTTTCGTAACACATTTCCACCCATTGCCGGACGGTGACCGGACACAGATCGCCGGTGTTATAGATCCGCACCTGAGGCTGCTGATCCAGCAGGACGGCGATCAGGCGGCACAGATCGCGGATATGGTTGAACTGCAGGGGCATGTTGCCGTCCCCGGGCAGGTAGAAGGGCTGTCCGGCTGCGGCGCAGTCAAACACAAAGGGCTCCCGGTACAGGTTCTGCATGGGGCCGTACAGATACGGCGGGCGCAGGATGTAGCTGTCCGGGCGCAGCCGCTGGGCAGCCGCCTCCGCCCGCACTTTGCCAAGGCCGTAAGCGCCCCAGATGCGGTTTTCCCCTACTTGCATCTCTTCCGTGAAGGGCTGGGGCAGGGTTTCCGGGTACACTGCGCTGGAGCTGATGAGCACATACGCAGGCCACCCTTCCAGCGCATGGAGCAGGCTTTCCACCTCCGGCGCGTCGTAGGCCACCGCATCGATGACCGCATCAAAGCTCCGGCCGCGCAACGCGTCTCCGAGCCGGTGCCGGTCTGCCTGAATCAGCGTGACCCCGGGCATCTGTTCCCGGGAATCCCGGTTCAGCGCCCATACCTGCCAGCCCTGCTGCACAAAGTACTGCGCCAGATAGCCGCTGACAAACCCCGTACCACCGGTGATGAGCATCTTCTTCATACCAATGACCCCTCTCCTGAAAAATGCCTGACGGCATCAGATCCCGTCAGGCAAAACTGCCGCTAAGCCAAAGACAGCCGTGCGCTGTTCGCCCGCTGTTATTCCTCTTTGGCTGCATCGGCCTCTTCCATATACGCATTCATCTCTTCGATCACCTGAAGGCGCTGCACTGCACCTTCGTGACCCATCTGAGCTGCCAGCTGATAGCAGTACATGGCGGTGTCGTTATCCACTTCGGTGCCCAGACCCTTCTCAAAACACATACCCACAAAGTACAGGGCATCCAGATCCCCCTGCTGCATGGCAGCAAAGAAGTACTGGAACGCCTTGTCGAAGTCCTCTTCCACGCCGTTAGCGCCCAGATACAGCGCACCCATGGTGGTCTGACCCTTGGCATAGCCCAGATCAGCAGACAGGCTGTACCACTCCATAGCCTTGGCAGGATCCGCTGCCATGCCCTCGCCATTCTGGGCCATCACGCCCAGATTGTAGGCAGCCTCGCCGTTGCCGCCCTCCGCCGCCAGCTGGAACAGCTCCGCAGCCTTGACCGCATCGCGCTCAATGCCATCGCCCGTATAGTACATGCTGCCCATATCCAGCCAGCCAGCGGGCTGGCCCTGCTCCGCAGCCTTCTGATACAGTTCCAGCGCCTTTTGCTTATCGGCTTCCACGCCCTGACCAGCCCGGTACATGGAGGCCAGATTCACATAAGCGTTCACATAGCCTAACTCCGCAGCCTTTTCAAACCAGCCAAAGGCTTCTTCATAATTGCTTTCGCCCAGATAGCCAAAGTAGTGGAACACGCCCACATTGTAGATACTGGTCGCCTCGCCCTGTTCAGCGGATTTGAGGAACCAGTCATAGGCAGCCTGAAGATCCTGCTCCACGCCTTCGCCCTGAAAATACGCCACTGCTACCTTGCCCTGCGCCGTGGCATCGCCGCTCTCGGCAGCAGCCAGCAGATCGGCAAAGTTGCTTTCGGGCGTTACAGTCTCCGCTGCTGCAAAGGCGGCGGTCAACAGCAGCATAACAGCCAACAGAAGTGCAATCAACTTCTTCATGGATCCATCTCTTCCTTTCATCAAGCAGCAATCCTGCAAAGCCGGGTGCTGCATCCATTGCTTATCCGCTGAGCGGCGGCTTGCAAACAAAGCCGCTGCACCGCGCCGCGCCCCTTGCGGGCTTACCGGGTCTTCTCCCACGCCCGGATCACATCGCAGATCTTCTCCGCAGCATGACCATCGCCGAAGGGTTGGTAGCTGGGGTCGATGTGCTGCTGGGCGGACAGTTTCTCCAGAATATCCTTGGTATCAGCTTTGGCAAGCTGGTTGCGGTTATCCACCATCGTCTCCGGCCACACCACATAGTCCAGCACGAACACGCACTGAACACCGGCATAGAAGGCCTCGCACTGAAGCCCGCCGGAATCGGTGACGATCTTCTTGGCGTGCTGGGTCAGGTGGACGGAATCGGAATAGCCCACCGGCTGGATCAGCTGGATGTTGTCAAACCCTTGGGCGCGCACGATCCGCTCCGCCCGCTCCCGGTTGCGGGGATGCACCGGGTAGATGGTCTTGGCATCCAACTGGTTCATGGCTGCCAGAATAGCGGTGAGGGGCTCGTCGCTGTAGGTGTTTTCCTGACGGTGGCAGGTCATGTAGTAAAACTGTTCCGGCACGGCGACAGCGCTGCCGTCCAGCGCCAGAAGGTTGGGGTTCTCCCAGGGCTGACCGGCAAAGTACAGGAAGGAATCATACATAATATTGCCCACACAGTGAGCACGGCTGCCCAGCCCTTCCGACACCAGCTTCTGGCGGGCATCCTCGGTGGCGGTAAACAGCAGCGTGGAGCAATGGTCGGTGAGCTTGCGGTTGATCTCCTCCGGATTGTCCAGCGTGCCCAGCCGGTTGCCCGCCTCCACATGCAGTACGGGGATGCGCAGCTTGGCTGCCGCCAGCGCCGCTGCCAGCGTGGAGTTGGTATCGCCGTACACCAGCAAAGCATCCGGCTGCTCCTTTTCCAGAATTTCCTCGATGCCAGTGAGCATCCGGGCGGTCATCTGTCCATGGCTGCCGCCGGATATGCCCAGATGATAATCCGGCGTGGGAATGCCCATCTCCCGGAAAAACACTGCGGACATGTTGTCATCAAAATGCTGACCGGTGTGCACCAGAATCTCCTGATGCTCCCTGCGCAGCTGGCGGGATCCTGCCGCCGCCTTGATAAACTGGGGTCTGGCCCCTACCACGGTTACGATCTTCATTGTGTTACCGCCTATCATCCAATAATCATTGCATCTGCAAAGCCTTTTTCATGGGCGCTTCCCAGGACATATGCTCTCGGGCGTAACGCCGCATCTGACCGGGGATCTCCTCCTGCCCTCTCATCCGAAGGGCAAAGGCCAGGGCTTCTTCCATGGGCACGGGGGTATCATCTGCCGGGATCCGCAGGCAGAAGGGCGCTTCCTCTGGCAGGGAGGGATCCTGGCCTGCATACACAAAGGGCAGCCCCCGGGCGGTGTATTCCCGCAGTTTCAGGTGGGAGGCCGTCTGGTAGCCGTGCCGGTGCAGGCCGAGGGAACAAATGCCCACATCCGCTGCGGCGAACACCGCATCCAGCGCCTTGCCGGTCTGGTAGCCATGGAAGCGGATATGCTCCTGCATGCCCAAGTCTTCCGTCAGCTGCTGCCAGCGGGGCAGGGAACCGTCGCCGTCGGAGCCCACCATATCCACCACCAGCTGCTGGCGCAGCTCCGGCGGCAGCTGGGCAACGCCCTGAATCAGCCGGTCAAAGCCATGCCAGCGGGCCATGGTAGCCAGCGCCAGGAAGTGGATCTTTCCATCAGCGGCAGGTTCGTGCTGCCGAAGCGGAATGGCCTCCACATCCACGCCGTTATCGATATTCATGGCCGGGCGGCCCAGATAGCTGTCCGCAGGCCCGCCGATGACCACAAAGCGGGTCACATATTTGGCAGCGCGCTTCCAGCAGTGCTGGGAATAAGCCCAGTACAGCCGCCGGAGCACATTGCGCTTGCCCTCGTTTTCCAGCGGGAAGGAAGGGATCTCCACCACCAGCTGACTGCCCGCCTTGGCGATGCGGCGCATCATGCGGATCCCCTTGGGGCTGATGGGACAGTGCCGCATATATACCACATCAAAATGCTGCTTGCGCAGGGTGCGCTCCACGGTATCGAACAGGTCCAGAAAGGCCTTGGTGTGCAGATAGCCGGGCATGCGCCCCAGCCAGATGCGCTTGACCGGCTGCTTTTCTCCCTGATGAAGCAGGTAGGTCTGTCGCCGGTCATAGGCGGTCTGCCACACATCCAGACCCAGCGCGCCTGCCGCCGCCACCTGACCATCCACCTTCTTTTTGATGGAATACTGGTCATCCAGCGGATATTTGATCACATACAGAAACGTTTTCATTTGCATCCTTCTTTCAAGATGGGTGCGGAATCATCCAATTTAACTGTAACAAAATGCACCGGGAATGTCAATGCGCGGCGGGGCGGGAGGGGAAGACTCTGCCGACCATTTCCGCTTTCCACCCGGGGCAAAACGTGTTACAATACGTTGCGTAACATACCCATCCTACCTTGGAGGTGCCCTATGGAAGCCATCCGCTGTACCCGATGTGTTATGACCAATCAGGCCGACCCCACCATCACCTTTGACGAACAGGGCCGCTGCAACTACTGCACCGAAGCCCTCAGCCAGATCGGCAGCGAATATCTGCCCGATGAGGAAGGCCGCAAGCAGCTGGAAAGCATGATCGCCATGCTGAAAAAAGAAGGCGAAGGCAAACCCTACGACTGCCTGATGGGCATCAGCGGCGGGCTGGACTCTGCCTATCTGGCCTATCTGGGCCATCAGTGGGGGCTGCGCATTCTGGCGGTGCACATCGATGACGGCTATGATACGCCGATTTCCCGTGAAAACATCCGCAAGCTGTGCGAGGCTGCCGGGATCGATCTGAAGGTCATCCAGCCGGATCAGCAGCAGTACGACGGTCTGACCCTTGCCTATATGAAGGCGGGCGTGCCCAATCTGGCGGTGCCGCAGGACAACATTCTTTTTGCATTCCTGTACGATCAGGCCCGGAAAAACGGCGTTCGGTATTTCCTCACCGGCGGCAATTTCGCGCTGGAATGCATCCTGCAGCGGGGCAATACCCACAACCCCATGGATCTGATCAATCTGCGGGATATCAACCGCCGCTTCGGCACCACCAAACTCAACAAGCTGAAATTTGTTTCTTCCTATCAGAAGTACCTGATGATGAAAACCAAGCAGGTGGTCACCCTGCGGCCCCTGAACCTGATCGACTACAACCGGGAGCGGGCATTTCAGGAGCTCCGGGACTTCTGCGGTTTCGAATACTACGGCGCGAAACATTTGGAAAATGTGCTGACTGCCTTCATCCAGCTGTATTGGCTGCCCAACAAATTCGGGGTGGACAAGCGTACCTCCCACCTGTCCAGCATGATCGTCTCCGGGCAGATGACCCGTGAAGAAGCGCTGGCAGAACTGGACAAGCCCCTCTACAATGAGGAACTGATGGCATCCTATCTTCAGCAGATCCGGCAGCGGCTTCATCTGAGCGAGGAAGCGTTTGACGCCATCATGGCTGCACCTGCCCACCAGCATACCGACTACCGCTGCGACCAGCTGGGCGCAACGGTGAAAAAGCTGTTCAAGGGCATACTCTACCGCAATGTGAAAGGATGATGGCATGCAGCGGGTACTGATCTCCACCGGCGCTTTGTTGGGCCGTGCCAACGGCAGGGATTTCCGCCTTCTGGAAACCCTGACACCAAAGCTCCGCTGCGACGGCTACGAATTGATGATCTATCAGGACTGGTACACGCGGGTGGACGAGCTGCTCAGCTTTCTCCGTGCCGCCCGGCTGACCATTCCGGTCATTCACTGCCAGAAGGATGTCGGTATGGAGCTGGCCTATGGCGAAGACGACCGCACAGAAAAAGCCTTCCGGGATTTCGCCCTGAACTGCCGCATTGCCGAAGCTGCCGGGGCGGACAAGCTGGTGCTGCACCTGTGGAGCGGTCTGATCTCCGACCAGCATATCGAAAACAATCTGGCTGCTTACCCGGAACTGTGCCGGATCGCAGGGGAGCACGGTCTCAGCCTGACCATCGAAAACGTGGTCTGCAACCAGCGGGATCCCATGACCCACCTTAGCACCCTCACCCAGCGCCACCCGGATGCGCAAATCACTTTCGATACCAAAAATGCGGCCTTCCACAGCCAGCTGGAAGCCCTGTACCAGCCGGAAAACCCATGGCTCATGCAGCATGTCCGTCATTTCCATGTGAACGACTATGCGGGCGGCTACATGGAATGGGACAAGCTGCTGGGGCGGGTTCTGCCCATGGGCAAGGGGCACATCGACTTTGACCGCTTCTTTGCCTTCATCAAACAGTCCGGCTATACCGGCGATTTCACCATCGAAGCCACCGGCTTTGACCAGACCGGCGCAGTGGATACGGATATGCTTAATGAGCAGGTCTGCCGCATCCATAGCGCATGATCCACAATTCTTCAGTCCTGCAGGAGGCATCCTCATGAAAATCGACCTGACCCTTGAAATCACCCCGGATATCCTCAAAGAAGCCAAGGAAAACCAAAAGCCCGAGCTGGAAGGCCATCTGGGCACCCATTTTGATGTGATGGATCAGGTTTTTCCGCTGGACTACACCCAGCGCAGCGCCGTGGTGTTCGATGTAACCCACGTCAAAGACCGGGACATCACCCTGTCCGATATCGATCTGAGCAAGGTGAAAGCAGATCAGTTCGTGGCGTTCCACTCCGGCTTTTCCGATACCGAACCCTACGGTACCCGCCGCTACTACAAGGAGCATCCTCAGCTGTCCATGGAATTGATCCATGCGCTTCTGGAGAAAAAAGTTTCCATTATCGGCATCGACTTCGCAGGCGTTCGCCGGGGTGCGGAGCACATCCCCACCGATCAGGTCTGCGCGGAGCAGGGCGTGTTTGTGATCGAGAACCTGCGCCGTCTGGAGACGCTTTTTGGGGCGGAGGGACCTTTGGTGTTTCATACCTATCCCATGCATATGACGGGGGTTACCGGGCTGCCTTGCCGGGTGGTGGGGGAAATGCTGGATTGATCAACGTGCGGAGGGCAGGAAGCTATTCCCCGCAACAGGCCAACTGCCCCTCCCCCACACCAACCCTTGACATTTTTCCACATTGGTGGTACTATACAGGAAAGCACAAACGTTTGCACATCCTCGTCACCGCAAACAGCGAAGGAGAACAGCATGAAAGTCACCATCAAAGATGTCGCCAAAGCGGCAGGGGTTTCCCCGTCCACAGTCAGCCGCGCTTTGCACGACAATCCCCGCATCAGCGAGGAGATGCGCAAGCAGATCAAAAAAATCGCACAGGAGATGGATTTCCATCCCAATCAGATGGCCCGCAGTCTGGTCAGCCGCCGCAGCCACATCATCGGCGTAGTGTTCTCCGGCGAGGGCGGGGATAACCTGAACCACTCCTTCTACCCTTCTGTGCTGCAGGGGTTGGGCCATGTGGCTGGCGCGCGCCGCTACCATGTGCTGCTGGGCACCGGCACCGAGGGCGATACCACCCAGGAAGCCGTTCGTCAATTGACCGACAGCGGCTATGCGGAAGGTCTCATTGTGCTTACCGCCGAGGATGTGCCCGCCGACGATGCCGCCGGGCTGCCCGTGGTCACGCTGGGCCACCCCATCAACGCGGAAAACGCCTACTACGTGGATAACGACAACATCGCCGCTGGTAAGGCAGCCACCCAGTATCTGCTGGACCGGGGCCACCGCCGCATCGCGCTGTTGGGCTACGACAAGCAGTTCATGGTGACCGTGGACCGCCGCAAGGGGTACCAGCAGGCGCTGGAACAGGCCGGTCTCCCCTTCAACCGGGAGGATGTGGTCTCCAGCCGCTACCTGTATAATACCACCGATGAACGCCAGCTGCGCCGCCTCTTTGAGGGCGATGACCGCCCCACCGGCGTGGTCTGTCTGGATGACGCACAGGCCATCACTCTCTGCCATATGCTGAATGACATGGGGCTCACCGTGCCAGGGGATGTCAGCCTCATCAGCTTCAACGATACCCCCGCCGGCCGTATCAACAACCCGCCCCTGACCTCCATCAACGTGGATCCCTACCAGCTGGGGCAAAAGGCCATGGAACTGGTCATCAAGCTGGTCAAGCACCCGGAAACCCCGCCCACGGGCGTGATCATTCCCTTCTCCATCATGGAGCGGGACAGCGTACGTACGTTGGACTGACGGGCGCGCTGGTTGGATAGCTGGCAAGGGAATGGCTGATACTGATGGGGTGCGGTGATGGTATTGCCGCACCTGATCGGCTTGGCTGGACGTTTTCCATTGCTGGCTATCTTTTTCTTACGGTTTTTTACCGCCGCACATCTTGCGCCCTTCGGGCACTCGCTGTGCTTACTGGGTTTGCGCTGCGGCGCAGGGTGCGAGGCTCTGCCTCGCGCTCCGGCAGGGGAGACGGAGGGAAGCGCGTGCCCGGTGGCGACGGAGGGAAGTGTGTGCCCAGTGGGCACAATGCCGAAGGCATTAGCGACCTGAAGTCGTCAACCGAAGCAAGGGCTGGGCACGGGTAGTGCCCAGAACGCCGACTGAGGTTGCGGAACACTTGCGCGAAGCGCAAAACGCCCCGAAGTCGCGGGCCGAAACGAGTGTAGGCTACGGCAGTAGCCTGCACGAAGATTGAGGTTGCGGAACACAATGCCGAAGGCATTAGCGACCCGCAGTCGCGGGCCGAAGCAAGGGCTGGGCACGGTCAGTGCCCGGAACGCCGACTGAGGTTGCGGAACAGGCCCCTGCACTCCACTCATTTTTTCATTTCCCATAGGAGGAATCCATCATGCGCAACATCCATTTCGACGCCGTTTACCACATGCCGTGGCTGGAGTACCGCCATGCCACCCCCGAGGGCAAAGTGGTGCTCCGTCTCCAGACGGGCCGCGGCGACTTCTCCCGCATCATTGCCAAGGTGACCAGCAACTACAACTACCCGGACTACTTTGCCAATGCCATGCAGGTGGAAATGCAGGTGGCCTACCGGGACGAGTTCCACGACTGGTACGAGTGCGTGTTCACCCCTGAGGATGTGCGCGTCAAATATCTGTTCATTCTGGAAAGCGACGAGCAGGTCTTCAAGCTGGATGCCGCCGGTATCCACTTCGGGCGGGATTACTATGAGGACATCAGCGAATCCTTCGCCTTTGCCTACGCCTACGCTGCCCCCGCCATGCCCGAGTGGGCCAAGGGCTGCGTGGGTTACCAGATCTTCCCCGACCGTTTCCGCCGGGAAGGCAAAAACGAACCCGGTCTGGAACCCTGGACCAGCGACCGGGTGCAGAATGAATTCCGCTACGGCGGCAACCTGCGGGGTATGATCAAGGCCGTGCCTTACCTGAAGGAACTGGGCGTACAGATGGTCTATTCCACCCCCATGTTCCTCAGCGATTCCTCCCACCGCTACAACACCTTTGATTATTTCCAGATCGATCCCCTGCTGGGCACCGAGGATGACCTGCGGGAGCTTTGCGATGAGCTGCACAAAAACGGCATGAAACTCATCATGGACGGTGTGTTCAACCACAGCGGCGTGGAATTTGCCCCCTTCAAGGATGCCAAGGAAAAAGGCAAGGGAAGCAAGTATTACAACTGGTTCTTCTTTGACAACACCGAGGAATGCGGCTACCAGACCTTTGGTCACTGGCCCTACATGCCCAAGCTGAACCTGCAGAACCCGGATTGCGCCGATTATTTCCTGCGCGTAGGCCGCTACTGGATCGAAAAATGCCACATCGACGGTTGGCGCTTGGATGTAAGCCCCGAAGTCTGGCCCGATTTCTGGCGGCAGTATCGCAAGATGATCAAAGCCGCCAACCCGGAAGGCATCATGATCGCCGAATGCTGGGATGACAGCCGCGAATGGCTCACCCAGGGCGACATGTTCGATGCCACCATGCACTATGTGCTCTCCCGCAACATCTGGAACCGTTTCTGCCACCACAAGATCAGCCTTGCTCAGTTCGATGCCTGCCTCAACCGTTCCCTGATGCTCTACCCGGAGCGCATCAATCAGGTGCTGTGGACCTTCCTGGGCAGCCATGATACCGCCCGCCTGCGTACCCGCGCCGGCGGCGACCTGTGCATGCTGCACGCGGCTTCCTTCTTCCAGTTCACCTTCCCCGGCGCACCCATCATCTACTACGGCGATGAGCTGGGCATGCAGGGCGGCGATGATCCCTACTGCCGTTTCCCCATGGAATGGCACAACGTGGAGGGCAATCCCACCCACGCCCATTACCAGAAGCTGGCCCATCTCCGGGCTGCCAACCCCGCCCTGCGAGTGGGCGCGTTCCGCACGTGGCAGGTGGAGGAAAACGGCCTGTACGCCTACCTGCGCAAGAGTGATGACCAGCAGCTTTTGTGCCTGATCAACACCTCTCTGGAGCCGGTCACCGGCATGATCCGCCTGCCCAAAGAATGGGCCGATGCCAAGTGCCTCACCGATCTGTACGCCCATGTTCCCTACCCCGTACAGGATGGCATGCTGAAGGTCACCCTGGAGGTGGGCGAAGGTGCGGTGCTTTCGCTGGAGGATGCAGCACAGGCCTGATTCCACAATTCAAACACAAACCCGCCGGACGGCTGATCAAGCCGCCCGGTTTTTTATCGGGAACAACAGCTGCCGTGCCAAAGGCATTTTACCGGAGCCAGGCATTCCCCTCTCCCCCGCGGCATGCCGGACACGCAATTTTTCCTTGCAATTCCCCTTTAACAAGCATACAATATCACCATACCAAAGACCCGCGAAGGAGGAACCCCCATGAAAGAGCTGGTAGAAGCGGTACGGGCCCACGGCATTGGCATCGGGACGGATATTGTAAAGGTGGATATGTTTCTCAACCACCGCATGGATACGGAGCTGTATGTGAAGATCGGTCAGGCATTCGCTGCAGAGTTTGCGCAGAAAAAGCCCGATCTGGTGCTCACCGTGGAAGCCAGCGGTATCGCAGGCGCGCTGACCACCGCCATTGCCTGCGGCAACATCCCCGTGGTGTTTGCCAAGAAGAGCCGCACCCGTAACGTGACTGGCGATGTGTACGAAAGCCGGGTCTTCTCCTTTACTCACGGCGTGGAAAACCACATCCGTGTTGCCAAGCAGTACCTGCCCGAAGGTTCCAAGGTACTCATCGTGGATGACTTCCTTGCCAACGGCGAGGCTGCCGAAGGTCTGTGCGAACTGTGCCGTCAGGCGGGCGCAGAGGTGATCGGCATTGGCGTGTGCGTGGAAAAGAGCTTCCAGCCCGGTCATCAGAAGCTGGTGGATGCCGGCTATCATGTGCATGCGCTGGCAAAGGTGCTGGGCATTGAGGATGGCAAGCTGATCGTGGAGGATTAAAGCGCCGCTGTCCGGTCCTGGACTGAGATACAGCAAACAAATATACAGCAAACACCCGACCGATGGTTCATTATGACCATCGATCGGGTGTTTTTGTTGCGCCTGCAAGGGATCAGTCCGCGGCTACGCCCTTTGTATTCTCGCCTGTGAAAAAGCTGCGCCACGGCAAGGCATCCCGGAAGGTGAAAAATCTCTCCAACAGCGCGGAGCAGCGCCCAATGATCCAGCCGTTGATCAGCGCGCACAGAATGGTGCCCCATTTGACGCCCACGAACTGCCACAGGCCGAAGATCAGGAAACTCATAACGAGGCCGATCAGGCAGCTGACACAATCGTAGCCGGTTTTGAAGCGGTGGATCTCCACACCGAAAACGGCGGAGACTTCCTTCACGAACAGCTCATACACCTCCGGGGACAGATAAGTGTGGAACATGCAGGCCACGCCCATGGAGCACAGCAGCATGCCCAGCACATACCACAGCCACCGCAGCCACAGGTTGCCGGCAGGCAGATATGCGCCCAAAGCCATCAGGCCGTCCAGCACAAAGCCGTATACCACCGCCGTCACAAAGCTGAACAGCCAGCCCAGCCGGAAACGGCGCAGCACCAGCCCCATCACCACCAGCAAAAGCGCCTGAAAGCAGTATTCCGCCGTGCCGAAGGTGAACCAGCTCCACAGGGGGCTTAGCCAGCGGTGCAGTAAGTATGCGGGCGCCACGATCATGGACATGCCGAAATTGGCTTTTTCCATCAGCACCACCCCTGCGGCGATCAGCAGCAGGCCTGCCACATAAGCCCATTCGGTATAGAAGGTTTTTTTCATGGGAATCATTCTCCTTTCATCGGGCGAATGCTGGGGAGCGAAACAGCCGGTCAGGGACTGTACAGCTTCTCACCCGCAACCGTACATTGACAGTCCTGGGCATGCAGCCTGCGGCGCGCAGAATTTGCCGCCGCTTATCTCCAAATCCTTCGGCAGTTCTGCCAAGAGCCAACCGCCCTTTTCTCCGGATCAATACACAAAAAGCAGCTTCCCACGTTTGGTACAGAAACGTGAAAAGCTGCTGTGAAAGAATATCACATCTGCCGCTGAAACGCAAGCCCTCAGGGCATCTTCATGGCCCCCAAGGTCTGATACGAAATCAGCCGCTCCTTGAGCATGGTATACCGGTGGGCAATGTGGTTGTTGTCCACCATCTGCCGGATCACCTCTTCCCGGCCTACCAGCACCACCAGATGCCGGGCGCGGGTCAGGGCGGTGTAGAGCAGATTGCGCACCATCAGCATGGGCGGGCCGCCCACCACGGGCAATACCACCACCGGGAACTCGCTGCCCTGGCTTTTGTGCACCGTCAGGCAGTAGGCCAGCTCCAGCGCATCCAGCTGCTGCTTCTGGTAGGTTACGTAGCGGTCATCGTCAAAGCACACGGTGAGCAGGTGCTCCGCCGGGTCAATGCGCTCCACGTATCCCACGTCGCCGTTGAATACGCCGGTGCCGTCCTCCCAGCCGTAGGGCGTACGCCGTTTGTATTCCAGCTGGTAGTCGTTCTTGGTCTGGATCACCTTGTCGCCCACCCGGAACTCAGTGTCCCCGTGGGCGATGCTGTCCTGCCCAGGGCGTTCCGGGTTCAGGGCCGCCTGCAAAAGCTGATTCAGGTTGATGGCCCCGCAGTCGCCCTTCTTGGTGGGGGTGAGCACCTGAATCGTGCGCACGGCTTCGCTGCGCCACTTATCCTCCGGGAAGCGCAGGTACTTGGGCAGGCGGGTGCGGAGCAGCTGACAGATGCTTTGGGCTGCCTCGCTTTGCAGCATCTTCTTTTCAAAGAAGAAGTCGGTGTCCTTGTTTTTCAGCACCGGCATCTCGCCGTGGTTGATCCGGTGGGCGTTGAGCACGATCATGCTGCTCTCGTCCTGCCGGAAAATATCAGTCAGGCGCACATTGGGCACGGAATCGCTCTCCAGAATATCGTGGAGCACATTGCCCGCGCCCACGCTGGGCAGCTGATCCGCGTCGCCCACAAGGATCAGGCGGGTGCCGGGGGTGATGGCCCGCAAAAGCCCCCGCATCAGCACCACATCCACCATGCTCATCTCGTCCACGATGAGGCAGTCGCACTCCAGCGGATAATCCTGACTGCGGGCAAAGGTATCGGCCTCACCGCCGTATTCCAAAAGCCGGTGGATGGTCTTGGCCTCCTCGCCGGTGGCCTCGCTCATGCGCTTGGCGGCGCGGCCTGTGGGAGCGCAGAGCAAAATATCGTTGTCTTCCTTCAAAAGGGACAGGATGCAGCGGATAATGGTGGTTTTACCGGTACCGGGGCCGCCGGTGATCACCAGCACGCCCTCCTCCACCGCGCTGCGGATGGCCTTCTTCTGCCGGTCGCTGAACCGAACGCCCTGTTCCTTTTCGTAGGCTGCGATGCGCTCGCCAAGGCCTGTTACCCGCTTGTAGGGCCGGGCGGTCATCAGGTAGTGGAGCCGCATGGCGATTTCATTTTCCGCATGGAAATACAGGGGCAGGCACACCGCGTCCTCCACGCCGGGCATGGAGAAGCCCACCATCATTTTTTCCAACAAGCCTTGAGTGATCTGCCGGTCCACCAGATCCTCATCGGCCCGGAGCATGGCGGCAGCCCGCTGCTTGAGCATGTCGTGGGGCAGGTAGGTATGCCCGCCGTTGCCGGAAGCCTCAGTGAGCAGATAAAACAGCGCCGCCCGGATGCGGTGCTCACTCATGGGGTCGATGCCCATGCTCAGCGCGATCCGGTCAGCGGTGAGGAAACCCACGCCCTCGATATCGGTCACCATGCGGTAGGGGTTCTGCCGGATCAGGGTGACGGTGTTTTCGCCATAGTATTTTGCTACCTTCATCGCCAGATTGGGGCTGATGCCGTATTTCTGCAAAAAGACCAGCGCCCGGCGCATGCCCATCTGCTCGGTGTAGCTTTCCATGATCATGGCGGCCTTTTTGGGGCCGATGCCGGGGATTTCGGTCAGTCGCTCCGGATGCTCATCCATGATATCCATGGCATCCTCGCCGAAATGCTGCACGATCAGCTTGGCGGTGCTGGGGCCGATGCCACGGATCAGGCCGGAACCCAGATATTTTTCAATGGCGCTTTTGCCTGTGGGCGGCGTGATGGTGCACTGGTTGGCGGAAAACTGCCGCCCATAGGTGGGATGCTCCGTCCAGCGGCCCTCAAAGGTGACGTTTTCGCCGGGGCTCAGTTCCGGCAGAATGCCAACGATGGTGTGCTCGGTGCGGCCTACCACCGCGTGGAGCACCGTATAACCGTTTTCATCGTTGCGGAAAGTGGTATCCTGCACGATGGCGGTCAATTGTTCCAGTTCCATGGGGATACCTCCTTTCCTTGTGCTGCCGGGCAGGATGCGCCACTGGCGTTCACGTACTCTTTATTATCCTCCCAAACCCCTGCAAAGTCAACACATCCATCCAGCAGCGAATCTTTTTCTTACATAGTACCTTGACAGGCGAAGTACCATGTGTTACACTCATCCTACGGAGGTGAAACACCATGGCCCTCAGTGCAGATATTCTGCGTGGATACACCGATACCCTGATTCTGAAACAGCTTACCAAAGGCGATCATTACGGCTACGAGCTGGGCAAACAGATCAGCCTGATTTCTCAGGGCGGGCTGGAAATGAAGGAAGCCACCCTGTACACCGCTTTCCGCAGGCTGGAAGGCGCAGGCCACATCCGCTCCTATTGGGGGGATGCGCAGGCAGGCGCAAGGCGGCGGTACTACGCCATCACCCCGGAAGGGGAGGAACGCCTCAGCAAAGACCTGCTGAACTGGCAGGAGACCAAACAGCTGCTCACACTGCTTCTGGAGGAGGAAACCCTATGAATCCCACCATTGTGAAAATCATTGACCTGATGTTCCGGGGCATTCCGGAAACCGAAGAAACCAGCGCCATCCGGGAAGAACTGCTCACCAACAGTCAGGCCCGCTATGAGGATCTGATCGCCTCCGGCCTCAGCCCGGACGACGCGCTGGGGCAGGTATTGGATAACCTGCGCAGCATGGAAAATGTGCTGGACGAGTACCGCAGCGGCAAAGGCAGCCGGGCGGCAGATCAATCTGCTGGTGAAGAAGGCCCCTTTGCGCGTTTTGAACAGATGGCAGAGGAAATCGACCGCAAAATGGAGCGCATCGGCGACCGGGTGGAGGATACTGCTGAGAATGCTTTTACCTCTGTGCGCAATGCGCTGGACAACGCCATGCAGAGCGTCCGCAACGCCATGGACGGTCTGGGCGGCTCCTTCCGTGCCGGGAGCGAGGACACTGCGGCCTATACCGGTCAACGTTTCTGGCAGGAGAACACCGCTTGGGGCAATGACGATGAAAACACCCTGACTGCTGTATTCCAGCCCGGTGAGGTAAAGCGCGTCAGCCTGCATCTGGTGGGCGAGGATGTGGAAGCCGAACCCTCCCCCGACGGGCGTGTGCATGTGGAGATCAACAAGGCAGATGAGCCCATGTTCCAGCTGGAGCTGCTGGACGGCTGCCTGAGCCTCAAGCGGGTGCGCCGCCGGAGCGACGAACAACAGGATATGGAAACCGAAGAGCTGGAAGGCCTTGGCGGCATTTTTGCCGGCATCGGCAAGGCGTTGCGGGGCGTTTTCCACATCGACCGCACCAGCGGCGAGCCTGTGCGCCTGCTGCTGCCGGAAGGCATGGAGCTGCTCACTGTGCAGACCACCAGCGGCGATATCGACCTGACCGGCCTTCGCATCGGCGGGCTGACCGCCGCCACCACCAGCGGGGACATCGATATGGAGAACAGCGCCGTCACCGGCTGCGCCCACCTGACCAGCACCTCCGGCGATGTGGAGGTATCCGGCTGCATCTTCAGCGAGAGCCTGTCCCTGAACGCCACCTCCGGCGATATTGATTTCACCGGTGACGCGCCGCACCTGAGCGCCAACAACGTCAGCGGCGATACAGATCTCATAGGCCGCATGGCGCAGGTGAAGATCAACTCCGTCAGCGGCGATATTGACATCCGCACCGAAACCGCGCTGGAAAGCGTGCAGGCCAACACCACCAGCGGCGATATCGAAGTGGTCGTGCCGGAGACGGTCATTCCCTGCGTGAAGACCAGCACCACCTGCGGCAGCGTGAACGTGCACTGCCCCAACGATTCCGCCTCTTCCGTGGTGATCCGGCTCAACTCTGTCAGCGGTGATCTGACCGTCACCAACTTCTGATCAAATCGCCCTCTTTCCCGCTTGCAAAAACGATTTCGCTGGTGTATAATGCATCTGTCAAAATGTTGGATAAATGCAAAGGAGGACGAAACCCGATGAAATCCGTCAACATCAAGCTGAGCCTCGCCGAAAATGTAAAGTCCTTCGTGAATATTGTCTGCCGCCATCCCTACGATGTGGATCTGCGGGCGGGCCGTCACGTGGTGGACGCCAAATCCATTCTGGGCATTTTCAGCCTGGATCTGAGCAAGCCCGTCACCATGGAGATCTATTCCGACGATTGCGACCAGCTGCTGGAGGAGCTCAAGCCCTTCCTGGCCTGAGCCGCCTGATTCCACCCTTTGTGCCACACGGCATCATCAATAGCGCCGCGACGCGGAGAGCAGCCCTCAAGGGCGATACCCGCCTGTTGCGGCGCTCTTTGTTTCGCCAGCGAAAGGAGACCTCATGCCCGATTCCTTCTCCCGTAAAAGGGTATCCGATATGGAGCACCGGCTGCGCCTTTTGTGCTGCATCGACGCCATGGAACCCATCAGCCCGGATCATCTGTGGCCCTTCGTAGCCCAGTTGGAGCTGATGGATTATGTGTCCATGTGCCTGTATCTGGACGAGCTGCGCCAGAGCGGCGCGCTGGCAGAGGGGCAGCACGCGCTGGCGGGGCAACTGTATCTCACCGCCGAGGGACATCAGCAGTGGAAGCTGTTCCAGTCCCGCATGCCCATAAGCGACCGGGAGCGCATCCTCCAAGAAGCCCCCGCCTATGCGCAGGCCCTGAAGGAACGCCAGTACCTGCGGGTGATGTGGGAACCGGTGGGCGAAGGCCGTCACAGCCTGTTGTGCACTGTGCGGGAAAACGAGACTCCCACGCTGCTCCTTCGCCTGAACACCTGCGACCGGGCGCTGGCTGAGCGGATCGCTGCCACCTTCCGGGAGCGGGCCTCCCGCCTGCTGCTCACCCTGTACACCCGGGGCCTGACCATGAACATTGAACAGGCCAACAGCCTGCGCAGCCCCGCGCCCTCCCTGCCCCATCTGCCCACCGGCGAGGAAGCCCTCACCGCTGCCAACGGAGAGCAGGCGTATCTGTGCGCCTATGGTCTGCGGGAACAGCTGGCAGCCATTTGCCTGGGGCAGGAACCCCAGATGAAGCTGGCGCTGCTTCTGCCCGGACAGACGGAGGCCTATCAATGGGCCCACGCCGCCCTCAACGACCCGGATCTTTTATCCGATGTGCTGGATCTGCTCACCCGGGAGGAAGAACTATGAGCGCCGTCCATGTGCTGGACACGCTGCGGGACTGCCTGACCCGCCATCGTCTGCTCAGGCAGGATGCCTGCCTTGTGGCAGCCGTCAGCGGCGGCAGCGACAGCATGGCTCTTTTGGCAGCGCTGCACCATTTACAGCAGCAAATTGGTTTTTCCCTGCATGCCTGCCATGTGCAGCATGGCCTCCGCGGAATGGATTCTCTGGAAGACGAAACCCTCGTTTATTCGTTCTGCCTGAACCGCGGCATTCCCCTGACGGTGCACACCGCCGATCTGGGGGGCGACCTGCACCTGCCCGGCATGGAGACCCGTGCCCGCAACTGCCGCCGCGCCTTCTATGCCGAAGCCATGGCGGCGGTATCCGCCGACGCGGTGCTTTTGGCCCATCATCAGAACGACCAGACCGAAACCCTGCTTCTGCATCTGCTCCGGGGAGCCGGAACCAACGGCCTGTCCGGCATGAAGGAGGCCGTACCCTTTGGAGGAGGGCTGCTGCTTCGGCCTTTTCTCGACCTGTCCAAAGCGGAGCTGACCGCTGCCCTGCATCACTGGCGCATTCCCCACCGGGAGGATGCCAGCAATCAGGAAGCCCTCACCCTGCGCAACGCCCTGCGGCTTCGGGTGCTGCCGCTGCTGGAGGAACTGTCCCCCGGCTGCAGCGGACGCATGGCGCAGACTGCCCGGCTGTTGCAGCAAGACGAGAATGCCTTGTCAGGACAGGCATATCTGCTGCGTACCTCCAGCCATTTACGCACCGACGGCGGGCTGCATGCATTCTTTCTGCCCGCGCTGCAGGATACGCCCAAAGCCATTGCTGTCCGGGCGCTGCGCCAATGGATGGAGGACGGCCTGAACCGGGCAGGCGTCACCCGCTCGGAGATGTCCCTGTCCGCTGAGGACAGCGAAAACCTGCTGACCTTTGCACTGTCTCACAATGCCCCGTCCCGCAGCCTGAACCTGCCCGGCAGCCTGCAGGTTTTCAAGGGCAGCCGCTGGCTCCATCTGATCCGTCAGGACGGCGCGCCGCTGGTCGCCTGCCAGCCGCCGCAAGCATTGTCACTGGCAGACAGCCTTCCCAATGGATATACGGAGCTGAACAGCGGCGCACCTGCCCCCGCGCAGCAAAGCCCAATTCCTTTCGTTCCCATTGTGCTGCCCGGCTGGGATACAGGCGATCCCCGCTACCATCTGGCGCTTACCTGCACGATGGAAATCCCGGAAACCCCGCCTGCCAACGCCCGCACTGCCTATGTACCCCTTCCGCTTCTGCCCGGCTGTGTGCTGCGCTCCCCCCTGCCCGGCGATACCATCCATCCCTTGGGCGCGCCCGGCGAAAAGCCCTTGCGCCGGTACCTGACCGACCGCAAGATCGACCCGCCCTTCCGGCCCCATCTGCCGGTGCTGGCCCGGGGCGATACCATTCTCTGGATTCCCGGCCTGTGCACGGCCCACCCGCTGGCTTACCAGCCGGATACGCCCTGCCTGCGCCTCACCCTGCAACAAATCCCGCCCTACCTGACTACCACCCACAAAGGAGACGAACGCCATGGATAAGCAATGGAAACTCTACGAGGATCTGGACAGCATTCTGTATTCCGAAGCCCAACTGAAGGAAGCCGTGGCTCAGCTGGGTGAGCGCATCACCCGGGACTATCAGGGCAAAAAGCCCGTCATGGTCTGCATTCTCAAAGGTGCCAGCGTGTTCTTCTGCGACCTGATCCGTCAGATCGACCTGCCGCTGGAGATCGACTTCATGGTGGTTTCCAGCTACGGCAACGGTACCTCCTCCACCGGCGAAGTGCAGCTGGTGAAGGACTTGGGCCGTTCCGTCAACGGTCGGGATGTGATCATCGTGGAGGATATCGTGGACAGCGGTTCCACCCTGAGCTATCTGAAAAAGGTGCTGGACAGCCGCGGCGTTTCCAGCCTGCGCATCTGCTCCCTGCTGGATAAACCCGCCCGCCGCCGCGTACCCCTCTCTGTGGACTATTCCTGCTTTGAGATTCCCGATGCCTTCGTGGTGGGCTACGGTCTGGACTATGCCGAGCGCTACCGCAACCTGCCCGATATCGGCGTGCTGGCTCCCCGGATCTATCAGGAATCCTGAGGATGATCGTTTTGTCTGTAACAAAAAAATAATATTTTCTGCCAAAAGCAGCCCACCTGCCAAACGGGCTGCTTTTTTTGTTTTCCCCTGCTGCGGGTATTTCTCAAAAAGTCCGATTTTCCGTCCTTTTCTGACACTCCCCCGCGCTTGACATCCCCGCGGGCTGCCTATATAATAGGTTTGTCGGCACATGAACTTAGCGCACAGACTGCGCAGGTTCCGCTGTTTTTCAGATATATCCAGTTTTGATTTTCCGTTCCCTGCCAAAGGCTTTTCTGTTATTTGGCAATTCGGATTTTTTGAGCGTATGGATGCCCTGCTGCCCGCAGGTATTTCACGGATATAACGGCTCTATTCCTGTCTGCGCGTACCCTGTACAAGTGTACCCGCCATAGGTATATCCATCTGTTCAGACAGCCGCCGACCGAGCATTGCTCATCGGCTTTTTTGCGTTGGCGAAAAAGGATGGGCGTGCCGTACCACCCAGTGACAAAGTGCATGAAAGCAAAACAATGAAAGGAGAAATGTATGGGAATTGTCTGGACGATCCTGATCGCCATCGCAACCGCCGCAGCAGGCGTTGTGGGCGGTTATCAATACCGTAAGCAGGCCAGCGAAAAGCGTATCGGACGCACCGAGGAATATGCCCGCAACCTGCTGGAAGACGCTCAGCGCAAGGCTGACGAAAAGAAAAAAGAGACCATCCTCGAAGCCAAGGAAGAAGTGCTTCGCTTAAAGACCGAACTGGACCGTGAGTGCAAGGAACGCCGCGCCGAAGTGCAGCGCAGCGAACGCCGCATCCTACAGCGCGAGGAATCCCTCGACAAGAAGCAGGACAACCTGGAAACCCGCGAAGAAACCCTCAACCAGAAGCAGACCGAACTCCAGAAGGAGTGGGAGGAACTGGAGAAGGGCAAAGACAAGCAGGTACAGGAGATGGAGCGCATCGCCGGCATGACGCAGGATGAAGCCTGCCAGATGCTGGTGAGCCGCATCCAGAAGGATGCCTATCACTCTGCCGCCGCCATGGTTCGCGAGATCGAAACCAAGGCCCGGGAGGAGGGCGAAAAGAAGGCCCGCAACATCATCGCGCTGGCCATCCAGAAGTGCGCAGCCGACCATGTTGCCGAGACCACCGTTTCCGTTATCAACCTGCCCAACGATGATATGAAGGGCCGCATCATCGGTCGCGAAGGCCGCAACATCCGCGCCCTTGAAACCGCCACCGGCGTTGACCTGATCATCGACGACACCCCCGAGGCTGTCATCGTCAGCGCTTTTGACCCCGTTCGCCGTGAGATCGCCCGCATCGCTGTGGAGCGCCTCATCATGGACGGTCGCATCCACCCCGCCCGCATTGAGGAAATGGTGGAGAAGGCCCGCAAGGAAGTGGATCAGCAGATCCGTGAAGCCGGCGATCAGGCTGTGTTCGAAACCCATCAGCACGGCATCCACCACGAGCTGGTGAAGATCCTGGGCCGCCTGCGCTACCGTACCTCCTACGGTCAGAACGTGCTCAAGCACTCCATCGAAGTCAGCCATCTGGCTGGTATGATGGCTGCTGAGCTGGGCGCCGATGTGGCACTTGCCAAGCGCGCTGGTCTGCTGCACGATATCGGCAAGGGCGTTGACCACGAGGCCGAGGGTACCCACGTGACCCTGGGCGCTGAGTTGGCCCGCAAGTACCGCGAGAGCCCCGATGTGATCCACGCCATTCTGGCTCACCACAATGATGTGGAGCCCCAGACCATCGAAGCCGTGCTGGTGCAGGCTGCCGACGCCATCTCCGCAGCCCGTCCCGGCGCCCGCCGCGAGAGCCTGGAGAACTACATCAAGCGTCTGGAGAAGCTGGAGGAAATCGCCAACAGCTTCCAGGGCGTTGAGAAGTGCTTCGCCATCCAGTCCGGCCGCGAGGTGCGCATCATGGTCAAGCCCGAGGATGTGACCGATGAAGGCACCAAGGTGCTGGCAAAGGAAGTTGCCAAGCGCATCGAGAAGGAACTGGAGTATCCCGGTCAGATCCGTGTCAACGTGATCCGCGAGACCCGTTCCACCGAGTTTGCCAAGTAAGCATTTGTTTTCAAAACAGCGCATGCATGCGATATCCTGTCGCAGCATGCGCTGCAGACTGTCGAAAAACCCATACTTCTGTTCAAAAGTCGCACATCTTGCACCTACGGTGCTCGCTGTGCTTGCTGAAAAGCGCTGTGGCGCAAGGTTTTGTGGGCTCTGTTCCGCAACCTCAATTGTCGTGTAGGCTACTGCCGTAGCCCACACTCGTTTCGGTTGACGACTGCGGGTCGCTAACGCCTACGGCGTTGTGCCCACTGGGCACACACTTC
>SVGQ01000157.1 GCA_015056245.1 Clostridiales bacterium | reverse complement strand
ATGATGAAGGCCTACGAAAAGGGTCTGGTGACCGAAGAGCAGCTGCGCACTGCCGCCATCCGTCTCTTCACCACCCGCTATCTGCTGGGCATCATGGAAGGCAGCGAGTTTGATAAGATTCCTTATTCCGTGGTGGAGTGCCCCGAGCACATCGCCAAGGCCCGCGAAGCCACCGAAAAGAGCTGCGTTCTGCTTAAGAACGACGGTCTGCTGCCTCTGGATGCTTCCAAGCTCAAGACCGTGGGCGTTATCGGCCCCAATGCCAACAACCGTGTGTCCCTCATCGGCAACTACCACGGCACTTCCTCCCGCTATGTAACCGTACTGGAAGGTCTGCAGGATGCTCTGCCTGAGGATGTTCGCGTGCTGTATTCCGAAGGTTGCCACCTGTTCCGCGACCGCGTGGAGAATCTGGGCATGGCTAACGACCGCATCTCCGAAGCCCTCACTGTGGCGGAAGAGTCCGATGTGGTGGTTCTGGTTGTGGGTCTGGATGAAACCATGGAAGGCGAGCAGGGCGACACCGGTAACGCCGATGCTTCCGGCGACAAGCTGAGCCTGCTGCTGTCTGAAACCCAGCGCACCCTGATGGATGCCGTGCTGAGCGTGGGCAAGCCCACCGTTATCTGCCTGATGGCTGGCAGCTCCATTGATCTGGGCGAAGCCGCTGACAAGGCCAACGCCGTTCTGCTGGGCTGGTATCCCGGTGCCCGCGGCGGCAAGACCATCGCGGATATCCTGCTGGGCAAGCTGTCTCCCTCCGGTAAGCTGCCTGTCACCTTCTATCACAACGAGCAGCTGAACCGTATGCCCGACTTCACCGATTACGCCATGAAGGGCCGCACTTACCGCTTCATGGAAGAAGAACCCCTGTATCCCTTCGGCTATGGCCTCACCTATGGTGATGTGTATGTCAGCGGCGTTTCCGCTGCCAAGACCGAAGGCGGCTACACTGTGGAAGCCACCGTTACCAACGACGGCAGCTATGATACGCAGGATGTTGTACAGGTGTACTGCCAGAACAACGGCAGCGCCAACGCTCCCAAGAATCCCCGCCTGTGCGCCTTCCAGCGCATCACCTGCCCCGCCGGCAGCACCGTGAAGGTTACCCTGACGGTTTCCGAGGATGCCCTGCTGGTGGTAAACAACGAAGGCAAATTCGTTGCCGAAGGCAGCCCCGTCCTGTATGTGGGCGTTGGTCAGCCCGACAGCCGCACGCTGGCCCTGACTGGTCACGAAGCCCTTTCCATTGAACTGTAATTCATCTATATATCACCCGAAAGGAATGAACCACTATGGAGTATTTACTTGGTGTTGACCTTGGTACTTCCGGTACCAAAACCGTGCTGTTCGACGTGAACGGTCAGGCGATTGCCAGCGAAACCATCGAATATCCCCTCCATCAGCCCCAGAACGGCTGGGCTGAGCAGGCTCCCGAAGATTGGTGGGATGCCGCCCGCAACACCATCCGCTCCGTCATCGAGCAGAGCGGCGTGGATGCTGCTGACATCAAGGGTCTGGGCATCAGCGGTCAGATGCACGGTCTGGTGCTGCTGGATGCGGATGGCAACGTTCTGCGCGAAGCCATTCTGTGGTGCGACGGTCGTACTCAGGACGAATGCGACGAGA
This sequence comes from Clostridiales bacterium, assembly GCA_015056245.1. Taxonomy (GTDB): domain Bacteria; phylum Bacillota; class Clostridia; order Christensenellales; family Aristaeellaceae; genus Limiplasma. The sequence continues at coordinate 3,048 of SVGQ01000157.1, read as the reverse complement.
TCACCAACACCATCGGGCGCGAGCGCCTGATCCAGATCACCGCCAACCCCGCTCTCACCGGCTTCACCGCTGGTAAGATCCTGTGGGTGCGCAAGCATGAGCCGGAACTGTGGGCCAAGGTGCGCCACATTCTGCTGCCCAAGGACTATGTGCGCTTCAAGCTGACCGGCGAGTACGCTTCCGAAATGAGCGACGCCAGCGGCACCAACCTGCTGGATGTGCCCAATCGCTGCTGGTCCAAGGAAATCCTCGATGCCCTGAACATCGATGACAACCTGATGCCCCGTCTGACCGAAAGCTCTGACGTGGCTGGCTACATCACCAGCGAAGCTGCTCAGATGACCGGTCTGGTGCCCGGCACTCCCGTTGCCGGCGGCGCTGGCGATAACGCTGCTGCTGCTGTCGGTACCGGCGTTGTGGTGGAAGGCAAGGCCTTCACTACCATCGGTACTTCCGGTGTTGTGTTCGCTCACTCCGACAAGGTGCAGATCGATCCTCAGGGCCGTGTGCACACCTTCTGCGCCGCCGTTCCCGGTGCTTACACCGTGATGAGCTGCACTCTGGCTGCTGGTCTGTCCCTGAAGTGGTACCGGGATACCTTCTGCCAGGCTGAGATCGATGCTGCCAAGGAAATGGACACTGATCCCTACATCCTGATGAATCAGCAGGCTGAGAAGTCTCCCATCGGCGCCAACCGCCTGATCTTCCTGCCCTACCTGATGGGCGAGCGCAGCCCCCTGCTGGATTCCAACGCCCGCGGCGCTTTCATCGGCCTGTCTGCCATCCATACCCGCAAGGATCTGCTCCGTGCCGTCATGGAAGGTGTAACCTATTCTCAGCGTCAGAATCTGGATGTGCTCCGCCAGATGCACGTTGCCCCCGAGACTATGCTGGCCTGCGGCGGCGGTGCCAAGAGCCCCTTCTGGCGTAAGATGATGGCGGACGTGTTCAATATGCCCGTCAAGACCGTGAAGAATACCGAAGGCCCCGCTCTGGGCGCTGCCATTCTGGCTGGCGTTGCCGCTGGTATCTACAAGGATATCCCCTCTGCCTGCGCTCAGGTGATCCGCGAGAACGAGCCTCTCACTCCCGGCACTGCTGAGCACAATGCCTACGAACGCGTTTACAGTGTGTACGAGAGCCTGTATCCTGCCCTCAAGGGCGCTTACAGTGAACTGGCGCAGCTGTAATGCACCATAGAAAGGAATGAGACCCATGAAAATCGTACCCGTAACTGACGCGTCCTTCGCTCCCTACGGTCGCATCGTAGAAGGTTACCCCGTTGAGCCCATGCTCAAGGCGCTGGCTGAGACCCCTCTGGGTGATGCCGTTGAGTATGTTGGCAAGGTGGAAAGCCTGCACGCTGTAGAGAACGCCGACTATCTGGGCGAGCTCATGTTCGGCGGCATGCCCTTCCAGCTGGGCTACTGCAATGGTCACAACACCAAGCTGAACTGTCTGGAATATCATCGCGACAGCGAGTTTAATCTGGGCACTCAGGACTTCATCCTCTTGCTGGCCAAGCAGGATGATATCGTGGATGGCAAGCTGGATACCGCTAAAGTAAAAGCTTTCCGCTGCCCCGCCGGCACCCTGATCGAGTGCTATGCCACCACCCTGCACTATGCGCCCTGCCATGCGGATCCCGCCAAGGGTTTCCAGGTGCTCATCGGTCTGCCCGATCAGACCAACACCGATTTCCGTTTCGCCAACCCCATCAATGCTGCTGACAAGACCCTCTGGGCCCGCAACAAGTGGCTGCTTGCCCACGCGGATTCCAGCGAGGCTGCCGATGGCGCCTATGTGGGTCTGGTAGGCGAGAATATCGACATCCAGAACGACCTGTAATGGTACAACCCAATATCATATAAGGAGAGATTTCCAATGAGCAACATTCCTCAGGTTAAGCTCGGTATCGTGGCTGTCAGCCGCGACTGCTTCCCCATCACCCTGTCCGAAATGCGCCGCGCCAACATCGTGAAGGCTTATGGCGAGGACATCTACGAGTGCCCCGTGACCGTTGAGAACGAGCTGGATATGCTTAAGGCCGTGGAAGACGTGAAGGCTGCTGAGTGCAACGCGCTGGTCGTTTTCCTGGGCAACTTCGGCCCCGAGACCCCCGAAACCCTGATTGCCAAGAACTTCGACGGCCCCTGCATGTTCGTGGCTGCCGCTGAAGGCGATGGCGACATGATCAACGGCCGTGGCGACGCTTACTGCGGCATGCTGAACTGCTCCTACAACCTGGGCATGCGCCACCTGAAGGGCTACATCCCCGAGTATCCCGTTGGCACCGCTGAAGAGATCGTGAAGATGATGAAGGAATTCGTGCCGATCGCTCGCGCTATCATCGGTCTGAAGAACCTGAAGATCATTACCTTCGGCCCCCGTCCCCAGGACTTCTTTGCCTGCAACGCCCCCATCAAGGGCCTGTACGAGCTGGGCATCGAAATCGAAGAGAACTCCGAGCTGGACCTGCTGGTCAGCTATCGTGAGCATGCCAACGACCCCCGCATCCCCGCCATCTGCGAAGAAATGGCTAAGGAAATGGGCGAGGGCAAGTACTATGCCGACCTGAACGCCCGCATGGCTCAGTTTGAACTGACCCTGCTGGATTGGGCCGAGAAGCATAAGGGCGCCCGCAAGTACGTGGCTTTCGCCGACAAGTGCTGGCCCGCTTTCCCCTCCCAGTTCGGCTTTGAGCCCTGCTACGTCAACTCCCGTCTGGCCAGCCGCGGCATCCCGGTTGCCTGTGAAGTGGACATCTACGGCGCTGTGAGCGAGTACATCGGTGCTTGCGTTTCCGGCGACGCCGTCACCCTGCTGGACATCAACAACTCTGTGCCCCAGTACATCTACGATGAGGATATCAAGGGCAAGTACGACTACGCTCTCAACGATACCTTCATGGGCTTCCACTGCGGCAACACCCCCAGCTGCAAGATGTGCGCTGATCGTGCTGTGAAGTACCAGCTGATCCAGCATCGTGTACTCGAGCCCGAAGGCAGCGAGCCCGACATCAGCCGCGGCACCCTGGAAGGCGACATC
>SVGQ01000156.1 GCA_015056245.1 Clostridiales bacterium | reverse complement strand
CTTGCGTAGCAAGGGATACCTATCGCCGTTTGCCGCCCGGCGAGCCGTAGGCTCGTAGGCAAACGGTGCAACACTCGTCAAAAAAGCCGCCGTAGGCGTGTTTTTTGACGACCTGACAGGGACTGCTGCAAAACCATTGTTTGCAACAGTCCCTGTTATTCTCTGTTATCAGCCTTCCAGCACCCGGTCGCTGTCGCGGTACACGGGATAGCCGCCCACCACCACGCGTCCGCACAGGCGAACCACGCCGTTGCAGCGATCCACGATCAACTTGACAGCGGTGTCAATGATGGTCTGGTAATCCAGACGGAAGGTGGACAAGGCGGGCTGAATGGCGCCGCCGGGCAGGTAGTCGTCAAAGCCTACCACAGATACATCCTCCGGCACGCGGATGCCGTCCTGCCGGAGCTGCTCAATCAGGTGGCGGGCCACGTTATCGCAGTTGCACACAAAGGCAGTGGGCAGCTTTTCCGGCAGTTCCATATGGATGTAGCGACCATGCACATCCCTTTCCTTCACCACGCACTCGGGGCGGATGGGCAGATCATGGGTGATCATGGCGCGCATGAAGCCCAAATACCGGTCCATAATGCTGCTGGTGGCGCTGGTATCGCCCACAAAACCAATATCCTTGTGACCATTCTTGATCAGATGGCTGGTGAGACGGTAGCAGCCGTAGGTATTGTCGCCCACAACCGCATCAGCACGGGCCTGATCGTCATAGAAGTCAAGGAAAACCACTGGGGTGGTCTGGCTGGCGATCAGCTGCAGATAGGCCTTGCTGGGCTGGCCCAGCAGAATGAGGCCGTCCACGCGGCGGTTGCGGATCAGGTTGGGCAGCGTCAGTTCCAGCTCTGCGGACTCTTCCAGCAGCTCCAGCAGGCAGAAATGTCCCGCATCTGCCAGCGACTGCACCAGCAGCTTGTACAGCATGGCATAATAGGTGCCCTCGCCAAAGAAGCGTTCCGGAATCAGCACGCCGATATCCAGTCCGCGTTTCTCCTGATGCTTGACCGTATTGGGGTTCACATAGCCCATCTCAGCGGCAGTCTGCAGAATCTTCTGCCGCACCGCGTCACTGACGCCGCTCTCCCCTGCCATGGCCTTGGAAACCGTTACAGCGCTCACGCCCACAGCCTTGCCAATATCCCGCATGGTTACTTTCTTCATTGGTTATCCATTCCCATCCATCAATCATCCATCAGGCGCGGGCGTTTTCCCGGGCCTCAATGGTGGAGGTGTAGGCTCTGAGGATCTCTGCGGCAGGTTTGCCGTAGACACAGTAGCCGTCATTGGTTGCAGCTTTCTCCAGAGGATAGAGGCGTACCGCGCTCCAGTCCCACCACACGCAGCCCCGCACCCAGGGGTGACGGATCAGCGCGTCAGTGAAGGCCTGATACCAGTCGGCTTGTGCCTGCAGGTTCTGTTCACCGCCAAAGTTCCAGTTGTTGGGAATGTATTCGCTGCCCTTACGGCTGGGGCAGCCGCTTTCCATAAACAGGAACGGACGGTTGAACTTTTCGGTAACTTCCCTGATTCGCTGAAAATTTGCATCCAATGCATCTATTGGATAATACCCCGAAGAAGAGATGCTGTCAAGGGCATCCCACCAGGTAACCTGATCTTCCTGATATTTATCGCAGTTATAGGTCACATGACCGGTGTAGTGTTTGCGCACATCGCTGACCAGCTTGCGCCACTCCTCAGCCCGGTGATCCGCGCCCACCATTTCGCAGCCCACGCAGAACATTTCCGCGTTCACTTCCTGTGCCACCTTCGCAAGCTCGCACACAAAGCGTCCGTAGCTGTCAAACCATTCGCCCCAGGTGGGTTCGGAGGGCACATAGTTGTCGATGAAATGGATGTAGGCGCGCCAGTAGCCATCCCGACAGTTGACCATGGCTTTCACAATGATGCGCAGGCCCAGCTCCCGGGCATAGGCGCACACATTGCGCACATCGTCCATGCTCATCACGTCGGGGGTCTCAAAATCAACCTGCGTGGAGTAGGCGTGGTCCTGCAATGCGCCCACGGGCAGCAGCAGGGTATCACAGCCGGTGCTCTGAACCATCTTCTCCATGGACTGCTTCCAGCCGTCCTGCTGAGTGAAGCCCCGCGGGCTCATAAAGCCATAGGTACAACCGTTGAAATATTGCATCTTGTTCTTACCCCTTTACAGCGCCGTTGGTCATGCCGTTGTAAATCTGCTTCTGGAACAGGATGAAGATGATCAGAATAGGCAGGATGCAGATCAGCACACCCGCGCAGATGATCTCATACTGGCTCTTGGTGGGGCCAAGGTAGGTATACAGGGCGGTAGATACCGTCTTGTAGAGTTTCTTATCCTGCAGGTACAGATTGGCGTTGTAGTATTCATTATAAATACCCACGCCTTTGAGAATCATACACGTAACCATGGCAGGACGCAAGAGGGGCAGCAAAATTTTGAAGAAAACACCATAGTAGGTGCAGCCCTCAATGATGGCGGATTCATCCAGCGCGGTGGGCAGATTTTCAAAATATTGCAGCAGAATATAGATGGAGATAACATCCGTGCCAGCCATCATGAGCACATAGCCGAACAGGCTGTTGACCAGATGCAGCTGAGCCATCATTTTGTAGATGGTCACCTGCATGGCAAGGCCGGGGATCAGGCTTGCCATGTAGAACGCGCCGCGGATGAGGGCATTGCCCCGGAACTTGAAACGGTCCAGCACATAAGCCAACATGCTGCCCAGCATCACGGAGATGCAGACCACAATGATCATCACCGTCACAGAGGTGATAAAGCCCTGCAGGAAGCCGCTTTCATTCCAGAAATTCTTGAAGTTCTCCAGATAGCCCCAGTTCTGGGGAGGAGCCACCTTGCTGGTGAGGCCGAACTCTTCCTTGGTTTTGAAAGCCGCGAATACACAACTGACCAGCGGCAGCAGGCAAACAAAGGACGCGAGGATCAGCGTGACATGCTTGAAGAATTTGCAGACATAATCTTTGAAAGAACGTTCAACGCCCATTTATTTCGCCCCCTTTGCAGCTTTGGTTTCGGTGCCCGCATTGCGGAACGCGTACTTGAACAAAAGCTTCTGGAAAATGGTGCACACCGCAATGATCAAAACCAGCACCACTGCCATGGCGCAGGCCAGACCCACACGATGCTCCACATGCGCCGTCTGGTGCATCTTGATAAAGTAGGTCGCCGTGCCGTTGCCGCCCATGGAGGTGATTACGTAGGGAGGCTCGAAGGCGCTGAGGGAGCCGGTGATGGACAGGATCACGTTCAGGGTGAGCACGGTGGATATGCTGGGCAGAATGATGTAGCGGAACTGATGCCACTTGTTGGCGCCGTCGATGGCGGCAGCTTCATACAGATTGGGATCCACGCTCATGATCGCGCCAGCGAACAGCACCATGTTCTGGCCCATGTACTTCCATACGGAGGTAGCCACCAGAGACCAGTTGTTCAGTTTCACATCACGCAGCCAGAAAGGCAGGCTGTCCAGCGGAATGCCAAAGAAACCCAGGGTGGTGTCCAGCACGTAACCGCGGGTATAGAAGAACTTGAAAATGAAACCAATGGCGATACCATTGATCAGAAAGGGAAAGAACATCGCGCCCTTATAGAAGGCGGTAAACTTGGTGCGGAAGCTGAGAATGGTGGCAAAATACAGCGCCAGCGCGATCTGGACAAGGGCACCCACCATGTAGTACAGACTGATCCGGAAGGTGGAGAACAGCTCATCCTTGGTAAAGACGCTGATGTAATTCTTCAGCCCGATAAAGCCGCGGTTCTTGGTGTAGCTCATGTTATAGAAGCTGAACTGCACCATCTTGGCAAAGGGGAAATAGGTAAACATGATCAGCAGGAATACCGGCACCACCGCGAAGGTGAAAATGACCAGGCGCTGCTGATTCTTGGGCAGAGCAAACCATTCCTTGAAGGTCTTTCGTCTGCCCGGACGGGGCACGGAGGTATTGACCACAGACATCGTACTGGCTCCTTCCTTTGGAAAAAGGGAGGCTGGAGACAGGCTCCAGCCTCCCTTGAGAGGTTATGCGATTACTGAGCGGTGATGCCCAGGGTTTCCTGAGCCTCGGCCCAATTGGCGTTCCAGTCAGCCATGATCTCGTCGAAGGTAGCGGTCTGGTTGAAAGCAGACTCGATGATCTTCTGGATCTTGGCATCGCCAGCGCGGTTGATGAGCAGGCCGCTCTCGTTGTTCAGGTCATCCACCAGCTGCTGCTCCACAGCGGCGGTGTCGGGCACGAACTCGATGCCGTCGAAGGCAGCGTACAGATCGGGATACTGGCCATCCTTGTTGATCGGGATGCCGCCCTCATTGTAGGCGAAGCCGCTCTCGTGGGTCATCCACTTGACAAATACCATGGCAGCGATCTGGTTGTTCAGCTCGGCCTTGGTGTTGATGGCGTAGCAGTAGTCAGCGCCAGCGGAGGCAAACTGCTTGCCGTCCACGGTGATGGGGAAGCTCATGTAGCCGATGTCAGCGCCGTTGGGGCCAGCATCACGCATCTGGGAGAAAGCCCAGGAGCCCAGCACCATGCAGCCGATTTCGCCATTGTTGATCATGACCTTGCAGCCTTCCCAGTCGGTGGTGGTGTAGTCTTCTTCGATCAGGCCATTGGCGACGGCGTCGTAGAGGATCTTGTACACGGCATAGGGGCCAGTGGCGTTGCCGTTGTCAGCGAAGGGATCAGCATCGGC
>SVGQ01000032.1 GCA_015056245.1 Clostridiales bacterium | reverse complement strand
CCGTGCAGCGCAAAAAGCGGCGTATCGTGCTGGAAAAGCTGGCAGAGAGCTTCGAGGGCGGTGTGCGCTACCCGGAAAAGCAAGTCAATCTGATCCTTGCAGATTTCCACGACGATTTCTGCACCCTGCGCCGGGAGATGATCGCCGAGGGCATCATGGCCCGGGACAAGGGCGAATACTGGCTGCGGGAGGAACCGCCGCAAAAGTAAGGGGGATTCGCCGCGGAACAGCAGTATTTGCCTCCCGCTTGCAGAACATACCTCTGCCCTGACAATTGAACCCGTCCGGCGTGGTGTTCAGCCGGTTATGGTTGCCGTCCGGTTTCGTTTTTTGGTATGCTGTATCCAGAACAAACCGGGCGGCAAGACCAGCCGTTCCCCAAAAGGAGGCTACCTCATGGATTGTCCGTGGTGCGGAAGAGAAATGCAACTTGGCGAAATCAACGGCGATGGTCGCAGATACGTACGCTTTTACCCTGAGGGCGTGAAATATTCCATGGGCGATTTGCTCTGCGGCATTGGCAGGTTGTTGGCAGCGAACAACAGATGGGCTGTTTTCCATCTACCTGCGCATTATTGCAGCCACTGCAAGAGAATGGTCATTGAAACTGAAGTGAGCCGGTGAAAATGCATTGAACACAAACAGCCAAGACAGAAAACGTCTTGGCTGTTTGTGTTTCGCTATAGTGATTGCTCAAACACTCTTTTGCGCCCATGAAATGGGCGCAAAGTACGGGATTCTTAAGGGCCTTTTAGGCCCTTAAGCGGGAATCCAAGGGGCAGAGCCCCTTGGCAGGGTGCAGGGGCAGCCCTCCCGGTCGCCTCTCCACACTCACAGAATCAGCATCGCATCCCCAAAGGAGAAAAACCGATACTTCTCCTCCACAGCGATATTGTACACCCTAAGGGCTTCCTCCCGCCCCATGAGGGCAGAAATCAGCATGAGCAAAGTGCTCTGGGGCAGGTGGAAATTGGTGATGAGGGCATCGGTGGCACGGAAACGGTAGCCGGGCGTAATGAAGATGCCGGTGTCGCCGCTCTGGGCCTGTACCTGGTTATCCTCGGTGGAGGCGCTTTCCAATGTGCGCACGCTGGTGGTACCCACACAGATGCATCGGCCTCCGGCAGCCCGGACGGCGTTGATGCGCTGGGCGGCTTCGGGGGTCACTTCAAAGTGCTCCACATGCATGTGGTGATTAGAGAGATCCTCTTCCTTCACAGGCCGGAAGGTACCAAGGCCCACATGCAGCAGCACCGGCTGGATGGGCACGCCCATGTCTGCAATCTTCTGCATCAGTTCCGGGGTGAAGTGCAGGCCTGCGGTGGGGGCGGCAGCGCTGCCCTCCTGCTTGGCGTAGACGGTCTGATAGCGGCCCTTGTTCTCCAGCTTTTCGTGGATGTAGGGCGGCAGGGGCATCTGGCCCAGCTGGTCGAGAAGTTCCTCGAAAACGCCCTGATAGTGAAAGCGTACCCGCCGTCCGCCGTCATCGGTGGAATCGATGATCTCCGCGCGGAGCAGGCCGCCGCCAAAGGAACAGGTAGCGCCGGGTTTCAGTCTGCGACCGGGGCGCACAAGGGTCTCCCATACGTCCTTTTCCAGCCGCTTGAGCAAAAGCAGCTCCACCGGCACACCGGTGCCGTCTTTCTCGCCCAGAAGCCGGGCGGGGATCACCTTGGTTTCGTTCACCACCAGAATATCCTGGGGGGTGAGAAACATGGGCAGATCGTAAAAATGCAGATGCTGGATGCTCTGGTCAGCCCGGTTGTACACCAGCAGACGGCTGTGATCCCGGGGCTCCATGGGGGTCTGGGCGATGCGTTCCTCGGGCAGATTGTAGTCAAAATCAGAAGTTTTCAGGGTATTCAAGGGCGTTTCTCCTTTGGCTTTTTGGGTTTGGGCGGGGGCAGCTGGGGCAGCATGGCTTCCACCATGGCGCAGAAGGACTCCCGGTCATCCAGCAGAGTGCATTCCAGCATGGGCTTCCCGCCCCGATAGGGCGGCAGTTCCGTGGCATCAGGCATGGCGGCACGGGCAGCGGGCACATTCTTGATGAGCATCCCCGGCTCGTAAATGCCGCCGAAAATACGGTCCTGACAATAGAATACATACCCGCCCATCATGGCGCGGCTGCGCACATCGGGCAGGGAACTCAGCTGGTCATGCACGTAGGCGGCAAGATCTTTGGCTGACATGGCGTTACAGGGGGCGTACCATCAGGTACTCGTTGAGCAAAGTGCCGTCCTGCAAACGGATGCCGTTGGGCCGGTAACCCACGATGCGGAAGCCCATCTTCTCGTACAGCGCCCGGGCGCGGCTGTTGCCTTCGATGAACTCCAGCTCCATCTGGGTGACGCCTTCCTGCTTTTCCGCCACGGCGATCATCTCCCGGAACATGGCGGAACCGATGCCCAGATTCCAGAATTTCTTGGTGAGGCCGATGGCTACGCTGCAGCGGTGGCGGGTCTTGATTTTGTTATGGAAGCTCAGGTGGCAGTTGCCCGCCAGCTCGCCGTCCACCTCGCACCAGATCATCATGTCATAAGGGGATTCAGCCACCCGCTGGAAGAAATTCGCTTCCTGCTCGGGGGTCATGGTTACTTCTTCGGGCACGCGGAGGATAAAATCGGTTTCTCCGGCGGTCTGCCGCAGCCATTCCACCGCAGGAGCGGCATCGGCTTCGGTGGCGGCGCGAAGAATGGCAGTGCGCCCGTCTTTCAGGGTGATGGTCTTTTGTTCAAAAATCATGTAAATCGCTCCTTTTCTGTGGTGTGGACTGGCAGCCGGTCACGGTTTGCGGGCCAGCTGCAAATCGATGGTATCGTAGAGAGTGAACAGGCCGCCGTGGCGGTTGATGGCTGTCTCGATGGCACTGAAAAAACGGTTGCGGGTGGGCGCATCGATGGCGATGTGATCGGAATAGGTGCCCAGCAGCTGAATGTACTCGCTGGCGGTGAAGGTACGGGTGCGGTAAAACAGCGCCCAACGGATATCCGTAAAGCCGTACTTTTCAGCGATCTGTGCCCGGGCGCGGGCGGCTTCCTCGCTGTAGGGAACGGGTTTGCCCTTGCTGCGCTTGTGGTAGCCGTTATAGTATTCCTCATACAGCTGGTCGATCTCAGCTGTCAGCTGGATGCGCTCCTTGTCCGGGTGGGGATGGTTGGCAAAGCGGGCGAAGGTACCGCCGCTTTTCAGGATGTCGTATACCTTCCGGTAACCGATCTCTTCCGGCACCCAATGAAAGGCCGAAGCGGAGTATACCAGATCGTAGGCATCCTTTGGCAGATCGGTTTCCTCAAATTTGCTGTGAAGGGTATCGAAACCGGGATATGCCTTGAATTTTTCTTGGCAGAGAGCGCAGAAGTTCTCGCCGGGTTCCACCGCCAGCACATGGCAGTCGGTCTCCAGCACGGGTTTAGTCGCTTGCCCGCCGCCGATGCCCACCTCGACGGCGCGACTTTGCTCACTGAGGGGCTGATAGGAGAATAGCATTTCATACAACTCGTCCACATAACCGGGGCGCAGCTTTTCATATGCGCCGGACACAGTATCAAAGGTCCAGCCGAGGCCTTGGATCACAGGCATGGGGAATCTCCTTTCTGGGGATTCACGGAGCTGATGTGGCGCTTTGCGCAACAACTGCCCGAAAACGGTCATCGTTTCAGCTTCTTGGAGAGGAACAGCACCAGATCATCATCAATGGTGCAGGTGGTTTCGTACTGGATGCATTGCTGATTCTGATACCACACGCCGGAGCCATCCGGGATGTACCCGCGCTGCACGTACATCCGCTGGGCACTACCGTATTCCCGGCTCAGGCCCACGCCAAGGCAGACGGTATCCCCGTGCTGGGCGGCGATCTGCTCGGCAGTGTCCATCAGCCGGTTGCCGATGCCTTTGCGCTGGTACTTCATCAGTACGCTGAAATCAACGATCACGGGGATCTTCTTTCCCTTGAAAGGGCCTTCCTGCGCATCGAAATACAGATACACAGAACCCGCTGGCTGGCCTTTGTACACCGCCGTCAGGGCCACGCATTTGCCCTCGGCAGCCTCGCTCATGCGCATGTGGTAGTAGTCCACATCCGGGTGCCAGCCCTGAGCGGTGTATTCATCGTCGAAGATTTGGGCATCCGCAGGTTCCATATCGCGGATGAGCAGGTCTTGGTATTGGGTATAGGTCATATCGGTTCTCCTTGATGGCTTGGTAGGATTGTCCGCTGCTCAAGCGTTTGTCAGCAAGGAATGCCGCCATCAGTGGGCGTGAAAAAGCCACTGGGACACCCGAGCCGCACATCTTGCTTCGCTCGCTGTGCTTGCGGGTTTTGCGCTGCGGCGCAGGTTGCGGGGCTCTGCCCCGCGCCCCGGCAGGGGGATGATCCCCCTGCACCCCGCACATTTCTATAAATCCATCTTTACCTGTTCAGTCCCGCCAGCTCCCTGCAGAGGCTTCCGACCCATATGCTCATAGGCCGCCGGGGTGACCACACGGCCTCTGGGCGTCCGCATCAAAAAGCCCAGCTGCATCAGGTACGGCTCGTACACATCCTCGATGGTGCGGGCATCCTCGCCGGTCATTGCCGCCAAGGTCTCCAAGCCCACCGGGCCGCCGGCAAACTTGTCCATGGTCGCCGTCAGCATCAGCCGGTCCAGCTTGTCCAGACCCAGCTCGTCCACGCCCTGCATATCCAGCGCGCGCTCGGCGATGTCCTTGGTGATCACGCCGCCGCCATGCACCTGCGCATAGTCCCGGACGCGGCGCAACATGCGGTTGGCAATACGGGGCGTGCCCCGGCTGCGGCGGGCGATTTCCAGAATGCCGTCCTCTTCGGCTTCCACTTTCAGAATGCCTGCGCTGCGGCGTACGATGGCGCTCAGCTCAGTTGGGTTATACATTTCCAGCCGGAACAGGATGCCGAAACGATCCCGCAGCGGCGCGGACAACAGACCCGCCCGGGTGGTGGCGCCCACCAGCGTGAAATGGGGCAGGTCGATGCGCACAGACCGGGCCGTGGGGCCCTTGCCAATCATGATATCCAGCGCATAGTCCTCCATGGCGGGGTAGAGCACTTCCTCCACGGAGCGGCTCAGCCGGTGGATCTCGTCGATGAACAGCACATCTCCGTCTGCCAGATTGGTCAGGATGCTGGCAAGGTCGCCGGGGCGCTCGATGGCGGGGCCGCTGGTGATGCGGATGTTCTGGCCCATCTCCGCCGCGATGATGCCCGCCAGCGTGGTTTTACCCAGACCAGGAGGGCCGTACAGCAGCAGGTGATCCAGCGACTCATGGCGTTCCAGTGCGGCGCGGATGGAAATATTCAGGTTTTCCTTCACGCTTTCCTGACCCACGTATTCCCGCAGGCTTTTGGGGCGCAGGCTGACTTCCTCATCCCCATCCCGGAAACCAGTGGAAACAAAACGTTCGTCTTGCATAGGCGTATCCTCCTGTTAGCCGTTCTGCGCCATGTGACGCAGCGCCAGCTTGATAAGGCCGTCGGCGGTATCAGCCTGACCCTTGACCCCTTTCAGGGCGTTCGCTGCCTCCTGGGGGGTGTAGCCCAGCGATTGCAGCGCAAGGATGGCTTCGCTTACCGGATCCGCTCCCGCAGGATCGGCGGGCATGACGGTATCCACCACCTCGCCGCCAAAGCTGAGGGCATCCTGTGTCAGCTTATCCTTCAGTTCCAGCGAGATCCGCTGGGCGGTTTTCTTGCCGATGCCCGGCGCGCGGCTCAGGGCTGCCGCGTCCCCGGTAAGGATCGCCAGCCGCAGGTCGGAAAGGGGCATGGAGCCCAGCACTGACAGCGCGCTTTTCGCGCCAATGCCGCTGACGGAGATCAGCCGCTTGAACATGTCCTTTTCGTCCTTGCTGCTGAAACCGAACAGTTCCATGGCATCTTCCCGCACATTCAGATAGGTGTGCAGGCGGCAGCTGTCGCCTGCGGCAGGCAGCAGGGACAGGGTGTTCACGCTGCACATCACCCGGTAGCCAACGCCGCCGGCGGTCATGAGCAATGCCTCGTTTTCGTTTTTCTCTATCACGGTGCCCTCGATCATGGCGATCATGCAGCATGCCTCACTTCATCAAAAATTGTTCCCGGGCAGGCCCGGTGGCGGCGTGGGTCAGCGCGATGGCGATGGCATCCGCCGCGTCATCCGGCTTGGCGATATGATCCATTTTCAGCAGCAGTTTCACCATCTGCTGGATCTGCTGCTTTTCGGCCTTGCCATAGCCCACGATGGCCTGTTTCACCTGCATGGGGGTGTACTCAAACAGCCGGTCGGTGTACGTCGCACATGCTGCGATGCTGACCCCGCGGGCCGCTCCTACCGTGAAGGCGGTGGTTACGTTTTTGGCGAAGAACAGTTCTTCAAACGCGATTTCATCCGGCTGGTACAGCGTGAGCAGATCGCGCATGTCCTCGCCGATCTGTTTCAGCCGGTCCGGCAGCCGCTGCTGGTGGGTGGTGAGGATGCAGCCGTATTGGATCAGCCGCTGACGGCCGCTTTCTGCTTCGATAACGCCCCAGCCAAGGGTGGCAAGGCCCGGGTCAATGCCTAAGATTCTCATTGGTTTCTCCTTCGGAGGGATTCTTTGCAACCCGCTGCACCCCTGCGCGCGGGGGGCGAACGCACCGCGTATGCCGATACGCGGGACAGGGCAGGGCGCTGCACGCCCCTGCACCCCGTGCCTACTCTTTTTAGAAAAGAGTAGGCAGAAAACGCGACACGCTCCCTTTGGTCAAATCCCTTTCAATTGCCATTTTTCGGGGCGGCGGGCACAATCCACGGCACACCGCCGAATATTGGCTTCTTTCCTGTTTGTTGCCCTGCGCCACGTGTGCCCTTTTTCCCGCCCCGAAAAATAGCACAGGGATTTGCCGTCGTCCGCTACCGTCGCAGGTGCGGGGAGCGGCTTGGCTGCTTCGGTGGTTATGCTGGCTCCCGGGCGCGTCGTGGGGCGGGAAGGGCTGGGTTTGGTGTGGCTTGGGTGCTGCCATACTTGGTAGCAGTTGCTCTTGGCTGCTTCGGTGTTTGTGCTGGCTCCCAGGCGCGTCGTGGGGCGGGAAGGGCTGGTTTGGTGTCACATTGATGGCTCCCGGGTTGGGGGCTGTCGCCAGCTTGGCTGCTTTGTGTCTACGCTGCCTCCCCAGCACCTCGTGCACAGCAAATCAATCTGCGAAAACCATCCCAACAACCATACCCATTCGCCTGTGAAACAGGCGAAACAGCGGGTTTCCAAAGGGACTCAGTCCCTTTGGCGGGGTGCAGGGGCAGCGCCCCTGCTTACGCTTCTTCGTCCTTCTCCGCCTTCCCGGCTTCAATGACCTTTTCCACCAGCTCGGCCTCTTCGGCACCGTCCTCGGAGCCGCCGCCTGCAACGCGAATGTCATCGGCGGTCAGGAGCATGAGGGTGTCTTTGGTGATGGGGCCTTCCTGGGTGGCGAGGCGGTTGGCCTGAGCGCTGACGGCGCGCTCGAACAGATTGCGCACGCCGCGGGCGTTGCCGAAGCTCTTCACATCAAGGCTCAAAAGGGCAAGGAGGCCCCGCAGCAGGTCGCGGGCATCCTCGGCAAGGGTATAGCCGCTCTTGTTGCAGCGCATATCGAAGATGGCGATCATCTCGTCGATGGTGTAGTCCTTGAAATCCAGGAAGCGGTTGAAGCGGCTTTCCAGACCCGGGTTGGAGTGGACGAATTCTTCCATCAGCTCGATGTAGCCCGCCACGATGACGATCAGGTCATCGCGATGGTCTTCCATGGCTTTGAGGAGGGTATCCACAGCTTCCTGACCGTAGTCGTTGCCGCCCTTGGTGGTGAGGGTGTAGGCTTCATCGATGAACAGAACGCCGCCGAGGGCTTTCTGGATCACTTCGCCGGTTTTGATGGCGGTCTGGCCTACGTATCCGGCTACCAGGCCGCTGCGGTCCACCTCCACCAAGTGGCCCTTGGACAGGATGCCCAGGCTCTTGTAGATGCGGGCCATCAGGCGGGCGATCATGGTTTTGCCGGTACCGGGGTTGCCGGAGAAGACCATGTGCAGGGACAGGTCGTTAACGGGCAGACCGGCATCCTTGCGCATCTTCTGGACGGTGACCAGATTGATCAGGCTTTCCACCTCTTTTTTGATGGTGTCAAGGCCGATGTATTCGCTCAGTTCCTTCTTAAGATCCTCGATGTTCTCCGGGGGCTCTTCCTGCTGGGTTTCCGGGACGGAGGCGGCAGCCTGCTGGGCAGGAGCCGCTGCGCTGGGCTGGGCAGGAACGGCGGGCTGAACAGGAACGCTGGGCTGCGCAGGCACGACGGGCTGCACCGGCTGCACCGGCACGCTGCCCACAGGCGTATACACGCCGGTGAGGGGGTTGAAGCCGCCGTTCATGCCGGGCTGGTTGAGGAAGGGATTCCCTGCGCCCTGCAAGCTGCTCAGGCTGGGCATATCATCGGGGATGGCAGAGGGGGCGGAAGGCACAGCGCTGACAGGCTGACCACCCAGCGTCATGCCGGTGGACTGGGAGGTGCCGGGCACGCCCCAGAGATCCTCGGTGATGCGGCGCAGGTTGTTGCCGGTCATCTGGCTGATGACCTCCATTTGCAGTTTGATGATCTCGTCTTTGCGGTCGCGTGCCATATCAGTTGTCCTCCGTCATCAGTGCTTTTTGCGGAATAAAGAAACGGTATTGCTGATTTTCCCGGGTGGTTTCCACGTAGGCCCATTCTTCGCCCATAAAGGCCAGCAGGGTCACTTCGTCGCCCTTTTCCATCTCCAGCGAGGTGCTCTGCCCCATGAGGGGATCCTCCGTGCCCTTGGCATTCCGGGTCAGGGGCATGGAAATGGCGGTAAAGGGCAGCTGCTGCACATTCTCCGCGTCTGCCAGCGTGGCATTCTGGATGTATCCCATGCGGCCCCGGCTGCCGTTGCCGATGGGATAGTACACCAGCACCCAGCCATCGTGGGTCACGCCGTAGATGCTTACCTTGTCGTTGGTATCCACCTGCGCATTCTCGTTACGGAAAGCGGCGGTACTGGGAGCGCTGTAGACCTTCATGGTCTTGATCTCGCTGAAGGACGCGTCGCTGAGGGGCTGCAGGTTGGGGGCTTCCATCAGCGCCTTCACATAGGGGGACAGGGTAGGCGTGGGCGAGGGGGTAGGCGTGGGCGTGGGCGTAGGTTCCGGCGTGGGGGTGGGTGTAGGCGCCGGGGTAGGTTCCGGCGTGGGCGTGGGTTCGGGGGTGGGCGTAGGCACCGGGGTGGGGCTGGGGGTGACAAACTCCGCGGGGGCCACGGCCTCGCCGTCACGGTTGAGCACATAGCCGGTGGGGTTGCCCGCCTCATCCCGCAGGGTAAAGGCGCTGTCGCCGCCCAGCGTGATCTCGCCGGTGAAGGCATCGCTGGTCAGCTGACCGTTATCCAGCGCAAAGGAGGATACCTGCACGGTGAGCAGTCTGCCGTCGGCAGTGAACTGATAATAGGTGGTGCCATCGCTGCCCAGCTGTTTCCACAGGCCCCGCTGAAGCACCATCAGGATGGTTTCGTCATCGGCGTTGAGGGGCATGGGGGTGGGGGTGATGACAGGTGCCAGCGTGTAGTTGGGGTTGATGGTGGGGGCAGGCGCGGGGGTGATCTCCACGGTGGGGGTGGGTTCAACAGTGGGCGGCGCACTGACAACAACCGGTGTTTCAGTCGGGGGAAGCGGAGTTTCAGCAGCAGAGCCGTTTGCCTCGGGGATGGATGCATCAACCGATGCCCCGTCCGCCGGCGCAGGTTCGTCAGTCGGCTCTTCTATGGAGTCAGCGTCTTCCCCGGCTTCGTTTTCATCAGCAGCAATGTCTGCCGTTTCTTCATTGGTGGCGGCGTCGTCAGCCGGTTCTTCGACGGCTGGTTCGTCATCCGTAGCGGGGGCGGCAGCTTCTTCCGCTGTTGTTTCTCCGCTGGACGATCCGTCATCAGCTTCCGAAGCAGCCATCCCCTCCGGCGCGGCTTCGCCTGTGAGCCAGTGGGATTGGGTCAGGCCCAGCTGATCCCAGGGAAGATCCACCAACCGGGCATCCTTGCTGATGGTATCCGCGCCGTAGAAAACACGCAGGGCGCTTTTCATCAGATAATAGGAGTTGGGCATGGGAATCTGGGAGGATTCGGTGATATCCGCTTTGAGGAAATTGCCCCCGATACCCTGCATGAATACCGCGTTGCGAAGAATAGCGTCCACGGTTTCCTTGGACTCGGTAAACAGTTCGTACAAATTCAGGGTGCGCATCTCTTCCAGCGATACAACGATCCAGAAAAAGTCCGTCTGCACCACATTGGAGCCTGCCGCCTGATAGCGGAAGGAAGCCTCGACAGACAACAGGCCGGTGAAATCCATGCTGGCGGTGTAGCCGCTGGAGATGGTGTCCATCTGACCGCTTTCGTAGCCGGAGGTATCCTCGGATTCCTCCATGGTGCAGCGCTGCCGGATGGGGTCGGATACGGTCTGATTGAGGAAGGTTTCCAGTTTCGCATCCTCACAGACGAAGGTAGGGTAATCCACCGCGTAACGCTGGTTCTTGGTTTTGGTGACCTCGTGATGGCGGCGGATGGTCACGCCGTCCTTTTCCAGATCCACGGCAGGCTCTTCTGCCAGCGCAGGCAGGCAGCCCAGCAGCAGGCACAGCGTCAGAAGCAGAGCGCATATACGTTTCATGGCAATACCTCCATTATCGGGGGGTTAGTTCAGCAGGATGGGGCAGTTGGTGACGGCGGACAGAGCCACATACTCCTGTGCGCCATCCCGGGTAAGCACGAAATAATGGGACAGCGGCTGGGGATAGCTGCCCCCGTCCACTGCCAGCACCATGGCCTGCCCGGTGGTGCCGGTCAGGATATCGGCCTGCCAGCGCACATCGCTTTCCACCGGCAGGATGCTGTCGTACACAAAATCGTAGTGCTGTTCGCCGTTCACATACAGGGCATACTTCCCGCTGACGGCATCCTGCACCACCATGGCGGCGCAGTCGGTGTAGAAGCGCACATTGGAAGTAAGGCACAGCGGTTCGGCGGCAGGGTCCTTCAAAAGGCGGGAAAGCTGGTACAGCTCGCCGCTTTGCATGTAGGCCATGCCCAGCGCGCTGGCAACCACACCCCGGTCATCTGCGGCATCCTGCCATTTGATGGTGTTGCCCTTGCTGTCCAGCACGTAGAGGGTATAGCGGGTGGCGGAACCCTCCACGCCGGTATCCACGTAGGCCACGGATTCTGTGCCGGTCATGGGAAAACTGCGGGAGAACCACAGGCGGCTGAGCAGCTGACCTTCCCGATTGATCAGATTGCTCTTGCCGTCCCCGGTGAGGATGAGGCCCCAACCGTTCATCAGGGGACGCAGGGTGACGGCGCTGCCGGTGGTCTGCTCCAGATCCTCCAGCGGGATCAGGGCGGTTCCCTCCCCGCTGATCAGGTATGGATGCATATTCACATAGAAGCCGCCGTCCTTCATGGGGAACATGGAGCCTTCGGGCAGCTTGTCAAAATAGGCCAGCAGGCGGCCGTCGGAAGCGAAAAGGTAATAGTCGTACAGACCGTCCGCCCGCAGGCTGCGGGTAAGGACATTGCCCTCCGTAACAGCGCAGGTGGTCATTTCCACCGGTCCGCTGATCTGGTCGATGGCTTCGTCCGCTTTGCCGGAAACTGCCATGGCAGGAGCGGCATCATAGCCGCGGATCGGCTGGGGCGTGGTGGTGACCACCGGGGTAAAGCCGCCCTGTTCCTGAATGCTCTGGGGCTGCTGGTCTCCCAGCAGGATCACAGCGCCCACCAGCGCAGCTGCGGCTGCAACCAGTCCGATCAGGGTGCGGCGGATCAGGCGCTTTTTACGGCGGCGCTTGGCAGGCTGACGCTGTTCTTCGGTTTTGACCTGATAGCCGTCGGCATCCTCGCCGCTGAGCATGGTCTGGCGCTCTTCCTGAGCCCAGCTGGCTTCCTGCATGCGGTACAGCTTCACATTGGCTGTGGGATCTTCCTCTGCTTCCGGCTGAGGTTCTTCCTCGGGCAGGGACCAGTCCAGCTGTGTGAAGGGATCCATGTCCTCCTGTGCGGATACATTGGCGGCCCGGCGATAGTAGGCAGACAGATTGGCAGCCAGTGCAGCCCGTTCTGCAGAGGGTTCAGGCGCGCTGTCAATAGCGAAGGCTGTGTTCCCGCTACTGGCAGGCTGCCGGTTGCCGGGCTGCTCCGGCTCATCTTCCGGCTGGGCGAAAGCAGGAGCGGGCGCGGCAGCGCGGACAGGGAAGGTGGCACCGGTGGCCTCGTTGGGGGTGAAACGGCTGGCATCGTACCCGCGCACGCTGGCAGGCGGGACGGGCTGGGTCAGACCGGTGGATTCATTGGGGGTAAAGCGGCTTTCATCATATCCCTGTACGCTGACCGGCTGGATGGGATCAGCGGGCTTGACAGGCTCGGTGAGCCGCTGCTCATAGGCTTGACGGCGCGCAGCCGCACGGTCCTGTACAGGGGCGGCTTCGTAGGAAGCGGTGTCCTCTGCGTCAGGCATCATCCGGGCGTTGTAGAGCTGCTGGGCTCTCTCGCTGCGGCGGCGGTTTCGCTGGTTGCTGGATTCACTCATGGCGGGCACCTCGTTGTTGCTTGAAAAATAGGGGGAATCCTTACCCTTTAAGATAACACGTACACCCGGCTGAGGTCAAGCTTTGCCGGGGGATCTTCTGCGTCTGCCAATGCCGGGAGCATGGTGGATTGATTGACATTCCCCAGCGCGGATGTTATCATCAGGAGTAACCTGTGCTGATTCTGCTCACGTGGAGGTTTACAGATGAAAGTTGCCGTATTGATTCCCTGCTACAATGAAGCAAAGACCATCGCCAAAGTGGTGGCAGATTACCGCGCAGCTTTGCCGGAAGCGGATATTTACGTATATGACAACAATTCCAGCGACGGCACCGATGAGATCGCCCGTCAGGCGGGAGCCATTGTGCGCTATGAGACACGTCAGGGCAAGGGCAATGTGATCCGTACCATGTTCCGGGAGATCAACGCTGATTGCTATCTGATGATCGACGGCGATGATACCTATCCCAGCGAAAATGCCCGGGAGATGGTGGATCTGGTGCTGGAGAAGCATGTGGATATGGTGGTGGGCGACCGGCTTTCCGCCACCTATTTTACGGAGAACAAGCGTCCGTTCCACAATCTGGGCAACCGGATGGTCAGAGGGTTGGTGAATTCCTTCTTTCAGGGAGAGATTACCGACATCATGACCGGCTACCGGGCATTCAGCTATCAGTTTGTCAAATCCTTCCCGGTGCTGAGCAAGGGTTTTGAGATCGAAACGGAAATGACCATTCATGCGCTGGATAAGAACCTGAGCGTGGTCAGCGTGCCGGTGGAGTACCGGGACCGTCCCGACGGCAGCGAAAGCAAGCTGAATACCTATTCTGACGGCTTCAAGGTACTGCGCACCATTGTGCGTCTGCTCAAGGAATACAAGCCCATGCGCTTTTTTGGCTGGATGGCGGCTGTGGTGTTTGTGCTGGCGGCGGTGCTGTTTGTGCCGGTGCTGGTGGAATATCTGCAAACCGGTCTGGTGCCCCGTTTCCCCACCTTGATCGTATCCGGCGTGTCTGCCACCATCGCGCTGATGCTGCTGGTATGCGGCCTGATTCTGGATACCGTTGCCAAGAAGCACCGGCAGCTGTTTGAGATCAATCTGAACATCCTCAACCTGCTCAATGACAAGGAGAAGAAATAAATGAAGAATGATAGCCGTTTCCGCGCCCTTCTTGCGCGGGGCTCCAACGTTCTGTGCGCCGTGGCGGGAATCCTGTGCGCCATGAGCTTTGTGGTGGGTGCGGAAGGCTATGTGGGCATGAGTGAACCGCCTGCCAGCGCCACCAGCTATCTGTGGTGTGCGCTGGCGGTATGCTTTGGTTTGCTCTTTTTTCACGTATATCACCGGCTTAAGGTGCGTCTGAGCTTTCTGCAGGTGATCTCCGGTTTGGTTTTCGGGCTGGTGAACGTGCTTGGCGGCCTTTTGTTTGCCTACGACAGCTGGGCTATGCTCAAAAGCCCTGTGCAGCTTGCGCTGACCCTGCTCAAGGCCCTTGGGCAGGCTTTGCCCATGATGGCGGCTTTCGGCTGGCTGAGTCATCTGCTGGAGAATGGAGCATTAAGCAAGGCCGCGGCATGCAATGTTGATGCTGCTGCCCCGGAAACAGCACAGCCCGCGGGCGTTTGGCAGAAGATGCTGCGCTGGGCGCGCCAGCATGAGGGTTTGGCCCTGTGGCTGGTATGCTGCCTGTGCTGGCTGCCGTATGTGCTGGTGTTTTTTCCCGGCACGGTGTGCTGGGATCTGGGAGAGTCGGCTCAGATGTTTTTTGGCCTGCGGCCTATGAACGCCTGGCATGGCGTGCTGGCGACCTGGCTGTTCGGCAGCTGCATCTGGCTGGGACGGCTGGTGGGCAGCGACAATCTGGGCATTCTGCTGTATGTGCTTCTGCAAATGACGCTGTTGGCCTACATGGCTGCGCAGATGCTGACATTCCTGCGCCGCCGCGGCCTGAACCGGGTCTTTCGTCTGGGGGTGCTTGCCTTCTTTGCATTGACGCCTCTTTGGGGCGGATATGTTCAGTTTGTGGGCAAGGATACCCTGTATGTGGCTGCGCTGGGGCTGTATCTGGTGCGCTGTGCAGAAGCGCTGCTGGGCTGGGAAGAGGCCTCCCCCTGCCGCTTCCGCTTCTGGTTCTGCATGGAGGTTTTCCTCTTTGGCCTGCTGGCCTGCACCATCCGTCCCAACGGATTGATCGCAGTGCTTCCCATGGCAGTGCTGATGCTGCTTTTCCGGCATAAGGAAGCGGGAGCCTTCTGGCAGACTGTGCGCAGAAATGTGGCGATTTGCGCCTTGAGCGCCTCTGCGGCTGCCCTGCTGTTCAGCTATGTGCTGGTGCCGGGGCTCGGCATTACCGATGATACCGGCTCTGCGCTGTACTCCCCGCTGTTCCAGCAAAGCGCAAGGGCGCTTCGGGATCACGGGGACACGGTCACCCCGGAGGAATACGCTGCCATTGATCATGTGCTGGATGCCGCCAATCTGCCGAAGCTGTACGAACCGTGGATCTCCGACCCGGTCAAGTACACCTTCCGTTTTTATGGACAGGACGAGACGATCCAAAAGGAAGCGCTCATCCCGTACCGGCAGGCGTGGTGGTCCATGCTGAAAAAGTATCCGCTGACCTATGCGGAGGCGTTCTTTGCAGGCAATGTCAGTTATTACAGCTTCACCCCCAAAATGGAAGGGAAAACCTACAACAATCAGGCGGGCAGCCGTCTGGTGTTCGAGAATTACATCAACCAGATGGGGGATGATCCACGGCTGGTGCATGTATACCAGCCCGTCCCGGAGAGCCTCCGGTTGCTGACGGCTGCCTTTGCCCGGGGCTGGCGGCATATCCCGCTGGCGAGCCTGTTGTACTGCTGCGCCTTCTATACATGGACTTTGGCAGGGGCGGCTTTGTCCCTGATGCGGCAGAAGCGTCGGCTTGCTCTGTGCCTGTTCGCGCCTGCGCTGCTGAGCCTTGTTGTGTGCTGTGTCAGCCCGGTCAACGATTATTTCCGTTACTTCCTGCCGGTTGTTGCCATGACGCCGCTGCTGGTGGGCATTGCAGCAAAGCCGGTGCAAGCGGACGCGCTGTAACCTCCATTCCCTCCGCCCCCTTCCGCAGGGGACGATTTCCATTGGTGATCATTGTATAGCAACCATTGTTTTTCTGAATCTGGAAAGGAGACACCAACCATGCAAAACTTTGAATTTTACTCTCCTGCGCGCCTGATCTTCGGCAAAGGCACCGAGAACACCATCGGTCAGACCCTGAAACCCCACGCCAAGAAAGTGCTGCTCCACTACGGCGGCGGCAGCATCAAAAAAAGCGGCCTGTATGACCGGGTGGTGGCCTCTTTGAACGAGGCGGGTGTGGAATTTGTGGAGCTGGGCGGAGTGAAGCCCAATCCCCGTCTGGCATTGGCTCAGGAAGGTATTGAGCTGTGCAAGCGCGAAAACGTGGACCTGATCCTGGCGGTGGGCGGCGGCAGCGTGATCGACTCTGCCAAGTGCATCGCCATGGGCGTGTACTATGACGGCAATGTGTGGGATATGTACGAGACCGGCAAGGCCATCGAAAAGGCGCTGCCCGTCGCCATCATTCTCACCATCCCCGCTGCCGGCAGCGAAGCCAGCGGCGATACTGTTATCACCAACGAAGAAAAGGCCCTCAAGTACGGCTACGGCAGCGCCAAGCTGCGTCCCCTCATCAGCGTGATGAACCCGGAGCTGTTCTACACCTTGCCCAAGAATCAGGTAGCCAACGGCGTTACCGATATGATGAGCCATGTGTTCGAGCGTTACTTCACCAATACCACCCATGTGGAGCTGACCGACGGTCTGTGCGAAACCGTGCTGCGTACCATCATGCACAATGCTCCCAAGGTGCTCAAGAATGCTGAGGATTACAATGCCTGGAGCGAGATCGGCTTCGCTGGCACGGTAGCCCACAACGGCCTGGTGGGCTGCGGTCGCGAGCAGGACTGGGGCTGCCATAACATGGAGCATGAGCTGAGCGCCATCTACGATGTGGCTCACGGTGCTGGCCTTGCCGTGCTGACCCCCGCCTGGATGGAATATGTGTGGAAGGATAACGTGGGTATGTTCGTCCAGTTCGCCACCAAGGTGATGGGCGTGGACGGCTCCTACCGTCAGCCGGAAGACATCATCATGGAAGGCATCGACAAGCTGCGCGCCTTCTTCCGTTCCATCGGTCAGCCCACCACCCTGAGCGAGTTGGGCATCGGCGAGGACCGGCTGGAAGAAATGGCCCGTAAGGCCACCCATGAATGCTTTGGACAGGAGCATCCCATCGGCGGCCTGAAGAAGCTGTACTGGCAGGATGTGCTTGCCATCTATCAGCTGGCACGCTAAGCCATGAAAGTCGAAAAAACAGAACTCTTTGAAAGCATGCCCATCCCCAAAGCCGTGTGGACGCTGGCGGTACCTACCATCCTGTCCTCGCTTGTAATGATTCTATACAATCTGGCGGACACCTACTTTGTGGGCATGCTGAACGATCCCCTGCAGAATGCTGCGGTAACGCTGGCTGGGCCGGTGCTGCTGGCTTTCAATGCCATCAACAACCTGTTCGGCGTGGGCGCTTCCAGCATGATGAGCCGGGCTTTGGGCGTGCGCGACCACGAAACCGTGCGCCGCGCCTCTTCCTTTGGTTTTTACTGCGCGTTGATTAGCGGCCTGCTGTTTTCCCTGATGGTGGCGCTGCTGAATGGCCCGCTGTTGCGGCTGCTGGGAGCCAGCGGCGATACGCTGTCTCCCACCGCCGAATACCTGAAATGGACCGCCCTGTTCGGCGCGGTGCCCTCCATCCTGAATGTGGTGATGGCCTACCTGTTCCGTTCGGAAGGGGCCACGCTCCATGCCAGCATCGGCACCATGAGCGGCTGCCTGCTCAACATCATCCTTGACCCCATCTGCATTCTGGGGCTTCAAATGGGGGCGGCAGGCGCTGGCTTTGCCACCTTCCTGTCCAACTGCGTTGCCTGTGCGTATTTTCTGGTGCTCATCGCGGTTCGCCGGGGCAAGACGCTGGTATGCATCAGCCTTAAGGCCTTCCGGCCCAACCGCAAGCTGGTTGCCGGTATTCTGGGGGTGGGCATTCCTGCCTCCATTCAGAACCTGCTGAATGTGACCGGCATGACGGTCATGACCAATGCCATCGCGTCCTACGGCGCGGAGGCTGTGGCTGCCATGGGTATTGCCCAGAAAACCACCATGATCCCCTGCTATGTAGCCATGGGGATTTCTCAGGGTGTGATGCCCCTGATCGGCTACAACTTCGCCGCCCGGAAGGCTGGACGCATGAAGGAGGCTACCCTGTACACCACCAAGGCTTCTCAGGCCATCATGATCCTGATGACGGTGCTGTACTTCCTCTTTGCCCGGCAGATCGTGAGCCTGTTTATGGAGAATGAGACCATCATCCGCTACGGCGCGGCCTTCATGCGGGGGCTCTGTCTGGCGCAGCCCTTCCTGTGCATGGACTTTATGGCAGTGGGTGTGTTTCAGGCTTGCGGCATGGGCAAGCGGGCGCTTCTGTTCGCCTTCCTGCGCAAGATCGTGCTGGAGATCCCTGCCCTTCTACTGCTGAACCGGCTCATTCCTATGTATGGTCTGGCCTATGCCCAGCTGGTGGCGGAAGCGGTGCTGGCTACGGCAGCGATCCTGTTCCTGATGAAGATCTTCCGGGATACGCAGGCCGCCGCGGATCGTACCGCCGCATAGAGCAGTCCCACGCGCACGGAAAAAACGCTATTCCTTGCAGCCGCACCGCCCGGTGCGGCTGTTTTCACCGAAAGGAGGATCCTGATGAAACTGCTGGTTGTGGATGCCCAGACGTTGATCACAACATCTGCGCTGTACGCCTTCGACCGTTTTGTGGATACGGTCGCCGGGCTGATCCGTACGGCCCGGGAAAGCGGAGTGGAGGTGATCTACATCCGCCATGATGACGGAGCAGACCAGCCTCTTACCCCGGGCAAGCCCGGCTATGAGGTGTATGAAGCTTTTGCCCCTCTGCCCGGGGAAAAAGTGTTTGATAAAACGATCAACAGCCCCTTCCGGGATACCGGCCTTTTGGCGTATCTGCGAACTGCCGGGGAAACGGAACTGATGGTGTGCGGTCTGCAAACGGATTATTGCATTGATGCCACGGTCAAGTGCGGCTTCGAACACGGCTTTCGGATGATCGTGCCAGAGGGCGGGAATACCACCACCGATAGCCCATACCTGACCGGCGAGGAGAGTTACCGATACCATAATGAGTGGATGTGGCCCCGGCGGTATGCGGAGTGTGTGCCGCTGGAGAGGGCGCTGGAAGAAATGAAAAAGCAAAACAATGGCTGATGAAACAAAGCCCCGTTTCCTGCCGGTGAGAACCGGCGTGGAAACGGGGCTCAGGTCGTCAAAAAACACGCCTGCGGCGGCTTTTTTGACGAGTTATGCACCGTTTGCCTACGAGCCTACGGCTCGCCGGGCGGCAAACGGCGATAGGAATCCCTTGCTTCGCAAGGGTTCCGAAACCACCGCGCATGTCGCTGGTTTCGGTTTGGCAATTGGAGGGCTGCGGCCCTCCAATACCTCCATGGGTTTTTCGACAGTCTGAGCCCCGTTTCCTACCGGTGAGAACCGGTGTGGAAATGGGGCTGTATGGTTGGGGATGGGGTTATTCCTCTTCCTGCTGCTCGCCCATGAAGGGGGTGGGCGTGAACGATGGTGAGGTTTTGACGAGGCCTTCCGGGGTTACGGTGTAGAGACGATAGCTTTCCGGCGCTTCGCCGCCGAACAGCGGACTCATCTTTTTTTCAAAAGAGGGGGTGAAGCTTTCCAGATACACATAATCATAGTCTTCGGCAAGCAAATGCTCCATCCATGCCTGTGCATCCGGATAATCCCTCTCGGGGCGTACCTCCGGGAAATAACTCTTGACCCGGATGTTGTCCTCGATCAGACGGAAATAGATCTGATGATGATTCACGCCGGGCATGCTGTCCTGCACCACGAACAGATCGATGGTTTCATCGTCTGTCCGTTCCGGCAGCTGCCAGGTGATCTGGGCCACATGATGCATGCCGCTGTTGACGGGATCCTCTGCAGGCGCATAGGACATGTAGGGGAACTCATAGCTGCAGCTGAGAGCGATGATCAGTCCGATCGTGGCAAACGCTGCTTTTACCCGCTGGGAAACAGGATGGGTGATGAGCAACTCCAGCGAAAGCATGCTCAGCAAGTTCATCATGGCCTGATTCAGGGTGCTGCTGTAGCGCACATAGGAGGGCACATGGGGCATGGCACAGATGTACAGCACCAAAAGGCTGATCTGATACACCACATTGCTGACCATCAGACCGATCAGCAGCCCGCCCACCGGCTGGCCTTTCCGGCGGAAAAGCAACCATAGCAGCAGGCTCCATCCGGCAAAGAACAGCGTGAAGTAGACCCATGTACGCCGGAAGGGCGTGGGCAACCACAGGCTGGGGTAGCGAGTGCCTGTCAGATCCTTGCGCAGCAGGTAGGTGTTGAAGAAGGTATCGATGGCGTTGAGCTGCCTGTCGGAAAGGGTGCCTTCGGTGAGGATGCGCAGAGGACTGTCCCGGAAGCCGATGTGGTTATACACGTTATGCACATGGAGCAGGATCTTCCAGATACCCGCCACCACTGCTACCGCTGCTGCAGCGATCAGCAACAGCGGCAGGATGCCCTTTTGCTTGCGGCAGAGGATCAGGCAGATGACCATGGAGAGTACCACCAGCAACAGGCCGCTGTCCTTGAGCAGGGTCAAAAGGCACAGGGACAGCACATAGGCGGTCTTCTCAAACGATCCCTGCCGGCATCTCATCTGCCAGATGCAGAAAAGGCTGTAGGCAAAGGCAATGCCCAGCAGGCCATCGATGTAGATGGAGTAATAATAAACATTCATATCGCCCATACCATTGGCAAAGGTACAGGGCAGCAATACCAGCAGGAAGGCCAGCACGGGGATCCACCAGCCCTTATTCCAGCGCAGATTGCGGCAGCAGGGGATCATCAGGGTCAGCCCGAGGAAAGCATAGGCAAAAAACAGGCCGTTCTCATTGAAGGCGGAACCCAGCCTCTGGAAGAAATATTGGAACAGGATGATGCCGGGGTAATAGGACTGCATCTCAAAGTAAGTGAAGCAATCCGGCCCCAGCTGCAATTGATTGGTATAGAACAGGATCTTGGGTACGCCGGACCACAGGCGCAGCTCGTCCCACAGGCGGGTCTGGGACCTGCGGGTGATCAGCCAGATCACGATCATCGCCACAAAAAATACCGCTGCGCCGGGGGTCAGGAAGCGGGCCAGCTTCTCTTTGGAAATGCGGCGCAGGTGCAGCCACAATCCGGCAGCCCAGCAGCCCAGCAGCAGGGCAATGGCTGCATAAAAACCGATCAGCAGCTGATTGACCGTATAAAAGAAATATAATACCAGAATCACAGCGATGCAGGCGGGTGCAAGCACTTCTTCGGTACGCTTTTGCTTACTGACAGCAGTGATCAGGCAGGCTGGGCCCAGCATCAGAAAAAGAAGCAGAAACCGGGTCATCCGGGAATCACCTCGATTGAATGGAAAATCTACGGTTTAGTATAGCATATCGAAAAGTATTGTCAACCAAGGCGCGCAGGGATGACATGGGTTTCAGGAGAAAACAAAAAAACCGCCGGATGGGCATACCATCCGGCAGTCAGACTGTTGAAAAACCCATACTTTTGTTCAAAAGTCGCACATCTTGCACCTACGGTGCTCGCTGTGCTTGCTGAAAAGCGCTGCGGCGCAAGGTTTTGTGGGCTCTGCCCACACCCGGCAGGAAACTGAGTTTCCTGCACCTTCCCCTTTTTTGACAACCTGACCGCCGGATGGACATACCATCCGGCAGTGAAAATAAGCTCAGCGGTGTACCAGCAGGCCAAGGGCGATCAGCTCTGCGCCGGACTGTGCATCCATTGGGCCCTGATGATAAACGGTGACGGTGTCTCCGTCGCCCCAGGAGATGAAAGCGCCTTCCGGCTGAGCGGCGATGACCTCATCGTGGAGCAGCTGGGTGTCTTTGTCCGCAGCTTCGTCAGCGGTTGCTTCTTCCGCTGCAGGGGCTTCGGCGGTTTTGTCCGCTCCGGTGTTTTCGCCGGCGGCAGTCTCGTTGCTGGTTTTGGCAGATGCTACTGCTTCATCCACCGCCACATCGGTGCCTTCTGCTGCCAGAGTCTCCGCTTCAGGAGAACCGGGCAGGGGCGCTTCGCTGTTGGCTGCCAACTGACCAACCAGCAGCGCATCGCTGGTGAGGATGCGGTAGGCGTTACCGGCTTCATCGGTAAGAGTGAAACCTGCACCGTCCTTTTCGCTGACCACGCCCGTCAGCTCCGGCACCACCACATAGCGGGCATTGACTTTGCCGGGCAGGCTCATGGTGATCACGCCGTCATAGTACACCAGCATGGGTACGCCGGGGAATACATTGGCCATGGTGGGAGTCATCTGTACGAATACTTCGCCGAAGTTGGGGTCACCGGTCAGCAGTACGCCCTCAGGGGTGATCTCGCCCGCAATGCCGTTGAGGGTGTAGCAGCCCACCCGCATGCCGTAGACCTGCGGGGGAATGCTGCGGGCCATCATGCCGTTGTGGTCCACCAGCACATACATGCCCGCTTCGATGGGCTGAATGCTCAGGATGCCGTCCAGTACGGTATTTTCATCAGTGTTGACCTGCAACAGGCCCATCTGGGTATCTTCCATTAAAAAGCCGCCGTCGAAGACTTCCGTAACGAGTCCTTCGTAGGGTTTCAGGGGTTCTTCTGCCCAAACGGACAGGGGGGCAGCCACAGCCAGCATGAGGGCCGCAAACAGGGATACAAACTTCTTCATAGGTCGCTCTCCTTTCGTCAGGCCCGGTGAATGGGTTCCGTGTGCCTTTCATACAGAATAAACGAGCCAGTGGAGAGGTTGGTTCCCGAAAAAATCAGAAAAATGAAAAAAGATTGCAGGTATGCGCCGGGAGGGGCTGTATTTGACAAGGGAGGATGCATTTGCTACAATCAAACCACTTTGGAAAATGGTGGTGATTCTGTGGAAAATGCAGCTTCTCAGAAGCCGGACCGGAAATGCTGGCTGGCTGGAGTGGAAACGCCGCTTTTGAAAAGCAACCGGTGGGGCTTGAGCCGGGAGACACTGGCGAAGGTCTGTGTCGCTGTTTTCATATTGATGCTGATTCCGCTGGTACTGGTAGCCTTTTTTAACTATCCGGCAGACGATGACTTCGCCTACACCGCAGAGGCCAGCGTCACATGGGTGCGCACCCATTCGCCCCTTGCCACGGTGAAGGCCATTCTGGCAAAGATGACCAGCGATTACCTGACGCATTTTGGCTTGTTCATGCATCCGATTTTCAACGCCACCAATGCGCTGATCTTCAGTTTGGACTTGTATTTCCTCAATAACTGGTACATGCTGGCGCTGGTTTGCCTGTGCGTGGGGTATTTGCTCAAGGGCGTTGTGGTCAGGTGGATCGGCGCGGACAAGGCCACCTTCTGGATCGTCTATACTGCGGTGATGATCCTTGTGCTGCAGTTTATGCCCTGCATTGGCGAAGGTGTGTACTGGCATGCGGGTTCTAATCACACATTCTCTGCGTTGATGCTGCTTTCTCTGCTGGGCCTTCTGACCCGCTGCCATCTGCCCCAGAGCCGGGGCCGGGCTGCCTGGCGCATCTTCTGGATCACGGTGTGCTGCGCTTGTGTGGGCGCGGTGGAATACAGCACGCTGCTGGGCGGAACGCTGCTGGTGGCGCTGCTGGCGGTATGGGCTTTTGCTGCCAGGAGCAAGAGCCGTCCCTACTTTGTGTATGCGCTGGTGGTGCTGGCGGTGGTGCTGATCATTTTCGCCATCTCCCCGGGGAATGCCATCCGGCAGGATAAAGTGGGCGAACCCATGAATCCCATCGCAGCAGTGATCGTGTCCATTCTGGATTCTTTCGATATGACGGGCAAGTGGCTGTCACCGCATCTGTTTGCCATGCTGATGCTGATCGTGCCTGCCATGTGGAAGCCTTTGAAGGAAAGCGGTCTCAGCTTTAAGCACCCCCTGCTGTGGTTCATTACCGGTTACGGATTGTTCTCTGCCGCTATGGTGCCGGGTGTGTACTCTTCCTACGGGTACGATACCGGCAGATACCTGAACGTGCTGTGGCTGTACTTCCTTTTGATGATCATCGGCAGTGTGCTTTATCTGGAGGGCAGCTTCATCCGCTGGCTGGAAAAGCAGGAAAGCGATGAAGCCAAGGCTGCCCGGCAGGCTACCGGCAAGCTGGGGCAGCGGTATACGGCGCTGTATCTGGCGCTGTGCCTGCTCCTTCTGGGGCTGGGCGGGTTCTCCGTCACCATTATGAATACTTCCTCCATCAGCGCCACCAAGTCCATGCTCACCGGTGAGGCGGCATCCTTCCGGCGGCAGATGGCAGAGCGGGAGGAATATATCCGGGTCACCGACAGCGATGTGACGGAGATTAAGCCCATCATGGAGCGGCCCTATGTATTCAAGGATGACAAGCTTCCCTGGCAGGGCAAGTATGGCGCTGTGCGCTATATGAAGTACTACTTCGAGGTGCATTATTTTGCCGAGCATCCGGAGGAATTGGAAGGAAAATGAGCGGGGTGCAGGGGGATCATCCCCCTGCCGGGGTGTGGGGTGGAACCCCACGAACCTGCGCCGCAACGCAAAAGCGCAAGCGCAGCGAGCGCGGAACGCGCAAGATGTGCGGCTTCGCTCGGAATATATGGATTTATCGACAGTTTGAAAAGCCCTGCGCTTCGCACAAATGAAGCGCAGGGCATTTTTTGATGGATTGCACCTTACAGCCCGTACCGCTGCTGCAAGGCCTCCCGGAATGCTGCATGATCCACGATATCGAAGATCACATATTGATCGTTGCGGTAGGCTTCCGCCACCAGCGGCTCAAACACCGTGCCCTGAATCCACGCTGCATTCTCATGCAGCAGCATCAGGAACGGCTTTTCCGTGGGCAGCTCCCGGTTGGAGCGCAGGGTGAGCCAGTCCACATAGGTGATGCCGAAGGTGGCGGCATCGGTGGCCTCGGTGCGGCGGATGGCAACCATGGGCAGCTGCCCGTCGGTCATTTCGGTGAGCACGTTGGCGTTCCAGTGGGGGCCATAACCCAGATCGTAGCCGTTTTCCTGCAAAAACTGAACCGGCTCCCGGAATTCCATCACCTGCGCCGGGTTGCGCTGATCCAGCCCTTCGTAGGTCTGACCAAAGGCCTCGGGCCGCAGGAAGGAGCGCATATTGAGAAGACCATTCAGCAGGCAGATGCCCCACAGCACATACAGGATCACCTTTTTGGGGGTGAGCCACTGGGGTAGCTGGATTCTGCCAAGGGACAGGGTGCTTTCCCGGTCTGGCTGAGTGGTCATCAGCTGGGCCAGCAGGGGAATGTACCAGAAGGCGTAGGGGAGCAGATAGCGCTCCGGCTCGGTGTTTTCCTCGGTGAGGAACATCAGCAGGCACAAGACCGCCAGCGAGCAGGGCAGCAGGTCGTTGACGGCCTGCCTGGCCAGCGTAGGCTGGCGTTCCTTGCTGATGGCAGCCCGGCAGCTGTGCAAAAGGCAGAAGATCGCCACCACCACGCCCAGCACGGACAGGATGCCGGTGATGGTCAGAAGATTGACGCCCCGGCGGAAGCCAAAGAGATGCAGCAGGCCATAGAGCAGGTTCATCAGCTTGTCAGCGGGAATGAAGGTGAGGCCGATCTCCGAAAAGCTGGAGAAGGATGCCACTTCCTGTAATTTGGCGTTGATCAGCAATCCCACGCAGCCGGCGATCACCCCTGCGCCGATGACCAGCAGGGTCTGCAAAGCCCGCAGGTCATCCCGGCGGTTGGCGGCCCGCCACAGCCAGATCACTGCCATCAGCGCCAGCGGCACGTGGGTCACCGCCATCTGCCGGTAGCCGGACAGGCTGCTGAGCCACGTCAGCAGCACAAACAGGAACAGGTGCAGCCAGAAGGCGCTCTTCTTTCCTTCCTCCAGACAGCGCAGCATTTTGATCAGCCCGGCAGTCATCAACAGGCCCAGAATCAGGTACTGCATGTAGTAGGTGTGGTACAGCACAATGCGCCCATAGGTGACCGATACCGGCATCAGCATCAGCGCGCCGCCCAGAAAGAACGCCTTGCGCCCCATGCGGCAGGCCCGGGTGAGGGCGTAATAGCTTGCCAGCAGGATCAGCTGCAACAGCATGGTGCCGATGGTGCGCACCACGCTCCAGTCATCAAAAAGCATGAACAGGGGCGTAAAGATCAGGTCGGTGGCTACTACGCGGATCTCCGTGGAGTAGCACCAGTTCCGGCTGATAAAATCGCCGCCGTGAGCCAGATGATGGGCATAGACAAGGTCGGAGCTGGTATCGCTGTCAAACAGGTTCTGGCTGACGGAACACACCACCGCAAAGGACAACAGCAGCGCCAGCAGCAGCGCGCCCAGAGACAGCCATTCGGAAGGGGTCATACGCTTGGTCATAGGCGGGTACTCCTTGTGTTCATTGGTTCCTCACCCCATCAGCGAGAACAGATCCACCTGACTGCTCTCGGGCAGGCCTTCCAGCGCGCCCTGGTTGCGCAGGGCTTCAACAGCACTGGAACCCACATGGGCGCGGGTTTTCAGGTCTTCGATGCTGATGAAGGGCTTGTCCGGATCCCGGGCATCGATGATGCCCTGAGCGGCAGCTTCCGGGAAACCGGAGATGGAGGTGAAGGGGCATCGCAGGTCGTCGCCTTCGATGAGGAAGCGGTTCAGGTGGCTCTTGTACAGATCTACCGGCAGCATGCGGATGCCCCGCATCTGCATTTCCAGCAGCATGCGGTAGGCGTTTTCCTCCTGCTTTTCGCGCACGCTCATCTTTTCTTCCCGGTTGGCGAAATCGGTGAGACGGTCCCGGAGGGTCTGCACGCTGAGCAGCATGCGGGCGGCATCGAAGCCGTCGCCGCGGATGGTGAAGTAAGCGGCGTAGTAGGCTTGAGGCCGGTACACCTTGTACCATGCCACCCGCAGACCCATGGTCACGTAGGCAACGGCATGGCCCCGGGGGAACATGTACTTGATCTTTTTGCAGCTTTCGATGGCCCATTCGGGTACATCGTGCTCCTGCATGGCTTCCTCCCACTCGGGCTTGAGGCCTTTGCCCTTACGGACGGATTCCATGATGTCAAAGCTCATTTTTTCCTGCATGCCCTTGGAGATGAGGAAGTTCATGATGTCGTCGCGGGTGCAGAAGCACTGGGCCAGCTTGGCCTTGCCGGAACGGATGATCTCCTGGGCGTTGCCCAGCCACACGTCGGTGCCGTGGCTGAGGCCGGAGATACGCACCAGCTCCTCCATGGTGGTGGGGCGGGTTTCCATCAAAAGGCCGCGGACGAAGCCTGTGCCGAACTCGGGGATGCCCAGCGTGCCGGTCTCCCACATGATGTCCTCCTCGGTAACGCCCAGCGCGTCGGGCTTGGAGAACAGGCTCATCACCTTCTGGTCATCCAGCGGGATCTGTTTGAAGTTGACCCCGGTCAGCTCCTCCAGACGGTGGATCATGGTGGGATCGTCGTGGCCCAGACAGTCCAGCTTCACCAGAATGTCGTGCATGGAGTTGAAGTCGAAGTGGGTGGTCAGGGTGGAGCCTTCGATATCGTCTGCCGGGTGCTGGATGGCGGTGAACTGGCAGATATCGTACTCCTTGGGCAGCACCACGATGCCGCCCGGATGCTGGCCTGTGGTGCGCTTTACGCCCACGCAGCCCGCCGCCAGACGTTCCTTGTGGGCGCGCCCGGCAGGAATGCCCCGCTCTTCCAGATACTTGGCAGCAAAACCGAAAGCGGTTTTTTCCGCCAGACCGCTGATGGTGCCGGCGCGGTACACGTAGCCCTCGCCGAACAGCTCTTCGATGTAGGCATGGGCCCGGGGCTGGTATTCGCCGGAGAAGTTCAGGTCGATATCGGGCACCTTGTCGCCCTTGAAGCCAAGGAACACTTCAAAAGGAATGTCGAAGCCGTCCTTTGCCAGCTTGTTGCCGCAGATCTCGCAATCCTTGTCGGGCAGGTCAACGCCAACGCTGGCAAGCTCCGGCGGGGTCAGGAACATCTTGTGGCAGTGGTCGCAGCGGTAGTGGGGCGGCAGGGGATTGACCTCCGTGATGCCGCACATGGTGGCAACGAAACTGGAACCAACCGAACCGCGGCTGCCCACCAGATAGCCGTCGCTGAGGGACTTGCTCACCAGCTTCTGGGCGATGGAGTACAGGGTGCCGAAGCCGTAGCCGATGATGGAACCCAGTTCCTTTTCCAGCCGCTTTTGGATCAGTTCCGGCAGGGGATCGCCGTAGAGGGCCTTGGCGGTGTTCCAGGAACGGCTCTGGATGTCGTCGGCAGCATCGGGCCAGAAGGGCTGGAAGGTATCCTTGCCCTCGGGATGCTTGGGGAAGAGGCGCAATTCGTCCACCATATTGGCGATCATTTTCGGGTTCTGGATGACCACCTCGTAGGCTTTTTCACGGCCCAGATAGCTGAATTCCTCCAGCATTTCGTCGGTGGTTTTGAAGTACAGGGGCGGCTGGTTGTCGCAATCGTCAAAGCCCAGACCGGCCTGCAGAATGGTGCGGTAGATGGCATCCTCCGGGTTGAGGAAGTGCACGTCGCCGGTGGCGACCACGGGTTTTCCCAGCTTTTCGCCAAGGGCTACGATGCGCCGGTTGAAATCCCGCAGATGTTCTTCATCTCTGGCGGAACCGTTGCGGATCATGAACTGGTTGTTGCCGATGGGCTGGATCTCCAGATAGTCGTAGAAAGCGGCGATGCGCTCGATCTCCTCCTCCGGCTTGCCGTCGGCAATGGCCCGGAACAATTCGCCCGCCTCGCAGGCGCTGCCGATGATGAGGCCCTCCCGGTACTCCTGAATCTTGTGCCGGGGCATGTTGGGGTGGCGGTAGAAGTATTTCAGGTTGGAGTCGGAAATCAGGTGGTTCAGGTTCTGCATGCCCTTCTGGCTCTTG